>DASVTN010000145.1:0-57215 GCA_036387555.1 Allosphingosinicella sp. | reverse complement strand
GGCGCACTTGGGACAAGTGCGCTTGGTGCCCCATTCAGGCTTCACCATCGGTGAAAAGTCTCCACTCAAAAAAGGAATGACGGCCGCTTCCGACCGGTTGCGGCGCGCTTGCCACAGAGACAGGCCGCTGTCAAAGCCGGGCCATGGAGCGAAGCGGGCCCCGGCCGACGGCGTTTGGAGCTTGCCGCCCGCTCCGAGGAACGATCCGGGTCCCCGGCGACAAGTCCATTTCCCACCGGGCCCTCATCTGCGCCGCGATGGCCCGCGGCCGAAGCCGCATCGAAGGCTTGTCGGACGGCGGCGACGTCCGCTCCACGGCCGCCGCGCTGGCGGCGATGGGGGTGCGAATCGCCCGCGACGGCCCCGCCTGGACCGTCGACGGAGTCGGCGCCGGAGCCCTCCTCCAGCCGGACCGCGCGTTCGACCTCGGCAACAGCGGAACCTCCGCCCGGCTGCTGATGGGCCTCGTCGCCTCCCACCCGATCCGCGCCGACTTCGCCGGCGACGCTTCGCTGTCGCGGCGCCCGATGGAGCGGGTCGCGGCGCCGCTCCGGCGGCTTGGGGCGCAAATCCTGTCGGCTCGGGGCACCCTGCCGCTGACGGTTCGCGGCCGTTGCCCTGCCGTGCCGCTCACCCACCGGATGGAAGCGCCCTCGGCCCAGGTGAAGTCCGCCCTGCTCCTGGCTGGCCTCAACATCCCCGGCCTGACGCGGATCATCGAGCCGGTGCCGACCCGGGACCATGGCGAGCGGATGCTGAGGCTGTTCGGAGCGGACATCGCCGCCCAAGGCGAGGAAATCCTGCTTCGGGGGGAAGCGGAGCTGAGCCCATGCAACCTCGCCGTGCCGGGCGACCCTTCCGCGGCCGCCTTCCTCGTCGTGGCGGCGCTCATCGTTCCGGGTTCCAAGCTTGCGATCGAGGGCGTCGGAATGAACCCGCTGCGCACCGGCCTGTTCGAGCGGCTCGGCGAGATGGGCGCCGATATCACCGTCTCCAACCGCCGCGAATCGGGCGGTGAGCCGGTGGCGGATATCCTCGTCCGCCATTCCGAGCTCCGCGCCGTCGACGTCCCGGCGGCGGCGGCGCCCGCGATGATCGACGAATTCCCGATCTTCTTCGTCGCCGCCGCCTTCGCCCGCGGCACCAGCCGGACCTGCGGCCTGGGCGAGCTTCGGATCAAGGAATCGGACCGTCTTGCGGCCATGGCCGCCGGGCTCCGCGCGCTGGGCGTCCGGGCGCTGGAGACGGAGGACGGCCTGACCGTCGCCGGAACCGGCGGAGACCCGCTTCCCGGCGGAGCCTCGATCGACCCCCGGCTCGACCATCGGATCGCGATGAGCTTCGCGGTGGCTGGCCTCCGCTGCAGGCAGCCGGTAACGGTCGTCGACATGTCCTGCGCCGACACCAGCTTCCCGGGCTTCGCGGCGGCCCTTGCGGCGGCGGCGGAGGAAGGAAGGCGGGGCCCGGCGGCGGCCGCCGGTTCGGGAGCGAAGGATCCAGGAGCAATGCCATGGGCTTGAACCGGCTGGCCGGGCTGATGTTGATCATGGCTTCGCCGGCCGCGGCCCAGGCGCCCAGGGTCGCGGCGCCGGACGTGACGGCGCCGTTCGGCGCGACCCGAGGAGCGATCAAGTTCGACCGGGTCTGCCGCGAGGTCGTCGTGGCGAGGCTGTCCGCCAGTCCCGCCTGCGCCGAGCGCGTCGCCCGCGGGGAAACCGCCGCCAGCATCGAGCTTGCCATGGCGACCGTCATGAGCGCCGCCTCGATGGCGGAGGCGGCCGCGGGCCTCGCCGTGCTCGAGCGATCGGTCGCCGCCGAAAACCACCCCGCCGCCCACTATCTCCTCGGCACCCTGCTGGGCACGGGAGAGCGGTTAGCGCCCGATTATCCCAAGGCCGTCCGCCACCTCGAGCAGGCGGCCGCCGGCGGCAATATCGCCGCGATGGACCTGCTCGCGACGATGGTGCTGGAAGGCCGCGGCACCGCCCAGGACGTGCCGCGCGCGATCTCGCTGTACGAGCGCGCCATGGCCGGAGGAATGGCCGGAAGCGCCCCTCGGCTCGCGCTCCTCCACCTCCAGGGCAATTACCTGCCGCGCGACGAGGCCAAAGCGCGCGCCATCCTCGATGCGGCGGTGGCGGCCGGAGACCCGCGCGCCTCTCCAATGCTGACGATGATGACCGCGAAGGTCACCAGCTATCAGATGCATCCGAGCCCCGGCGGCGCCGAGTTGCGGGTCTATGGCCCCTTGGACACGCCGGTCATTCCGCCGGCCTTCGGTTTCACCGACGATTTCCGCAAGCTCCACTACGGCGCCTACTCCGATCCGGCCGTCGCCGCCCGGCTGGAGCGGGAGCAATCGAGCCTGCCGACGCCCTATCTGTACGAGCTGGCGCGGCGAATCGCGCCGATGTCCGCCGACAAGGCGCGCGGCTACTGGATGCTTGCGCGGCTTCGGATGACTTACGATTCCGCCCGCTGCTCGGACCCCGGTGCGATGGAGGCGGTGGCGGCGTGGGACAGCGTCGTGATGCGGGATCTGCATTACGCGGTGGCGAGGGCCGGTTCCGCGGAGACGAAGGCGGCGGTGGAGTTCGCACTGGAGCGCGAGGCGGCGATGCCGGGGGACACCGGGCCGTGGTGGGTCTGCTATTCGGGCCTGTCCGCCTATTCGAGCGCGCTCGACAAGAAGCCGCCGCCGCTGGCGCTGAAACCGGCGAAAGACTGGCCGAAGATCCGCCGGGAGGCGCGCGAGCGCTTCAAGGCCCTTCTCACCGCGCCGCCCGCGAAGTAGACCGCAGCGCATGATCATTGCCGTCGATGGTCCCGCCGCGAGCGGCAAGGGCACGATCGCCAAGGCGCTGGCACGCCATTACGGGCTGCCGCACATGGATACGGGCCTCCTCTACCGGGCGGTCGCGCTCAACCTGCTTCGCTTCGGCGGCGATCCCGAAAGCGAGTTCGCCGCCGCCCGCGCCTGCGATTTCTCGCAGACCGACTTTTCCGACCCCGATCTCAAGAGCGAGGCCGCCGGCGGGATCGCGTCGCGTATCTCGGCCTATCCGCTGGTGCGCGCCGCTCTGGCCGAACGGCAGCGCGATTTCGCGGCCCGCGAAGGCGGGGCGGTGCTCGACGGCCGCGACATCGGCACCGTCATCGCTCCGCAAGCCGAAGCCAAGCTCTTCGTCACCGCCACACCCGAAGTCCGCGCCCGCCGCCGCTTCGAGGAGCTCACCCGGATGGGCCTGTCCGTCCATTACGAAGACGTCCTCCTCGACATCCGGGCCCGAGACGAACGCGACATGGGCCGCGCGGCGGCGCCGCTGGTCAGGGCGCAGGACGCGGTGCTCCTCGATACGAGCGAAATGGGCGTGGAGGAGGCGATCGCGGCGGCGATCCGGGCGGTGGAGGAGAGGCCAAAAGCCTAGGAGAGGCCTGACCGCGGGTCCTTGGAGTCCTGCTCGTTCACTCCGAAAAGCTCCGCCCAGTCTCGAGAGCCTTGAACGATCCGGATGACCTGGACCGCCTCGGCCTCGACCCGGTAGAAAATCAGATAGCCGTGATGAACTCGCTTCCGGACGTCCGATACTCCCTCCCGAAGCACGACAGGGAAGCGTCGGGGATGTCGGCCGAGCGACATGGACGCAGCGGTCAGATCCTGGACGAAGCTGCGGGCGCGGACCGGACTGTCCCGCGCGATCCAGCGGCCGATCTCCTTTAGGTCTGCGAGCGCGTTGGGAGTTAGCGAGACTTTCACGCCGCTTCGTCGCGGGCCTGCCTCGCAATCACGTCCTCAATGTATCGATCCAGCTCGGCGAACGCTTCTTCGGCCGGGATCAACTCGCCCCGATTGGCGGAGTCGAGGCCTTTGCGAATCTCAACCTCGAAGCGGGCCCACTTCGCCTCGCGCTCCTGAACCAGACGCACCCCCTCGCGGAGCACCTCGCTGCGCGAACCGTAGCGGCCGTTCTTCACCGCCTCGTCGATGAAGGCTTCCAGCTGCTCCCCCAGATTGACGCTGCTCGCCATGCTCGAATGCCTTTATTCGGCTCCCTGATAATAGTTATCATAGCCGATCCCAGCGGAAGCCTCAATCCAGCCCCGCCAGCAATTCGTTCACCCGCCGCTCCGCGTCGGCGAGCGCCTGCTTCGTCGATTTCTGGCCGTTGAAGGCGGCCGCCACTTCCTCTCCGACCAGCCCCTCGATCGCGTTCTGCCGCTGCACCCCGCCCGGGAGCGGCCGCCCCGTGTTGGCCACCGGAGCGATGTTGCTTCGATGGGGCAGCGCCTTGAACGCCGGGCTTTCGACCACCGCCTTGAAGGCGGGAAGGTGGCCGGTGCGCGCCCAGTCGAAGCCATGCTCGGCGACGAAGCGGAAGAAGCGGCCGATCGCCCGCCGCTGCTCGGGGGTCCGCTCGCGCTTCGGCACGACCCAGGCGTGCCCGCTGACATAGCTCACCTCCTCGCCCCACAGCCGGGGATAGGGAAAGACTGTATAGCCTTTGAAGAGCGGCCGCCCCGGCGTGTTCGCTTCCGCCTCGAACTGGCCGATCATCCAGGTCCCGGTCGGGTAGATGCCGCCCTCCCCGGACATGAAGCTGGCGATGGCCGCCGGCGTGTCCTGGTTGCGGGTGCTCGTTCCGGACTCGGTGACGGCGCGGAAGAAGTCGACGATCCGCTCCGCTTCCGGCGTCCGCAGCCGGATGCTCCTGGGCGTCGGGAACAGCACCGCGTCCTGGGCGAGGAGGTAGGTGTAGAGGTTGCGGGCGGCATAGGCGTTGTCGCCCACCAGGCTCTGGATGATGTACGGCTTGCCGGTCCGCCGGGTGAACTGGCGGGCGTGCGCCATCATCTCCTCCGGAGAGGTGGGAAGGACCGGCTTGCCGTCCTTCATCAGCCCGGCCTGCTCGAACAGCCTGGTGTTGATGTGGAAGAGGCCGCCGTGGGTGTCGAACGGGAGGCCGTAGATCCGGGCGCCGATCGTCACCGCGCCGCGGCTCGCCTCGGTCAGCGCCGAAGGGGCGATTCCGGCCTCCGCCAGATAGGGCTCGATCGGCTCCAGAAGCCCCTCCGCCGCATAGTCCGAGATCATGCCCGTGTGCATTGTGACGAGGTCCGGCGGGTCCCTCGCCGCCATCTGCGCCGACAGCTGCGGATAGCCCGGCCAGGCGACGACGTTGCTGCTGACGTGGACGTCCGGATTGTTGGCGTTGAACTTGTTGATCATCGCCGTGACGATCCCGCACTCGCCCTCCACCTTCGACACGTCCGTGGCGCCGCCATATTGCGCCCCGCACTCGCCGAAGAAGCGCTGCAGGTAGATCTCCGCGCGGCCGTCCTTGCCGCCGCCCTCGCCGCAGCTTGCAAGCGCGAGGCCAGCAAAGGAAAGGAGAAGGCCCAACCTTCTCCCTCTCCCGCTCTTCGCGGGAGAGGAGGGGCCCGCCGCGACGCGGTGGGAGGTGAGGGTCTGTACCTCGGAGTCGGCAAGACCCTCACCCCCCAAGCCTCCGGCTTGGGTCCCCCCTCTCCCGCGAAAAGCGGGAGAGGAGAAATAGCGGCGCGAAAACCCCCTCATCTCACCGCCGTCCCGGCCATCGCCCGAACGATCTGCTTCTGGAACAATATGTAGACGATGAAGATCGGGATCGAGGCGAACACCGCCTGCGCCATCAGGAAGCCCAGGCCCGACGTCTGGGCATAGTTCATCTGCGCCGCGGCGAGACCGACGGTGAGCGTGTACATGTCGCTCCGGGTCGCGGAGATGAGCGGCCACCAATAAGCGTTCCACGTCCCCAGGAAGGTGAACACCCCGAGCGTCGCCTGAGCCGGAAGGGTGAGCGGAAGCAGCACCTTCCAGAACAGCTTCAGCCGCGACGCCCCGTCGAGCATCGCCGCCTCGTCCAGATCCTTCGGGATGGCGCGCATATACTGGGTCATGAAGAAGACGCCAAAAGGTCCCGCGAGGCCGGGCAGGATCAGCCCGGGATAGGAGTTATGGAGCCTCAGCTCCGCGAACAGCTGGTGCTGCGGAAGGATCACCGCCTGCTCGGGAATGGCGAGGCCGAGCAGGACGAAGATGAAGAGCGTTCGCCGGAACGGGAATTCGAGCCGGGCGAAGCCGTAGCCGGCGAGACTGCACAGGACGAGCACACCCAGGGTCGTCCCGCCCGAGACGATCAGGCTGTTGACCAGCCAGCGGAACACCTGGTTCCCCTGAAGGATCGAGCGGTAGTTCTCGAGCGTGTAGGGCGGCGACAGCGCCGCTCCGCTGTTGCCGATCAATGCTTCGTTGGCCTTGAGCGAGAGCAGTAGGGTCCAGATCAAGGGCGCCAGCATCACCAGCGCCGCAAGCAGGATCGCCAGCAGCGTCAGCGGGTGCCATCGGCTTTGGCTAGGCTGTTCCGACATTCAGCCTCGCTCTCTTCAAATCCTCCCCTGCATTTGCAGGGGAGGGGGACCACCCGAAGGGTGGTGGAGGGGCGTTACGGAGACCGAAGAACCCCTCCACCATGCTCCGCATGGTCCCCCTCCCCTGCAAATGCAGGGGAGGATTTTGATGTGGATACACCCTACCGCCCACGCTCGTCCTCCGATCCGCGCATGGTGGTGACATATTGGGTGAGCGTGATCAGCACGATGAGCAGGAACAGCACCTCCGCCGCGGCCGTCGCATAGCCCAGCTCCCAGCGGCCGAAAGCGGCTTCGAACATGAACAGCACCATCGTCCGGGTCGCGCCGGCCGGGCCGCCGCCGGTCAGGAGCTGCGCCTGGCCGAAGATCTGGAGCTGGGCCGCCGTCTGGAGCATGACGACGAGGACGACGGTGCGCTTCAGCGCCGGCAGGGTCACCCGCCGAAGCGTCGTCCAGCGGCTCGCCCGGTCGAGCGCCGCGGCTTCGTAGACATCGCCCGGAATCTGCTGCAGGCCGGCCAGGAACAGCATCATCGGGAGGCCGATGGACCACCAGATGGTCGCGATGGCGAGCGCCCAGAGCGACCAGGTCGGGTGGCTGAGGAACGGGATGGGCTCGGCTCCCATCGCCTGCGCCGTCTCGCCGAGCAGCCCCGCGTCCGGCGCCAGCACGAAGCGCCAGATCAGTGTGACGATGGTCACCGACAGGACCGAGGAGGAGAAGAACACGCCCCTGAATATCGCGGCTCCGCGGGTCGCGCGGTTGAGGGCGAGGGCGAGCGCCAGCGCAAGCACCGTCAGCAGCGGAACGATCATCAAGGCGAGCAGGAAGGTATTGAGGATCGAGCGTACGAAGGTGTCGTCGGCGAACAGCCGCGCGTAATTGTCGAGCCCGATGAAGGTGCCGCCGCCGAACAGGTCGACCCGCTGCATGCTGAGTGCCATTCCCCTGAGCAGGGGATAGATGAGGATGACGACATAGGCGGTGAGGAAGGGCAGGACGAAAAGCATCCCGCCCCAGTCGCGGCGCCGGGCTTGTGTCGACATTCAGAGGCCCCGCATTTTTCCCTCTCCCGCTTTTCGCGGGAGAGGAGGGGCCCGCCGCGAAGCGGTGCGAGGTGAGGGTCTGCACACCGGACTCAGCGAGACCCTCACCCCCCAAGCCTTCGGCTTGGGTCCCCCCTCTCCCGCGGAAAGCCGGAGAGGATTTGTGAGGCATGCCCCCGTCATTCGGCCTGCGCCTCGGCATGGTGGCCGATCCCGTCCGGGCCGAAGAGGTGGGCCGATCCGCCCTCGATCCTGAGGCCGATCGTCTCTCCGATCCTGACGCGGCTCAACCCTTCGTCCTCGGCGGTGATCGCCTGCCCGTCGGTGAGCCGGGCATAGATCAGGGTCCGCTCGCCGAGCCGCTCCACCAGCTCGACCTTGGCCGCCGTTCCGCTGGCGCCGCCGCCGGCGACCCGGACGCTCTCGGGCCTAAGCCCGATCTGGAGCGGCCCGTCGGCCGGAAGCCCGGCCCTGGGAACGCGAGTCTCCACCTCCGATCCGTCGCCGAGCCTCACCCGGGCGAAGCCGCCGCCGCTCTCCACCAGCGACGCCGGCGCGAGCGCCATCGCCGGCGAGCCGACGAAGCGCGCGACGAAGGTGTTGGCCGGCCGGGCGTAGATCTCCATCGGCGCTCCGACCTGCTGGATCACCCGGTCGTTCATCACCACGATCCGGTCGGCGAGCGTCATCGCCTCGGCCTGGTCGTGGGTGACCATGATGAAGGCCGCGTCCACCCGCTGGCGAAGCTGCGCGAGCTCGACCCGGGTGCGCATCCTCAGCGCGGCGTCGAGGTTGGACAAGGGCTCGTCGAGCAGGAACAGCTTGGGGTGCTTGACGATCGCCCGCCCGATCGCGACCCGCTGGCGCTGGCCGCCCGACATCTGCCCGGGCTTCTTGTCGAGCTGGCTTTCTATCTCGAGCACCCGCGCCGCCTCGGCCACCCGAGCCTCGATCTCGTCGTTCGGCACCTTCGCGTTGCGAAGCCCGAACGCCATGTTCTCGCGCACCGTCATGTGCGGATAGAGCGCATAATGCTGGAACACCATCGCCACGCCGCGTTCCCCCGGCCGCCGCTGGTCGATCCGCTCCCCTTCCAGCCGGATCTCGCCCGCGTCCGCCGTTTCCAGTCCGGCGATGATCCGAAGCAGGGTGGACTTGCCCGATCCGGAGGGCCCGAGGAAGGCGACGAACTCCTTCGTCTCCATGGTCAGAGAGACGTCGTCCAGAACGATCGTCTCGCCATAGGCCTTGCTGACGTTGCTAAGCTCCAGACTGGCCAATGATTTCCCCTTCGAGCGGCCGCGATTTGTCGGACAAGACGGCGGCGGCGTCAATGGGCGGCGGCGTTCATTGCGAACCGGCGAGGCCGTCGAGCGGTCGGAGCCGGAGCGGAAGCCCCGCCCCTCCCCGTCATCCCGGGCCTGATCCGGATCCATGAACACCGCCGCCGGCCAGTTCCCGCCGCCCGTGTTCATGGATTCCGGCCTTCGCCGGAGCGACGGAGCGGAGCCCCTTTGTGACTTTGTGCCTTTGTGTGAACCATAAGCGGCCGCTCCGCCGCGCTTGCGCCCGTCAAACGCGGCGCCCGGGCCGCCTGCGCCTCCTAAATGGACACTGTCACCGTTTACTTTGCCACTCCCGTCATCCCGGCGAAGGCTGGGATCTATGGTCACCGCCGCCGGGAAGCTCGCACCGGTCCGGGTTCATGGATTGCGGCCTTCGCCGGAATGACGGAGCAGAGCGCCTTTGTGACTTCGTGCCTTTGTGTGAACCATAAGCGGCCGCTCCGCCGCGCTTTCGTCCGTTAGCTCCCCTCTACCCCCGGATAAGGCCTCCCCTTCAGCATCTCCGCCAGATGCGCCGCGTTGCCCGCCGCCATCGCGGCCGTCTCCAGAACCTTGTCGGGGATCGCGGGCAAATCCCGGAAGTCCACTCCGCCCATCGCCTCGCCCACCCAGTAAGCCGTGGCCAGAGCCGGCACCGTCCAGCCCGTGTCCGACAAAGCCTGGTAGAGCTGGGCGGAGACGCAATGGGCGCCGTCCTCGTTGCCGACCACCGCGACCAGAGCGATCTTGCCGAAGCTCGGCATCCGGCCCTTGCCGTCGGTCTCGGAGATGAAGGCGTCCATCCGCTCCGCCACCCTCTTGGCGAGGCTCGACATCTGGCCCATCCAGATCGGGGTCCCGAAGATGAGGATGTCCGCCTCGAGGATCCGTCGCCTCAGCTCCGGCCACTCGTCACCCTGCCCTTCGTCGGACGTCACGCCCGGCTTCACCTCATGGTCGGCGATCCGGATCGTCCCGCGGAACTCCACCCCCTTTTTCCTGAGCTCCGAAACGAGCAGTCCGATCATCTTGTCGGTCGAGGATTCCTCCCCCCCGCTGCGCTTGAGGCTGCAATTGAGCGCGATGGCGGTTAGCGGCATGCGGAGAACCTTTCCCGGCTGTCGGGAGCAGACGCAATGCTGCCGCTGCGGGTTCCCTTTCGCCTCCGGAACAGTCGAGCGCCCTCGCCCGTTGGAACGGCGCCCGGCCTGTACGCCGGGTGCAACAGGAGGAAATTCATGCGCAAATCGCCCGTTCGGATCGCGCTCGCGGCCGCCGCCATCTTCGCTCTTTCGGCGCCCGCCTGGGCCCAGGACGACCTCGCCGAAAAGGCCAAGGACATCGCCGAGCAGGCCAATGACGTGCAGGCGCAGGCCGGGGCCCTCGCCAACGCGGCCGCCGACGCCGACGCCGAGCGCGAAGGGCGGCGTCGGGACCGCGCGGACGGCGGTCCGGCGAACGCGGTGGCGGAGGGCGAGCGTGACGAGGGCGACGGCGACGGCGGCAAATGGGGGCTGCTCGGGCTGCTCGGCCTCGCCGGGCTGCTCGGGCTGAGGAAGAACAACGACCACCGGGTCCATGTCGACCCGCGCGACCGGCGGCCGTAGGTTCGGCAAATAAGTCGGGGCCGGCACCCGTGCTTGCGGATGCCGGCCCCGCCCCCGTTAAGCAACTGGAGGGGCCCGTCCGGGCCGGCGCGCGACATACATCGTCGAACGCCGCGCCGGCCGTGGTGGGCGAGCGGGTCTTTGCAGGATCCGGAATGATGAGCGCCTGAACGGCCCTGACAGTCGCCGTTCACCTGCGCTCCACCGGGCGCGGCGCGGGTGGCCGCGGTCGGCCCCGCCCCGCCGCCCGGGGAGCGCGGCGCCGGCGGCGCTGGCGGCAAAGGCCCCGGGTTCGCGTAAACCCGCCCCTGCCCCGCTGCCGAAGGAACCCGATCCCCGGAAGCCCGGGCGCCTTGGCCTTGTCGGCCGCCGGGCAAGCCTGGGCTTCAATGGGGAAACGCGGGCGCGCCGATCCCCGCGGCCGGCGAGGGCGAGAATCGGGGTAAATCCATTTTCGGACCTTCCTCAATGCCGCCTCGCAAGGGCGCCCGGCGCGGTTCAATGTTGTTTTCATTCACCTTTTTCATCGCGCCCGCACAATGGCGCTGGACTCGCGGCGGATCAGTCTGCTAATGGATGTTTCATCCGCACGGTGGAATGGCTTCCTTCCGCACGGGGGGGGTTCGGTTCGTTTGCTTCCACGGGCGTTCCGGCCCCCATATTCCTCCGCGGCGATCCTTCGCCGCCGGCCGCTTCCAGCCCTCCCGCAAGCCGGCCTCCGCAGGACCGTCCACGGCCTCTCCGCCGGGCACAAGCTCGCCTAGCCACCTCCGCGCCAGGGCGGCGGCGATCCAAGGTCCCGCGGCCGCGGTCGGCTGATCTCCCAGTTCGCCCGCTCGAAATGCCCGGCGATATGCTCCGCCACCGCGGCATGGACCTTCGGCTCCTCCTCGGGATCCTGCCGCTTCTCGAGCGCCGCGATCTGGTATTTCTCCAGCGCCCGCCAGATATGCTTGGGCATCACTCGAAGCCATACCCGGACGGCTCCGGCCAGCTCGGCCCTCGTGACGGTGATTCGCTCCTCCATATGAGAACAAATAGCGAACATCGAAGGCGCTTGGAAGCCCGCGCGAGAACACGTTGGAGGCATCCCATCTCTCCTTCGCGTCCTTCGCGTCCTTCGCCTGAAACAAAAAAAGAGGTCGTTCGCACAAAGCACACAAAGCCACGAAGAAGGGGCGTCAGGGCCCCCACAAGAAGCGAAAAAAATATGCTATCTTGGAACCCGGCGCGCTCAGCATAGCGGCTGGGTTTCAGGTCGTGCAGGTATGATGTCGAAATTTCATATCGTCTGGACCGTTCAGCGGATGGCCTCGGCCGCATGACCACCCCTGCCCAAACCCGCTTGCCCCTCTGCGCGCTCTCCCCTATATCCCTCCCCGTCCAGCGGGCGGCTAAGCGCCTGTGGAGGCTCGGCTAAGGCTCAGCGCGCGGGAGGTAGAGGCGAAACGCCCACCCCTGTCGCGCCTTTTTGCTTTTCTGACCCCCCTCTTCCTCAAGGGAGAGGGACGATTGCGAAAGCAGTCCGGGTGAGGGCCATCCTCCACTTTCGCTCGCCCGATGGATGCCGCGTTTCGCATGAGGCGGGCGCGGCGGAAACGTTCTGAAGACCGGGGGAGACAACCCCTGGCCGGAATAAAAGCAAACGAAGGAATATCGATCTTATGGCTACTGCGGCGATGCCGACTCGCGACGATTTCGCGAAACTTCTGAACGAGACCCTCGGCGGTGAGAACGAGGGCTTCGAGGGCAAGGTCGTCAAGGGGACGGTCACCGCGATCGAGAACGACATGGCCGTGATCGACGTCGGGCTGAAGTCGGAAGGGCGGGTTTCGCTGCGCGAGTTCGCCGCTCCGGGCCAGAAGGCCGAGATCGCCGTCGGCGACGTCGTCGACGTCTTCGTCGACCGGGTCGAGAACCACCAGGGCGAAGCGATGCTGTCGCGCGACCGCGCCCGCCGCGAAGCCGCCTGGGACAAGCTCGAGACCGAGTTCACCGCCGGCAACCGCGTGGAAGGAATCATCTTCGGCCGGGTCAAGGGCGGCTTCACCGTCGACCTCGGCGGCGCCGTCGCCTTCCTTCCCGGTTCACAGGTCGACATCCGGCCGGTCCGCGACGTCACTCCGCTGATGGACATCCCGCAGGCCTTCCAGATTCTCAAGATGGACCGCCGCCGCGGCAACATCGTCGTCTCGCGCCGGGCCATCCTCGAAGAGACCCGCGCCGAGCAGCGCTCGGGCCTGATCATGAGCCTCGCCGAGGGCCAGGTCGTCGACGGCGTGGTCAAGAACATCACCGATTACGGCGCCTTCGTCGATCTCGGCGGGATCGACGGCCTGCTCCACGTCACCGACATTTCCTACAAGCGCGTCAACCACCCCTCCGAAGTGATCAACATCGGCGACACGGTGAAGGTGCAGATCATCCGCATCAACCGCGAGACGCAGCGCATCAGCCTCGGCATGAAGCAGCTCGAGGCGGATCCCTGGGAGGGCGCCGGCGCCAAATATCCGGTCGCCGGAGTGTTCAAGGGCCGGGTGACCAACATCACCGAATATGGCGCCTTCGTCGAGCTCGAGCCGGGCATCGAGGGCCTCGTCCACGTCTCCGAGATGAGCTGGACCAAGAAGAACGTCCACCCGGGCAAGATCGTCTCCACCTCGCAGGAAGTGGACGTCTCGGTGCTCGAGGTCGACGAGGAGAAGCGGCGCATCAGCCTCGGCCTCAAGCAGGCGCAGGCCAAATACCCGATCGACGGCGTATTCACCGGCCGCGTCACCAACATCACCGAATATGGCGCGTTCGTGGAGCTGGAGCCCGGCATCGAGGGTCTCGTCCACGTCTCCGAGATGAGCTGGACCAAGAAGAACGTCCATCCGGGCAAGATCGTCTCCACCTCGCAGGAAGTGGACGTCGCGGTGCTCGAGGTCGACGAGGAGAAGCGGCGCATCAGCCTCGGCCTCAAGCAGGCGCAGGCCAATCCGTGGGAGGCCTTCGCCGCGTCCCACCCGGTCGGCACCGAGCTCGAGGGCGAGGTCAAGAACGCGACCGAGTTCGGCCTGTTCATCGGCCTGGACGGCGACGTCGACGGAATGGTCCACATGTCGGACATCGCCTGGGGCGTGACCGGCGAGGAGGCGCTGAACCTTCACCGCAAGGGCGAGATGGTGAAGGCGGTCGTCCTCGACGTCGACGTCGAGAAGGAGCGCATCAGCCTCGGCATGAAGCAGCTGGAGCGCGGCGGGGTCGCCAAGGGCGGGACCGCGGCCGCGGGCGGCGGCGTGAACAAGAACGAGACGGTCACGGTGACCGTTCTCGAGGTCCGCGACGGCGGGCTCGAGGTCCAGGTCGGCGACGACGGGGCGACGGGCTTCATCAAGCGCACCGACCTCGGCCGCGACCGCGACGAGCAGCGGCCCGAGCGCTTCCAGGTCGGGCAGAAGTTCGACGCCCTGGTGATCGGCTTCGACCGCTCCAAGAAGCCCAACTTCTCGATCAAGGCGCTCCAGATCCACGAGGAGAAGCAGGCGGTTGCCCAGTACGGATCGTCGGATTCCGGAGCCAGCCTTGGCGACATCCTTGGGGAAGCGCTGAAAAACAAGGCCAAGGACTAACCGATTCGGGCGGGTCGCGGCGCGGCCCGCCCATTCGACCGATCGATCCCTATCTGCGGCAAGAGCCGAATTTTCCTCGCTTTTTCCAACCTGGGATATTGCGTTCGGTGTAAAATTGCGATTTAACCTGGGTTAGCGGGTCATGCGTTGGGGGCAAGGCAGTATCCGCACTGGCCGCAGATCTTACCTTGGGGGAAGCAGTGATCCGTTCCGAGCTCGTGCAGATGCTTTGCGATGATCATCCCGATCTCACCGGCAAGGAGATCGAGCGGGTGGTTTCCGCCTTTTACGATTCGATCACCGAGCAGCTTCAGCGCGGCGGCCGCGTCGAGCTTCGCGGCTTCGGCGCCTTCTCCACCCGGGAGCGTGACGCCCGCAAGGGCCGCAACCCGCGCACCGGCGACGCCGTCGACGTGGACGCGAAGCGAGTCCCCTATTTCAAGCCCGGCAAGGAAATGCGCGAGCGCCTGAACGTCTGAGCGGCGGCCGGCCTTCCGTCGCAAAGCGGCAGCCTATCCTTTCCTACGTCGTGCCTTTGCGCCTTCGTGCCTTCTCTTTCAACAACAACCCGGCACGCCGCCCGAAGGATCGACGCCGGATGCACCGGCGCGTGTGCGCTTTGCACGCGGTCCAGTTTCGCTGTTGCAGGACCGACGCCTCGGCAGCCGATCTTGAGAGAAAGCGCAAAGGCGCAAAGGGCACGACGTAGAAGCAGAGTCGCCGCTTCGGCGCGCCGTCGCCCGCCAGCAACCCGCTTTCGCGGCCGCTCCGATCATGGCATTGCCGGGGGGTGCGGACGTGGCGGAACCGGTAGACGCCGGAGACTTAAAATCTTCTGCCCCTCGGGGCGTGCGGGTTCGAGTCCCGCCGTCCGCACCAGGTGGCCCGGCGCGCCGCCCCGCTGAAGGCTAGGGCCGGCGCTCCGGGACCGGGTCGTCGAGGCGGACCTCGTCCTTCGGGCCGGAGCGCAGCTGTTCGCTGATCGCATAGGTCCGGACGAATCCGCGCTCGCCCGTCACGGCCACGTCGAAGATGCAATCGGCGCGCCGGCGGCGGTCCGGAAGGACGCTGCACAGCCGCTCCGCCTCCCGGCGGTCGATCGGCCTCGCGGGTGGAGCCGGGGCGCGCGGGATGAGGCAGGACCCGCTCAGCGTCGGCCAGGCGCGGTTGGTGAAGGTCGCGGTCGAAGTCCCGGTCCGATAGTCGAACAGGCTGCTTCGCCCCGTCACCCGCCACGCCTCTCCGAACCGCCCGTAGAGCACCGCATAGCGCTGGGGCAGAGCGGCCGGCATCGCTCCGACCGACCCGTTGCCGGGCAGGCCCGGGAGCCAGCTTCCCGCCGGCCTGGCGCCGATCAGGCCCTCCCTCGCGGTCGTCTGGTATATGTCGACGTTCAGGTACCAGAGCTGCTGCGCCGGCCACCAGCCGGGGACGGCGACGAGACGGGCGCCGTCGGCGAACTCGATTTCCATGCCGTTCGCGCCCGCGCGCCTGACGACGCCGGCGCCGAGGTTCGTCCCCTCCGGGGTAAGAGCCTGCACGGCGCCGTCGATCCTCAACTGAAGGCCGGACGGGTCGGGATTGCCGCTTAGATTGGGCTGAAGAGTCACTCGATGGGTGCCGACGCGGGCGGCCACCGCCGAATTGACGCTGACGCAGGTCGACAGCCCGGTATAGGGGTCCGCGAAGCCCGGACGCGTCGCCGTCTGCACCGGCGTGTGGCGGACCTGGATCTCCATCCCCGCCTGATCGCGCAGGTAGATGAACTCGCCCGCGCCCTGAAAATCATATTTTGTCCCATCGACGGTGGTCAGGTGAGGATCGCCGTCCATGAAGCCGTCGCTCGCCGCGGAACCCCAGTGAAGCAGCTTGTTCGGCGAACCGAACAACGGGCCGCTGATGCCGTTCCAGCTATAGCTGGCGTGGTTACCAGGGACGCTCGCGGCATTGTCGATCGCGATCCAGACATTGGCCGGAGTCGTCGCGGGATTCAGGCCCAGCACCAGCGCGGCCACTCCCGCGACATGGGGCGAGGCCATGGATGTGCCGGAGCTGATGCTGGTTTGCTGACCGCCTATCCCGGCGGAGGTGATGTTCACGCCGGGCGCGAACAGATCGAGGCAAGTGCCGAAATTGGAGAAGCCGGCGATGGTGTCGTTCGTGGGATCGACCGCACCGACGGTGATGGCGTCCGGAATCCGGGCCGGCGAAACATTGCAGGCGTCCGCATGGCTGTTCGCCGCGGCTACGGCATAAGTGACTCCGGCGGCGACGGAATTGACTACGGCGGCGTCGACCGCGGCCGAGGCCGGTCCGGCGAGGCTCATGTTGGCGACCGACGGGAGATTGTTCGCCACGCGCTCGTTCGTCACCCAGTCGATGCCCGCGATCACGCCCGCCCAGGTTCCGGAGCCGGTGCAACCCAATACGCGGACAGGATGCAGCTGAACCTGCTTGGCGATCCCATAATCCTTGCCGCCGACGGTGCCCGCGACATGGGTTCCATGGCCATGGCAGTCGTTGGCCCCATTATTGTCGCTGATGGCGGTGAAGGAGGCGCCGCTGGCCCTGCCCTGGAATTCCGAATGGCCGGCGAAGATGCCGGTATCGATGATATAGGCATGCACCCCCTGCCCCATCGCGCTGTAGGTAAATTTATTGTTGAGCGGGAGCGTCCGCTCGCTGGTCCTGTCGAGACCCGCCGTCGCCGGGGTCTGGACAACATCGATCGAGACCCTCTGGTCGGCCTCGATCCAGGCCACGCCGGGCACGGCCCGAACCGCTTCAAGCGCGGCCGGCGTCAATTTGGCGCTGAAGCCGATAATGGCCGACCTGTAGCGGAAATTCACAGTTCCGCCGAGCCGCCTGACAAGCGCCTCGGCCGCCTGGCTTTGCGCCGCCGCGACGCGCGCCTGCGCCGTCCCCACCCGCGCACCCCGGGCCTCGCGAGGCCCGAACACGACGATATACTGATCGGGCACGATCGCCGTGGCGTTCGGGTTTGGAACGGCCTGAGCGTTGCCCGAACCTCTGGGCTGAGCCCCGCCGCTGCCGGCTAGCGTCAGCGCAGCGGTCGCGCCGGCACAGAGCAGCGCCGCCGCGGCTCCCGCCGCACGGCGCGACCGCCCAGAGCGCGCCCCCGCCACTTGCATCAGGCCACGAGCTTGCATCAGAATAGCCGAGTATTTTGCCATGACGTGCCCCCAAATAGTACGATTTACATTGAATAGCCGTCAGCATTCTCAATAACGCCTTCGCGTTACTGAGTCATAACTACGTTTATCAACGAACCAGTACACCGCGCTGGCGCTTATGGATTCTATTCCGGCGCCGGATTACAAAAATCGACTCGGGATTGCGTGAAAAATACTCCTGCATCCATGAAGAGTCTATATGTTTTGTGTAAGCACCGACTCAGTCGTCTGCAGATCAGGGAAAAAGCCATGATTTCCGTGCGCGGCTTAGCCTCGCAAGCGCAGCCAAGCAGAGCTTTCGCTGGAGCTGGACTGGTCACGGGCGGCCGGCGCCACGTCGGCGGACGCGGGCTGGAGGAATGACCGGGCCGGCTGGAAATCTCCCGGCCTTCGGCCGGGCTGCGCTTCAATCCAGGCCGGATCGTCCGGCCGCCGCTCAAGCCGATCTTCGGTCGAGCGCGACGTCAGTCAGTTGAAGGCGGAGAGCAGCGCCACGGCCTCAGGCGCCGCTCAGAGGAGGCTCCGCCGGCACCGCGGTCCATTCGCAGCGGTGCAGGCTGATCGGATCGACGAACATGCCGCCCATCTCCCGGCCGAGCTGCCAGCGCACCTGGGCGTGGACTGGGCCGATCCCCGGCACGTCGAGCGAGACGTAGCTGCCGATGCGCACCGGCGCCGGGCATTCGGCCTTGAAGCCGCTGGTCGAGACGTCGCACATCCGGACCTCGATGCTGTACCAGCTTTGCGAGCGCAGCTGGGTCAGGCCCTCGACGGGCGTGCGGCCGGACCTGCGTGTCTTGAACTGGTTCATCGCCATCGATCCCGGTGCAATTGACGACCGTAGGGGGCGAATGATGAAGGTGGGGTAAAGGCGGCTCGCGTCACCGCGGCGAAAGACGGGGCCTCATCGGGTGAAGGGCGCCGGCGGCTGTCCGCCCCGGGTCCCGGCTTTCGCCCCGATGACGGGTGGGGCGGGATGACGATGGTTAGCGGCTGGGCTAGGCTGTCGGCGATGGTGACTCGGCGCCTCCCGCTCTTCCGGCTGTTCGCGGCCAGCCTCCTCCTCGCCGCGTGCGGAGAGCAATCGACGGGCCCGATCGCGATCAGCGCGATCGGCGGCAGCCCGCTCGCGCCCAACCCGAACCGCGACCCGCTGGACACGCCCTCCGCGCTCATGCTCGAGGCGACCGCGCAGGGGCTGGTGCGCTTCGACGCGGGGGGCGAGATCGAGCCGGCGCTGGCGCAGCGCTGGATCGTTTCCGACGACGGGCTGCGCTACACCTTCAGGCTCGGCAAGGCGAACTGGCGCGGGGGGCGGATCACGGCGCAGCAGGTGGTCGCGCGGCTTCGCGCCGCCACCGCGCCGGCAAGCCGCAACCCGCTCAAGCCGATCCTTGGGGCAGTGGACGAGATCGTCGCGATGACCGACGACGTGCTCGAGATCAGCCTCAAATCGCCCCGGCCCAATTTCCTGCAGCTGCTGGCCCAGCCCGAGATGGCGATCGTCCGGGACGGGGAAGGCTCGGGCCCCTACCGCGCGGAGAAGCAGGCGGACGGATCCGTCCGCCTGGCGCCGGCGGACGGCGAGGCGGAGGAGGGCGAAGCGCGGCCGCCGCTCCTCCTTCGCGGCGACGGCGCGGCGGTTGCGGCGGCGCGGTTCGACGAGGGCGAGGCCGACCTCGTGCTGGGCGGAACGCTGGGCGACCTGCCGCTGGCGCGGGCGGTGGGAGCGCCGGCGGCGCAGCTCCTCTTCGATCCGGCGGCCGGCATGTTCGGACTGGCCTTCACCGCGCCCGAAGGGGCGTTCGCCCGGATGGAGACCCGCCATGCGCTGGCGATGGCCATCGACCGGGCCGCGCTCGCGGCCGCGGCTGGCGTTCCCGGGCTGCAGGCGCGGGAATCGCTGCTCCCGCCGGGCATCGAGGGGCTTCCGCAGGTTTCCGCACCGGCCTGGATCCGGGATCCGCTTCCCGCCCGGCGGGCCCGCGCCGCCGCCTTGCTTCGCGACGCGCAGGAAGAAGGCCGGCTGACCGTCCGGGTCGCGCTTCCGGCCGGGCCGGGGTACCGGCTGCTCTTCGCCCGGCTCCGGCGCGACTGGGCGGCCGTGGGCGTGGAGGCCCGGCGGGTCCCGGCCGGCGCTCCGGCCGACTTGCGACTGATCGACGAGGTCGCTCCGGCGGGGCTCGCAAGCTGGTATCTGCGCCATTTTTCCTGCGAGGCGAACCGGATCTGCGATCCCGCCGCGGACGAGATGATGGCGGCGGCCCGGATCGCGCCCGACGCCGCCACCCGCCGCGCCCGCCTCGCCGACGCCGACCGGCTGTTGGCGGGGCTGGGCCCGTTCATTCCGCTGACGGCGCCGGTGCGCTGGTCGCTGGTCGCTCCCCGGCTCACTGGTTTCAGGCCCAACGCCTTCGGCCGCCACCCGGTCGGCGAGCTGATCCGGGCCCAACCCTGAGGGACCATCGTTGGAAGCGAATGCGATCCGGCGGCCCGAGCGGCGGCCGGCAACAGGAGAATGAGAATGGCGAGCCCGCAGGACCAGTTCGACGCGATCGCGGAGCGGCTTCCGGTCGGCCGCGACCCGGCGTCGGTGCGGCGCCGGATCGAGGCGATGGAGAAGCTGCTCGAGAGGATGTTCACCCTGCCGGGCACTAATCGCCAGTTCGGCCTGGACGTCGTCTTCGATCTCGTCCCCGTCGGGGGAAGCCTGGTGGCCGCGGCGATGGGCAGCTGGCTGGCGTGGGAAGCGCGCAACCTCGGGATGCCGAGATGGCACCTCGTCCGGATGGGCGGGAATATCGGCGTCGATTTCCTGCTCGGCGCGATCCCCTGGGTCGGGGCGATCCCGGATTTCTTCTTCAAATCGAACACGCGCAACCTGAGGATCGTCAAGCGCTGGCTCGACAAGCATCATCCCGAGACCATGATCGTCGAGGGAGAAGTGGTGGCGCGGCGCTGAGCCGAGGCCGCGGCGGCGAACGGACGCTAGCGCAAGGGAGAGCCCGGATCCCCCCGGCCTTCGGAGAACCACGGCTTCGAGTCGGGCCGAAAGAGCAGCCAGAGCGAGACGATCGAGAGGATGTACTGGACGGCCGCGAGAATGGCGGGGCCCGTTCCGTCGGACATGGTCTTCTCGAACCGGATCAGCCCCAAGCCCAGGCCGGCGCTGCACAGGACGACGTAGATCCACTTCGCCGCCGGGCTGCCGTGCGCGCTTATGAACCAGATCAGGAGCAGATAGAGGCCGATCAGGACGACCAGGATCCCGATCATCGTGCCGGGGGCGATCCCGGCCCGGCCGGCGGCGGCGGCAGGCCTCTCGACCTTGTCCCACGACAGCAAGGCGGAGACGATTTGGATCGCCAGCGAGAGCAGGACGACCTGCGTGAAATTGACGATCGATGGCGGCCGCATGCCCGTCTCCCCTTTTGACCGGATCATCTAGAGCCATGCCGCGGCGCGGCGAAGGCCAAAATCGACTCAGGCCGCGGCGAAATCCAGGCCGATGTCGGCGGCCGGCGCGGACTGGGTGATCCGGCCGACCGAGACGTAGGTCACTCCGGTCCCCGCTTTGGCTCGGATCGTCTCCAGAGTGACTCCGCCGCTCGCCTCCGTCGGGACCCGGCCGGCGACCAGGGCCACCGCCTCGCGAAGCACGGGCACGTCCATATTGTCGAGCAGGAGGTGGGTGGCTCCGGCGTCGAGGGCCGCCTGGATCTGGTCGAGGCGGTCGACTTCGACGATGATGCTCCCGATCCCGGCCGCAGCCGCGCGCCTCACCGCCTCGGCTACTCCGCCCGCCACCGCGACGTGGTTGTCCTTGATCATCGCCACGTCCCAAAGGCCCATTCGATGGTTGCGGGCGCCGCCCATCCGGGTCGCATATTTTTCGAGGCGGCGAAGGCCGGGGATGGTCTTGCGGGTGTCGAGCAGGACGGCGCCGGCGCCGGCGATCGCGTCGACATAGCGGCGGGTGAGAGTGGCGATTCCGGAGAGATGCTGGACGATGTTGAGCGCCGAGCGCTCGGCGGTGAGCAGCGCCCGCGCCCTTCCGCGAAGCCGAAGCAGGTCCGTGCCGGCGCCGACGCCCTCGCCGTCCCGCGCCAGCCGCTCGATCTCCACTTCGGGGTCGAGCGAGCGGAAGAAGGCTTCGGCGACCGGCAGCCCGGCGACGACGATCGCCTCGCGGCTGTCCATGACTCCGGCGAAGCGGGCGCCGGCGGGGATGACCGCGGCGGAAGTGATGTCGCCGGCGTCGCCGAGGTCCTCGGCGAGGGTGGAGCGGACGAAGGAGTCGAGGTCGAAGCCTGGGAGGTCGAAGCCGGGGAGTGTGGAGGTCATTCGGGCTCCTTAGAGGCTGCCGCCCTCAATTCCTCCCCCGGATTTCCGGGGGAGGGGGACGCGCGACGCGGGGTGGAGGGGTTCTTCAGACTCAGCAAGGCCCCTCCACCATGCTTCGCATGGTGACCCTCCCCTGCAAATGCAGGGGAGGATTTAGGGAACCTACCGCCCCTCCCCGGCCAGCTCCCGCTTCAGATAGGCCATGAGCAGGGCCGAGCGCCTGGCGTCCTCGGCATTGTCGGCGCCGACGCTATGGCCGCCTTCCAGATATTCGTGGAAGTAGAAGCGGTTGCCATATTCCTCCAGCCGGGCCGCCATCTTGCGGGCGTGGCCGGGATGGACGCGGTCGTCCTTGGTCGAGCTGTAGAAGAAGACGGCCGGGTAGCGGACGCCCTTCTTGAGATTCTGGTAGGGCGAGTAGCGGGACAGGAAGGCCCAGTCCTCCGGCTTGTCGGGATCGCCATATTCGTCGATCCAGGAGGCGCCGGCGAGGAGGTGCGAATAGCGCTTCATGTCGAGCAAAGGCGAGCCGTTGATCACCGCCGAATAGAGGTCCGGGCGCTGGTTCATCGCCGCTCCGACCAGCACTCCGCCGTTGGAGCGGCCCGAAATGCCGATCTTCCCCTTGGCCGTCACTCCGGTGCGGATCAGGTCCTCGGCCACGGCGTGGAGATCGTCGAAGCTCTTCTGCCGGTTCTCGCGGAGCACCGACTTGTGCCAGTCGGGCCCATATTCGCCGCCGCCGCGGATGTTGGCGAGGACATAGGCATTGCCCTCCTCGGTCCAGAACATGCCGAGCGGACCGGCGCGATAGGGCTGGCCGGTGAGGTAGCCGGGAGTCTGGGCGGCGCGGAAGCCGCCGTAGGCGTGGATCAGGGTGGGGACGGGGCCGGAGGCGCCTTTCGAGCGAACCAGGAAATAGGGGACCCGGGTGCCGTCCTTCGACGTGGCGAAGCGCTGCTCGACGGTTCGGGTGGAGGCGTCGAACTTGGCGGGGAGGCGCTGGACCAGGGCCGGGCGGCCCGCCCGCCCGACCGCGTAGAGCGCCGGCGGGGTCAGCATGCCCTCGACCGTCGCGAAGGCGAGGTCCGGCTTGCCGCCCGCGGCGAGGAGGTGGACCGTGCTGTTGGCCGGAAGCGCGACCGAGCGCGAGGACCAGCCGCCGTTCTTCTTCGGAGTGAGCGCGAACAGCTTGCCCGACACGTCGTCCAGCGCCTTCACCCACAGGACGGTGTCGGAGGCGCTGACCTCCTCGATCGCCTGCTTCGCTGTCGGAGCCATCACCAGCCGCGGCTCGGCGCGGCCGCGGGCGAGGATTTCACGGAGCGACAGCGAGACGAGGGTTCCGGCGCGGAAGGCGCCCATCGGGCTTTGCAGCTTGGCGATCAGCTGGTCGCCGATCACGTCCTCGAGCTCCGCGTCCGCGGGGAGCGGCACCGGGATGAGGCCGCCCGAGGGGGTCAGAAGGTGGCGCTCGTTGGTCCAGAAGGTCTTGCCGCGGTCGACGAACACCCAGCGCCGGGTCGCACTCTGGATCGCGACCGGATCGACGGAGACGTCGCCGGCCTCGCCCTTGAACAGGATTCGGGCCGAGGCGAGCGGCGTTCCGCGCTTCCATATCTTGAGGATCCGCGGGTAGCCCGACTTGGTCAGGCTCCCTTCGCCATAGTCGGTGCCGACGATCAGCGTGTCGGAATCGACCCAGGTCACGCTGCTCTTGGCTTCGGGGATAGTGAAACCGCCCTCGACGAAGCGGCCGGTGCCGAGATCGAACTCGCGCACCACGTCGGCGTCGGTGCCGCCGGGGCTGACGGAGACGAGGCAGCGGCGATATTCGGGGGCGAGGCAATTGGCGCCGTGCCAGACCCAGCTCCTGCCCTCCGCCTTGCCGAGCGCGTCGACGTCGATCACCGTCTTCCATTGCGGCTTGCCGGCCCGATAGGCGGCGAGCGGCGAGATCCGCCACAGCCCGCGCGGATTGTTCGCGTCGCGCCAAAGGTTGGCGACCCTGTCGCCGAGGATCTGGTCCGGAGCGGCGATCTGCTCCCTGTCGTCGAGGATGGCGAGCGCGCGCTTGCGGTAGCTTTCGTACTTCGGATCGCGGGTGAGGAGCGACTCGGTCGCCGCGTTCCATTCCTTCACCTGGGTCAGCGCCCGCTTCCCCTCCACCTCCTCGAGCCAGAGATAGGGGTCCTCGGGAGCGGCGGCCGACGGCTGGGCGGCAACGAGGAAAAGCGCGAGGAAGGGTGAAATCATCGGTCTCAAGTCTCGTCTCCGTCAAAGGCGCGCCCACGCCTAGCGCCGGCCAATTCCGCCGTCACTAAGGATCGACGGCGATCACCGGCGCCGCGATCAGGACTCGCGCGGCCGCATCAGGCCGGTCACGGCGGCGAAGAAGAGGCTGCCGAAGAAGATGCCGAAAAGGGCCCCCACGGCGAGAAGAAACCGCGCCCAGCCCGACGCGGGCTCCCAATGGTCGCGCTGACCGAAGTCGACGAAAGGCACGAAGGCCTCGACGCTATACTGAACCGTGGACAATCTCGGATAGTCCGGTGGCACGTAGCGGGTGATGTGCCGCGCGCCGGCGACGGTCACCTGTCGCCATTTCGACAGATCCTCGCGGCAGGTGGGGTGGGCATAATAGCAAGGGTTGAACAGCCGGCCGGGGGACGCGGGCTCCATCAGCCTGCCGGCTTCGAGGCCGGCGACGGCTGCCCAGTAGATGCCAAGCAGGGTGACCATCAGCCCAAGCGCTCGCACAGGGGACGCGCCATAGTCGACCGGCCAGAAGAACAACCGGAAAAACAGTCGCTTGGGCTGGCCATAGGCGTCGACCTCGTTCCGCCTGACCCGCGACCTGACGGCCGTCGCGTCGTCCTTCCGTCCCTGGGCCTGAAGCACGGAAGCCAGCTGAAAATAGGGCTCGGGCGAACGCTCCTTCTGGAGCGCCAGCCAGTCGAGAAACGTCTCGCGAGACGCTTGATCCACCCGATCGTAGCGGAAGCCGTCCACGATCAGCTGGCACTTGCCCGGCCAACCGCGAAGTCCGGCGGTCGCCAGGTCGTGACTGAAGGCGCGCACCTTGAAGTCCCTAAGGTTCACGATCTTGCGCGGCGCGAGGCCGGCGACCTCCTCGCGGTGCTTGGCCGTCGTCTCCGGCGGGTCGGCAGCCCACAGCAACGCCGTCGCCTCCGCACGGGAAAGCGAAAGCGATTCGCCGAAGGCCCCCTGTTCGAACGGATCGTCGGCCGGCGCCCCGTCGTAGAGGAAGCGCCCGCCCCTCAAATCGAGCGTTCCCGTGATTCGCATGTCACGCAGCAGAAGCGGCCCGTGAGCCTCGAAAGCGCCGCGAAGGAAGAGATGGCCGTCCACCTCCGCGTTCCTGAGATTGGCGCCTTTGCAGAGGACGCTGTTGGTGAAACTCAACGTCCGGCTCTTGATGCCCGAGCCGAAAACGGCTCCCTCGAAGGTGCAGCCCAGGAGGTAGAGCGGAAAGTCGATCCTGAGGTTATCGAGGTGGAGATCGCCGGTGAACCGCATGTTCCTGGCTTCGATCCCGGAGCGGATGTTCCGCCGGTTCTCGAGATGGCCGAGGACGGCGCGCCGAATATAGACCGCCGGCACGCTCTCGAGGGGCGGCGGCGGGGCTCCAGCACCGCTCTTCGTCCCATCCTCCCGCGGGTCGTCGAGGCTCACCCGGCTCAGCCACTCATCGAACGCGACCCCGTCGGCGGACGTGGCGGCGCCACCATTCATTGCACCGGCATCGCCGCCACTGCCCTGCACGGCGGCCCCGGATCCGGCGAGCTGCAATCGGCCGCCGCGTCCGCCCGCACGCTGTTGCAGGTCGGCGTCGGCGGCGCCGGCGCGCTGCAATCGGCCGAATCGCGCGGCCGGGCTTCACCGGCGGTCACTTCCGGCTGATGGTGGATGAAGGTCCCGAACCAGCGTTCGCAGTCGCGGCCGTAGCTTTGCGTGTCGAGTATATGGCGGTGCCATAGCTCGTCGACGGCG
Organism: Allosphingosinicella sp.; assembly: GCA_036387555.1. Taxonomy (GTDB): domain Bacteria; phylum Pseudomonadota; class Alphaproteobacteria; order Sphingomonadales; family Sphingomonadaceae; genus Allosphingosinicella. Next base: position 31,660 of record DASVTN010000145.1, on the reverse strand, counting down.
AGCGAGGGGACGACCGCGTCTTTCGTGGCCGCGGCCGTACTCAGGAACTTGAGATAGGAGCTGAGGAGCGCGTTGCGGGCGGCTTCGTCCATGCCCTTTTCAGCCGCCAGGCGACGCGAAATATGCTCCAGCTCCGGGGACAGGTCGATGGCCACGTTGCCCTCCTTCCGCAGGAGGCAATAGAACCATAAGCCGAGCGGCGATGCAATCGGCCGCCGTGGCCGCCGGTCAGCCTCCCTGAAACACCGGCCGGCCCACGTCGCCCTGGCCTACCGTGCGGCCGGCCATTTCCAGCATCCGGTCAAGCGACTTCTTCGCCGCCAGGCGGAGCTCCTCGTCCATCTCGATGCGCGGCTCGAGGTCGCGGAGGGCGACGTAGAGCTTCTCCATCGTGTTGAGCGCCATGTAGGGGCACATGTTGCAATTGCAGTTGCCGTCGGCGCCGGGGGCGCCGATGAATTTCTTGTGCGGCGCCGCTTTCTCCATCTGGTGCATGATGTGAGGCTCGGTGGCGACGATCATCACTTCCGACGGCGACGACAGCGCATAATCCAGGATCGCCTTGGTCGATCCGACCAGATCGGCATGATCGAGGATGTGCGGCGGGCACTCCGGATGGGCGAGCACCGGCGCGCCGGGATACTGCGCCTTGAGCTTCAGAAGCTCGGTCTCGGAGAAAGCCTCGTGGACGATGCACACGCCGGGCCACAGCAGCATGTCGCGGCCGGTCTTGCGGGCGAGATAGCCGCCCAGATTCTTGTCCGGGCCGAAGATGATCTTCTGCTCCTTCGGGATCTGCGAGAGGATGATCTCGGCCGACGAGCTGGTGACGATGATGTCGGAGAGGGCCTTCACCGCCGCCGAGCAATTTATGTAGGTGAGCGCGATATGGTCCGGATGGGCCTCGCGAAACGCCTTGAACTGTTCGGGCGGGCAGCTGTCCTCGAGGCTGCAGCCGGCGTTCATGTCGGGCAGGACCACGATCTTCTGGGGCGAGAGGATCTTCGCGGTCTCGGCCATGAAGCGAACGCCGCAAAAGGCGATGACGTCGGCGTCCGTCGACGCGGCCTTGCGCGACAGATCGAGGCTGTCGCCGACGAAATCGGCGAGATCCTGGATCCTGGGATCCTGGTAGTAATGGGCGAGGATGACGGCGTTGCGCTCCTTGCGCAGCCGGTCGATCTCAGCGGCGAGGTCGAGCCCGCGCAGGCTCATGTTGGGTGCGTTCATGCTGCCACTCCTGAAGAGACGAGGACTTCGCCATCCGTCCCCATTTGCCGGTTTAGCTTAGACTTTCGTGCCCCGCCCGTGATCTGAAGAAGGCGCGGAATGGATGGACCGGACATAGGGCCAGCCAGCCGCTTTTCAACCTCAGCGACCGAGCGCGTGATTGGGGACAGTCACTTGGGACAGTCACTTGGGACAGTCACTAGTGACTGTCCCCATTTGCGCGCTCAGCGTTCCGCCTGCCGATCCCTTAGCCTGGCCTCGAGCGGGCGGGGGCGGTCGAGGAAGGACGCCTCCTCCTTGCCGGCCGGATCGACGAAGCGGACCGCGACGCTGGCTTCGATCCCCGACGCGCGCAGCGGCAGGGCGAAGGCTCGGGCAACGTCGCGCATCGCGGCGCCGCGGGCGATCTGCATCGGCCGAGGCTCGCGCGCCTGGCGCATGAGCTCGTCCTGCGCCGTCTGGCGGTTGGCGGCGTCGAGGCTCTTCTCCGAACCGGCCAGGGCCATGACGAGGCCGCCTTCGGAGCTCTCCTGCACCTGGTTGAGGTCGATTTCCGGGCCGGACAGCTCGAGCGGCGGCAAGGTCACGGACAGAGTGCGGCTCGCCTCGTCCCAGGCGAGGCTCGAGCGGCGCAGCCGCGCCAGATCGACCCCGTAGCGGACGATCCCGGGCATGATCAGGGTCTTGCGCGCGGTCAGGCCGAGATGGGTGTCGCTCGCGCTCGCCACCGAGACGAAGCGGGCGCTGAACGGCACCACGCGGCCGGAATCCCGCACCGAAAGCAGGGCCGCCGTGGCGATCGCCTCCGCATCGGGCTTCGCCGCCTCCGCCGCTGGGCGAAAGGCCCAGCCGATCGCGACACCGAGCACCAGCAGCCCGAGCGCCCCAAGCAGGAGCTGAAGCTTCAGGCGGCGAGCGTCCATGTCTCCCCCTCCGCTCTTACCCGTCCGCGCCGCTCGAGATCGACGAGATGAGCGAGCACCGACCGCCCGGCGGCGGGGAACAGGCGAGGATCGATGTCCGCATACATCGCCTCGACCATGGCCGCGATCCGCCCTTCCCCGAGCTCCAGCCGTCCGAGTATCTGCCGCTCACGCATCCGGCGATGCCCGATCAGGCGGCGGACATGGGCGTGCGGCTCCTCCACCGCCGGGCCGTGGGCCGGATAATAAACGAGGTCGTCGCGAAGCAGCAGCCGGTCCAGGCTCGCCATGTAATCGGCCATGTCCCCGTCCGGCGGAGCGACCACCGTCGTCGACCAGCCCATCACATGATCGCCCGTGAACAAGGCCCGCCCTTCGGCCAAAGCGAGGCACAGGTGGTTGGACGTGTGCCCCGGAGTCGCCACCGCCTCCAGCGTCCACCCCTCCCCGGCCAGCCTCTCGCCATCGAGGAGAACCCGGTCCGGGCGATAGTCGCCGTCGAAGGATTCATCGGCGCGCGGGCCGGCATCCTCGAGGCTCAGAGGCGCGCAGCCGACGATCGGGGCCCCCGTCGCCGCCTGGAGCGGGCGGCTGGCCGGGCTGTGGTCGCGGTGGGTGTGGGTGCAGACGATCGCGGCGACGCGCTCGCCCGCCAGCGCCGCGACCAGCGCTTCGACATGCCCGGCGAGCGCGGGACCCGGATCGATCACCGCGACCTCGCCCTGGCCGACGATATAGGTCTGGGTGCCGGTATGAGTGAAAGGCGAAGGATTGGGCGCGAGGATCCGGCGGACCAGCGCTCCAAGCCGCTCTACCCTGCCCGTCGGTTCCATCCCGCCGATGTGGCATCGCGAACGGCAAAAACCAAGCGGGCAAGCTTCCCCGGGGCCCGTCATTGCGAGGAGCGAAGCGACGAAGCAATCCAGCCGGCCGTGGGCGACAGGCGCCGAGCTGGATTGCTTCGCTCCGCAGGTAATGACGAGAGGGAGAAGAAGAAAGGGCGGGAGTTGGGGTCTCCCGCCCTTCCCCCGAGTCGCGCTTGCCCGTCAGCGGGCGCTGCGGGCCCGGTCGATCGCAGAGCGAAGCGCGGTTTCGATGCGCGCCCTCTGCTCGTCGCTGAGATGCTCGATTTCGGTGATGCGGGCGAGCGCGTGCTCGAGGCGCTCGGCGTCGGCGGCGGTCGGCGCGCCCTTCCTGCAGATGATTACCTTGGTCTTGTCGTCGCCTTCGCCCGCCTCGTCGACGATCTTCTCGCCCCCGTCGCAATCGGCCAGCCGGCCGGGCCCGCCGCGGAACTCGAACCGGCGGATGCGGTCCGCGCCGGCGTGGTGCTCGCCGCCCTTCCCGTCATGGATGACGACGAACCGCTCCACCGTCTTGCCTTCGCCTTCGCCTTCCGGATGGGGATGGGCGGAGGCCGCGCCTCCGGCGCCGGCAAGGAGGAGCGCCGCGGCGGCGAGGCCAAGCTTCGGGTTGCGGTTCATCGAATCATTCTCCCTTTTCGAGCGTCTGGATGTTGATGTCGAAGGCGGTGCCGCTGCCGCCGCCGCCGGCGGGTTTTTCCGGCGCCCGGAGCCGGACCTTGACCTTCCGGCCGGCCGCGGCGGCCTCGATCACGGCGCGCCGGATCTCGGCGACCTGCTCCTCGCTCAGAGGATGGGCGACCGTCAGGACGTGCGCCTCGGCATGGCGGGCAGTCACGTGATAGATCAGCCGCTCCCCGGCGGGGCCGTGCTCCACCGGTGGCTCCGGAAGGGCGAAAGCGAAGGTCCGGGACGCCGGCGACGGCGCCGCCCGCGGAGTCGTCGGCGACTTGGGAAGGCGGCGCAGGATGGTCGCCATCGAGGGAAGCGCGGAGGCGGGGGCCGCGGGCGCCTCCGCCGACGCGAAGCTCATCGGCTCCGACTTCAGCTGCGCGTGCGCCCGGGCTCGGGCGATCGGCGCGGCCCGGGCCGCGGCGCGGTGGGGTGCCGGAGCCGGTTCGGCGGCGGCGGCCATCCGAACCGGCGCCCGCGCGGCGGCGGCGGCCGGGGGCGCCGAGGCATAGAGGCGTTCGGCTTCGCCGCCGCCGCCGCGCCGATCGGCGCTGCCGAGCGCGAAGCCGGCGGTGGCGAAGGCGGCGAGGGCGACGAGTCCGCCGGCGGAGCGCAGACGGCTCGAGCGATGGGCGCGCATCATCCTGAGGCGGCGCTTCAGCTCGCCGGCGGGGTTGAGGGCGCAGGCGGCGATGAGGCCGGGCCGGCTCGCCGATTTGACGAGCGCGCGCGCATAATCGCACCGCTCCTCCAGCGAGGCGGTGCGGGCGACGGCGGCGTCGCAGGCGAGCTCCTGATCGCTCCGGAAGGCCCTGAAAGCCAGCCATGCGACCGGATTGAACCAGAAGATGGCGAGGACCAGCATCGCCGCCAAATTCCACCAGATGTCGCCGCGCCGGTGGTGGACCAGCTCATGCTCGAGGGCCAGCCGGCGCTCGACCGGATTGTAGCGGCGCGAGAAATCGCCGGGCAGCACGATCCGCCGCTCGATCACTCCGAGCGCGAGCGGCCCCTCCACCGCATCGCTGATCCAGGTGCGGATCCCGCCGAACAAAGGAGGCCGAGCCGGGCGCGAGGATTCCCGGATCCGCCCCAGGAAGGCGCGATAACCAAGCCATTGAAGAATGAGGAAGATGACCGCACCCCCGGCCCACATGGCGAGCATGAAGGGCACCCACTGCCCGGATCCGGCCTCGGCCGGCAGGGGTGCGGCCATTTCCGCCGCCGTCGGGATGAAGGCGACGACGGGCGGAAGAGCGAGGTCCGGCGCCAGCTGGGGCAGCGGCGGCAGGACGAGTCGGAGCGCGGGCACGGCCCACAAGGCATAGGCCCAGCCGGCGCCGAAGGTGCGGGCGACCGGACCCCGAAGAAGCAGCACCATCACCATGAGCAGGGTGACGGCGATCGCCGTCTCGACCAGCCAGGCGATCACGACTTGAGATCCTTGAGGAGCTTCTCGATCTCGGCGATGTCGGCGGAGCTGAGCTTGTCGCGGGCGGCGAGCTGGGCGACCAGCGCCGGCACCCGGCCTCCGAACATCCGGTCGATCAGCCGGCCCGATTCCTCCGCGACATAATCCTCGCGGCGAATCGCCGGCCTGTAGAGATAGCGCCGGCCGTCCTCCTCATGGGTGAGGACGCCCTTGGCCAGCAGGCGCGACAGCATCGTCTTGACCGTGGCGAGGCTCCAGCCCCGATCCTCCGGCACCCGCGCGGCAACGTCGGCGGCGGTCAGCGGCGCTTCGTCCCAAAGCACCTCCATTACCGCATATTCGCCTTCGGCGATTCTCTCCACGGCCTCACCCTCCCTGTCGATTACACATGTAATTCATATTTTGGCGCTGAACGGCGGATGAATGGCACGGCTCCGCAACGGCGTCTGTCGGAAGCCTTTACAATAAGCAAAAGCCGTTAAATCGCGTAAACCATCGGGAGGCGCGGAAATCCGCCGTCGTACCCGTTTGGCACGGGGCGTGTATCGCTGCCCGCGTCCACACGCTTCCACACGAACAGGGGCGGACGAGCGGTTTATCTGGTCCCGCCGTCCGCCCCTTTCTTATAATCCGTCATCCCGGCGAAAGCCGGGACCTCGGGGAGACCCGCCGAGACTTACCGGTCTGAGGTCCCGGCTTTCGCCGGGATGACGCGCGAGGCTCTGAGCAGCGCCGCCGTCTCCGCGTCGGCGGGTAGGAAGGCTTCCACCGCCAGCTCCGACAAGGTGATGTCGATCGGGGTCCCGAACACGGTCGTCATGGTGAGAAAGGAGAGTAGGTGCGGCCCCTGGCGCACCTTGAGCAGGATCGCGACTCCCGTCGCCTCGCCCGAGTCGCTCGACCCGCCGGGATAGGAACGCAGCTCCTCGAGCAGCGCCGCCAGCACGGGATCGGCGCTCGCCTCGATCTGCTCCTCGAGCCGGCGGAAGACGTGACTTCGCCATTGCGCCAGATCCTCGATCCGAGGCGCCAGCCCCTGCGGGTGAAGGCTGAGCCGAAGCACGTTGAGGGGCGGCTCGAGCAGATGCGGGGCCACTCCGGCGAGGAACGGGGCGATCCCCGCATTGGCGGCGACCAGGTTCCAGTGCAGATCGATGGCGAGCGCCGGATAGGGCTCGTAGGCGGCGAGCACCTTGTCCACTGCCTGCCGAGCCGGCGCCAGCGCGGGATCGTCGAGGCTCCGGGCAGGCTGGGCCGGAGCGAAGCCGCCTGCCACCAGCAGGACGTTGCGCTCGCGCGGCGGAATTCGAAGCCGTTCCGCCAGCCGAAGCAGCATCGCCCGGCTGGGCCGCGACCGTCCGGTCTCGATGAAGCTCAGATGCCGAGCCGAAATTTCGGCGTCGAGCGCGAGGTCGAGCTGGCTGAGGCGCCGTCGCGTGCGCCATGTGCGGATGTGGGTGCCGACGAGGTCGGCGGGTCGGGCGGCCATGGCGGCAGCCTAGCCCGGCCGCGGCGGAATTCCCATTACCTGCCGGGTAATCGACAGCATGACCCCGAAAGGCCGATCAGGATCGGACGGCGCCCCTTCCGGCGCCGTTCGAACGAAAGGAACGGACCCATGAACGACCCGAGCTTCCTTCGCCGCGTGCTCGCCCTCGATGCCGCCAGTTGCCTGATGATCGGCCTGTTGCTCGCGCTCGGCGCCGAGCCGCTTTCCGGCCTCTTCGGCCTTGGCGAGAGGCTGTTGTTCGGCGCCGGCCTGCTGCTCCTGCCGCTTTGCGCCTTCATCGGCTGGCTGGCGACCCGACCGATGCCGCCGAGCCCGCTCGTCTGGCTGCTCATCGCCGGCAATGCCGCCTGGACGGCCGAGAGCTTTCTCCTGATCGCCACGGAAGGGGGGCGGATCACGGCTCTCGGCACCGCCTTCGTGGCCGCGCAGGCGCTCGCGGTGATGGGCGTGACGCTGCTCGAATATGCGGGGCTGCGGAAGGTGCGCGCGGCGGTGTGAAGAGGTCCGTCATCCCGGCGGAAGCCGGGACCTCGGGGAGACCCGCCGAGACTTCTCGTCCTCGGGCCCCGGCTTTCGCCGGGGTGACGGGTCCTCCCCGTCCCGCCCCTAGGCCTTCGCCACCTGCTTCTCGTCGAGCAGCTGCTGGAGCTCGCCGGCCTCGTACATCTCCATCATGATGTCGGAGCCGCCGACGAACTCGCCCTTGACGTAGAGCTGCGGCACCGTCGGCCAGTCGGAATATTCCTTCACGCCCTGGCGGATCTCCGGATCCTGGAGGACGTCCACGGTCTCGAAGCCGACCCCGAGATGATCGAGGATGGAGACGGCCCGGCTCGAAAAGCCGCATTGGGGAAAGAGCGCGGTGCCCTTCATGAAGAGGACGACGTCGTTCTTCTGGACGATCTCGTCGATTCGGGCCTTGGTGTCGGACATTTTTACTATTCCTCAGTCGGGGGTCGCTGTGTTGAGCTGGAGCGCGTGCAGCTCGACGCCCATCCGGCCGCCCAGCGACTCGTAGACGCGCTGGTGCTGGCGGAACCGCGGAAGGCCCCGGAAGCTCTCCGAGACCACCCGGGCGGCATAATGATCGCCGTCGCCGGCCAGATCGGTGATCTCCACCCGCGCATCGGGAATTCCGGCGCGGATCAGGGCCTCGATCTCGTCGGCGGCCATGGCCATCAGCCCTGCGACTCCATCAGCTGCCGGCGCGCCTCGACCGTCTTGTGGTCGAGCGCCTCGCGGATCCGCTTCTCGTCGCATTCGACCCCGGCGGAGGTGAGATCGCCGACCAGCTTGCGGATCACGTCCTCATCGCCGGCTTCCTCGAAATCGGCGCGGACGACGTCGCTCGCATAGGCGTCGGACTCCGCCTGGCTGAGGCCCATCAGGCCGGCCGCCCATTGCCCGAGCAGCTTGTTGCGGCGCGCCGTGATCCGGAACTGCATGTCCTGATCGCGGGCGTATTTGGTCTCGAAGGCCCGTTCGCGGTCGTCGAAAGTGCTCATGAAGGCTCCTGCTCTGGTTGGGAGTCAGATAGGCGTCGCGAGGAAGAGGTGCAACGGGGGTAGCTCCTCCCCGAGCTTGCCTCGGGGAGGGGGACCGCGGCGCGAAGCGACGTGGTGGAGGGGTGATGCGGACTCAGAATTTCCCCTCCACCGCACTTCGTGCGGTCCCCCTCCCCGAGGCAAGCTCGGGGAGGAACAAGGGGATTGGGCCTAATCCATCGTCACCACGAGCTTGCCCACCGCCTTCCTCGCCGCCATGTGGGCGATCGCCTCGCCGCCCTGCTCGAGCGGCCAGGTGCGGCTGACCCGAGGTGCGATCTTCCCTTCGCGCCACAGCCGGAAGAGGGCCTCGATATGAGCCGCGTTCGCCTTCGGGTCGCGCGCCGCGAAGGCGCCCCAGAAGACTCCGCGCACGTCGCAGCTCTTGAGGAGAGTGAGATTGAGGGGAAGCTTCGGAATCCCGGCGGGGAAGCCGACGACCAGGTAGCGGCCTTCCCAGGCGATCGAGCGCAAGGCCGGCTCGGCATAGCCGCCGCCCACCGGATCGTAGATGAGGTCCGCCCCGCCCGGTCCGACCGCCTCCTTGAACATCTGCCCCAGCGCCTTCGATCCTTCCTTGTCGAACGGCCCCGACGGATAGACGATCGCCAGGTCCGCCCCGGCCGAGCGGGCGACCTCGGCCTTCTCCTCCGAGGAGACGGCCGCGATCACACGCGCTCCATAGGCCTTGCCGAGCTCGACCGCGGCGAGGCCGACTCCGCCCGCGGCGCCCAGCACCAGCAAGGTCTCGCCCGCCTTCAGCCCGCCGCGGTCGAGCAGTGCATGGATCGAGGTGGCGTAGGTGAGGATCAGCGCCGATCCGTCCTCGAAGCTGCGCTCGGGCGGCAGCGGCACCGCCTGGGCGGCCGAGATCAGAACCTTCCCGGCAAGCCCGCCATGGCCGATCATCGCGATCAGCCGGTCGCCCTCGGTCCAGCCCGGGACTCCCTCCCCCACCGCCTCGACGGTCCCGGCGACCTCGCCGCCCGGGGCGAAGGGCCGGGGCGGCTTGAACTGGTATCTGTCCTCGATGATCAGCACGTCGGGATAATTGATCGCGCAGGCCCGCACCCGCACCCGCAGCTGGCCCGGGCCCGGCTCCGGATCGGGAAGCTCGGTGAGCTCCAGGCTTTCCGGCCCGCCCGGAGCGGTTGAGAGAAGAGCCTTCACTCGGCGGCCTTCGGGAATGCGGGAAGCTTGGCGATGTCGGCGGGCTCGTGCTGGATGATCACCTTGGCCTTCAAATTGGCGGCGATCCGGTCGAAGCGGTCCATCGAGGCCAGCGTATCGGACCGGTCGTGGTTGAACGGCGGAACGCCGCGGTTCTTCACCTGCTCGGTGAAGTGATATTGGTCGCCCGAGAGGAGAACCGGACCCGACGCCAGCCGGACCAGCAGGGCGTAATGCCCCGGAGTGTGCCCCGGCAGCTTCAGCATGACGATCCGGCCGTCGCCGAAGACGTCCTTGTCGGCGCTGATCTCCTCCACCTTGCCGCCGCCGGTCAGCCAGTGCGCGAGGCCCTTGGCCGAATCCTCGTCGGCCGGCGGGGTGGCCCGGAGCAGTGCGAGATCGCCCATGCCCATCAGCAGCTTGGCCTGCGGGAACCGGCCGGCCTGGCCGACATGGTCGAAATGCCAGTGGCTGATCCCGATCGTCTCGATCTGCCCCGGCTTGAGCTTGAGTTCGGCCAGCTGGTCGACGAGGCTTCGCTTCACCCGGATGGTCTGGCCCGCATTGTCGAAATCGTTGCCGATGAGGGCGTCGGTGAGGCCGGTGTCCCAAAGCATGTACCGGTCGCCGTGGCGGATCAGGTAGCAGCTTCCGACGATGTTCTTGGGTCCCGCCGGATATTGGAAGGTGTCCGAGAAGAAGGCGCCATATTGCTTGATCACGAACTCGCCGCAGTCGAGCCGCCACAGCTGGATCTTCGCCGGCGGCTGGGCGGGCTTGGGAGGCGTCTGCATCCCGCCCAAAGCGAGCCAGGCGGCGGCGATTGCGGTCAGTCTCTTGATCATCGGAATGCCCCTTCTTTGGGCGAGACATAATGGGGATCGTGCGCGAAGGGCAATGGCCCGCCGCGGGCGAGAGCCTCGAGGACGGATGCGAAATCGGTCCGGCAGCGGAAGCCGAGCTTCGCCTCCATGGCCTGCGGCACGTAGACCCGGTCGATCCGCGCCGGAAGAGTCCAGCCGGCGCCCGCGTAGAGCTCCGGCGCTTCGGGAAAATAGCGGGCGATAACGGCCGATGCGTCGCGCGCGAGCGCCTCGACATCCTCCTTCGCGAAGGGCGGAGGCGCCGAGACGATGAAGATGCCGAAGCCGATCCCGGGAGCCTTGTCGAGCGCCGCGAGGTGCGCCTCGGCGGCGTCCTCCACCGTCAGGCGCCGGTTGAGGAACTCGTTCGCCTTGATGTTCGGGCCGCTCAGGTCCCGCTGAGTGTCGTCCCCCTCCGGGAAGAAACGCGACGTGCGAAGGATGGCGACCGCGAGCCCGTGCTCGCGGTGTGCGAGCCGGCAGATCCGCTCGGCGGCCAGCTTGGTGATTCCGTAGATGTTGCGCGGCTCGAGCGGGCCATAATCCTCGGTCATCCACTCCGCCCGGTCCAACGCTCCGCCATGAAGCGCTTCCGAGACCATCAGCGAGGTGGTCGAGGTGAAGACGAAGCGGTCGTTCCCCGCCGCCGCGGCCGCTTCCAGCAGGTTGAGGGTGCCGGTGACGTTGACGTCAATGAAGGCCTGGCGCGGATAGCGGGCGATGTCCGGCTTGTGCAGTGCTCCGGAGTGGACGACCGCCTCGATTCCGCGCTCGGCGAAGGTCCGTTCGACCAGGGCACGGTCGGCCACGGAGCCGAGGACGTCGGTGTCGGCGCTGGGCGCAACATCGAGGCCGGTTACGATGTGGCCCTCTTCGCGAAGCCGTGGCGCGAGGAAGCGGCCGAGCCATCCCGATGAGCCTGTCAGAAGAATGCGCATCGAACCTCCCTGCTGAAGTTCCTCCCCGAGCTTGTCCGGGGCGGGGACCGCGCGAAGCGCGGTGGAGGGGAAATCCGGACTCGGAATTCACCCCTCCACCATGGCGCTTCGCGCCGCGGTCCCCCTCCCCCAGACAAGCTGGGGGAGGAATTATGGGCGCGGCTCATCTCCACTTCGCCCTGCGCGAGCCGGGCGCTGCGGACCTTACCTCCCGGGGGCCCCAGCCTTCGCTGGGGCGACTCCTATCCCTCGTAGCTGGCCGTCGTCTTCTCGCGCACTTCCTCCGCCGTCACCCCCGGCGCAAGCTCGATCAGCCGGAACGTGCTGCCGTGATCCGGCCGGTGGAAGACGCACAGATCGGTGACGATCATGTCGACGACGTTCTTGCCGGTGAGCGGCAGGGTGCATTGCGGGATGAACTTGGGATCCCCGTTCTTGGACGTGTGCTCCATGACGACGATGATCTTCTTCACCCCGGCGACGAGATCCATCGCGCCGCCCATGCCCTTCACCATCTTGCCCGGGATCATCCAGTTGGCGATGTCGCCGCCTTCAGACACCTCCATCGCCCCGAGGACGGTGAGGTCGATATGGCCGCCGCGGATCATCGCGAAGCTCTGCTCCGAGCCGAAATAGGAGGAGCTGTCCAATTCGCTGATCGTCTGCTTCCCGGCGTTGATCAGGTCCGGATCGACTTCGTCCTCATAAGGGAAGGGCCCGATCCCGAGCATCCCGTTCTCCGACTGAAGAGTCACCTCCATCCCTTCCGGGATATTGTTGGCGACAAGCGTCGGGATTCCGATTCCGAGATTGACGTAATAGCCGTCGCGAAGCTCCTTCGCGGCGCGTGCGGCCATCTGATCGCGGGTCCAGGGCATTCAATCGGCTCCTCGAACTCCCCTCCCTGCAAGGGAGGGGCTGGGGGTGGGTAGGCGAGCGCAGCGAGACTTACCGAGCGGCGGAGTTTCGGCCGCCTTCGGCGGACCCACCCCGGCCCCTCCCTTGGAGGGAGGGGAGAGATCACGCCGCCTCCCGCTGCCGGACGGTGCGGAATTCGATCTTCTTGTCGTAAGGCGCGCCCAGGATCATCCGCTTCACGTAGATGCTGGGAAGGTGGATCGAATCGGGGTCGAGCGAGCCGACCGGAACGATGTCCTCCACCTCCGCCACGCAGACCTTGCCCGCCGTCGCCATCGGCTGGTTGAAGTTGCGGGCGGTCTTGCGGAAGACCAGGTTGCCGGCCTCGTCGGCCTTCCAGCCCTTGATGATCGACAGGTCGGCGCGGATTCCGCGCTCGAGAATGTAGGTCTCGCCGTCGAAGACCTTCTCCTCCTTGCCCTCGGCGACGACGGTGCCGACGCCGGTCTTGGTGTAGAAACCGGGGATTCCGGCGCCGCCGGCGCGGCAGCGCTCGGCGAGCGTTCCCTGCGGGCAGAATTCCACCTCCAGCTCGCCGGCCAGATATTGCCGCTCGAACTCCTTGTTCTCGCCCACGTAGGACGAGATCATCTTGCGGACCTGGCGGGTCCTCAGCAGCTTGCCGAGACCCTCGTTGTCGATGCCGGCGTTGTTCGAAACGAAGGTAAGGTCCTTCACGCCCGAATCGCGGATCGCGTCGATCAGCCGTTCCGGGATCCCGCACAGGCCGAACCCGCCGGCGCAGATGGTCATCCCGTCGAACAGCAGGCCCTCGAGGGCCGAGGCCGCGTCCGGATGGATTTTCTTCATGGGCCGCTCCTTCTGACGGGCGGGCGATAGGCGGGCAGGCCGAGTCCGGTCAAGAAAAGGCGCATGGAGCGCCTCGACGAGGGAGAGGGCCCGTCATCCCGGCGAAAGCCGGGATCTCGGGGAGACCCGCCGAGACTTCTTGTCCTGAGGTCCCGGCTTTCGCCGGAATGACGCGAGAATGGTCCGCAACCGGTGGCGCGACGTTCCAACCTTGACAGGCCGGACCCTTTAGAGTACTTTGTGTTTTAGAGTTCTTTGGAGGATCTTCGATGACCGACACCGCCAGCCCGAGCGACGACGACATCCGCTATATGCGGCAGCTTGCGGAGAGCGGCGCCCACGCGCCGTTGCTGGGGGGCCGCTTCATGGCGTGGTGGGGCCTGCTCCTCGCGTCCGCCTATGTCGCGCACCATCTCGCGCTGCGCGGCGTGATCGGCGACGGCAAGACGGTCTTTGCGATCATCTGGATCGGCTTCTCCCTGCTCGGGGCCGCCGGGCAGGTCGTGCTGACGCGGGGAATGGCGGACAAGGCGGGCTCCGGCTCCGCGGGCAATCGGGCTTCGCGAAGCGTGTGGCTGGCCGGCGCGATGGCGATCGGCTCGATGTTCGCCGGGACCGCCGCCGCCGCCGCGAACGGAGCGGGGCCCGCGACCTTCGACTGGATCGTACCCGTGGCCTTCGCCGTCTATGCCTGCGCCCTCATCGTCACCGGATCGCTGGGCAAGAACCGGGTCACGGTCCTGGCCGGGGCGGGCGCCGTCCTCATGGTCGGCCTGTTCACCGCCCTCATCCTCTCTCCCGACCGCTATCTCGCGGCCGCGGCCGGCGTCTTCCTCACCGTCTTCGTGCCCGGCCTGCTTCTCCTCCGCGCGGAGCCGCGTTGACGTGGCCGAGAACCCCTTCGATCACTCCAGCCTCGACGACGTCATCCACGGCCGGATCCGGCTCGGGGCGGTCGCCTATCTCGCCTCGGTCGAATCGGCCCTGTTCACGGAGCTGCGTAACAAGGTCGGAGCGACGGACGGCAACCTCTCCGCCCATCTCGGGAAGCTCGAGGAGGCGGGATATGTCAGCGTCGAGAAGAGCTTCGCCGGTCGCAAGCCGCAGACCCGGCTCGCACTCACCCATCGCGGCCGCCAGGCCTGGAACAATTGGCTTGACCGGATCGAGAAGCTGACCCGGGCGGCCGCAAGCAACGGATAAGGAAATCGAAATGAAGATACTATTTCTGGCTATCGCGGCTTCCGCCGCCGCCGCCGCGCAACCGACCGAGGCGCCGATCACTCCGGAGGCCGCCGCCGCCGGCCCCTGGGAACCCGCGGCTCGGCTTGCCGCCCAGCGCGAGGCCATGAAGGCGCTCGCTTTCATGGACGGGGAATGGCGCGGGACGGCGAGCGCCGAAGAAGCGCCCGGCGAAATGCGCCATACCGAGCGCGTCGGGACCCTGCTCGACGGCACGGTCCGGCTGGTTGAAGGCCGGGCCTACGACTCCGCTGGCAAGACCCGTTTCAACGCCTTCGCCATCATCTCCTACGATCCCGTGCGGCGAACCTATACGATGCACACCCATGCCATGGGCTATGCCGGCAATTATCCGCTGACCGTGCTTGCCGACGGCTTCAGCTGGTCGCACCCGGACCGGCCGGGCAGCATCATACGCTACAGGGCGACGATCAAGGACGGCGAGTGGCACGAGGTGGGCGAACGGGTCGCCGGCAGCGCCCCCCCGGTGAAGACGGTGGAGCTTCGGGTACGCCGAACAGGCTCCTCGGCCTGGCCGCAGGCCGGCGCGGCGGCGCCGCGCTGACATGCGTCATCCCGGCGAAAGCCGGGACCCCAGGGCGGAAGGGCTCGGCGGGTCTCCCCGAGGCCCCGGCTTTCGCCGGGGTGACGATCCCGCCTTCCTTGTCAGCTCTTCAGCTTCGCCAGCACGCCCTGGAGCTGCATGGCGTTGGACATGTCGCCCTCGACCTTGAGCTTGCCCTGCATGAAGGCGGTCATTCCGTCGAGCTTGCCGTCGGTCATCGCCTGCCAGTCTTCCCAGCTGACCTTGATCGTGGTGTCGGCGGAGCCGTCCTCCTCGGTCACCTGGCCGGCGGCGCCGTCGAGCATCACCGCGCCCTCCGAGCCGAAGTCGAGCTTCACCCGCTTCCCGGGAAGCCAGGCGCTCTTGGAGTTGAGGGCCGCGGCCATTTCGCTCTTGGTCATGATCTTCCTCCCGATGGGTTTCGGAGGCTTCCCTACTTTACGTAAACGTCAGGTCAAGAGGGTGGCGTCGACTTGGCCCTCTCTCGTTCTTAAGGGAGAGGAGGGGCCCAAGCCGAAGGCTTGGGAGGTGACGGTCTTGCTGAGTCTGCGGTACAGACCCTCACCTCCCACCGCTTCGCGGCGGGCCCCTCCTCTCCCGCGGAAAGCGGGAGAGGGGTTTCGTCCTCTCCATCCTGAGGCTACGGGCCCGCCATGGACGCCGCCGAAGCCATTCACGCAAAGTTCGTCGCCCGGGTCCGGGACGGAAACCTGCCCCGGCGCACGGCCGACGTTAATCCCGCCGATATCGGCCTCTCCCGCGAGGCCATGGTCGAGCTTTTCTACAGCCAGGTGGCGAGCCGGCAGATGGACCGGCTTTCGCGGCGGCTGCAGGCGCGGGGCGAGGGCTTCTACACGATCGGAAGCTCGGGCCACGAGAACAACGCCGCCGTCGCCGAGGCCTTTCGCGCCGACGACATGGCGTTCCTCCATTACCGGTCGAACGCCTTCCAGATCCACCGCTCGAAGAAGCTTCCGGGCCAGACTGCGCTGTGGGACATGCTGCTCAGCTTCGCGGCCTCGGCGGAGGACCCGATCTCGGGCGGGCGCCACAAGGTGATCGGATCGAAGCCGCTCGCCATCCCGCCGCAGACCAGCACCATCGCCTCGCACCTGCCCAAGACGGTGGGGGCGGCGTTCAGCATCGGCATCGCCAAGATGCTGAAGCTCGAGGAGACGGCGCTTGGCACCGACTCCATCGTCCTCGCCAGCTTCGGCGACGCCTCGGCCAATCATTCGACCGCCCAGGGCGCGTTCAACACCGCCGCCTGGGCCGCCTATCAGGGCAGCCCGATGCCGCTCGTCTTCCTGTGCGAGGACAATGGCATCGGCATCTCGACGCGGACTCCGAGCGGGTGGATCGAGGCGTCGTTCCGCAACCGGCCCGGGCTCCACTACATCCGCTGCAGCGGCCTCGACATGGCCGACGCCTATCGCGGCGCGCTCGAGGCCGCCCGCCACGCGCGGATCCGGCGCCAGCCCGTCTTCCTGCACATGGATTGCGTGCGGCTCTACGGCCATGCCGGATCGGACGTCCAGGCCACCTACCTGACCAAGGCCCAGATCGAGCAGGACGAGGAGCGCGATCCGCTGCTGTTCAGCGCCGCTTTGCTCCTCGAGCAGGACCTGCTTTCCCAGAGCCAAATCCTCGACATCTACAACGAGAGCGAGGCGACCCTCGGCCGGATCGCCGAGCAGGCGATCACGCGCCCCAAGCTGACGACGAGCAAGGAGGTGATGGCGACCATCGTCCCGCCCCGGCGCGCCGCCGCGAGGGCCAACACGCCGACCCCGGAGCAGCGCGAGGCCCTGTTCGCCCGCGACAAGAGCATGATCGACAAGCCCCAGCATATGGCGCGCCTGCTGAGCTGGGCGCTCGCCGATCTGATGCTCGCCTATCCGCGGATCATCGTCGCCGGCGAGGACGTCGGGCCCAAGGGCGGGGTCTACAACGTCACCGCCAAGCTCCACGAGCGCTTCGGATCGTGCCGGGTGATCAACACCCTGCTCGACGAGCAGAGCATATTGGGCCTCGGCATCGGCGCCGCGCATAACGACCTGCTCGCCATCACCGAGATCCAGTTCCTCGCCTACGTCCACAATGCCGAGGACCAGATTCGCGGCGAGGCGGCGACCTTGAGCTTCTTCTCGAACGGCCAGTACACCAACCCGACCATCATCCGGGTCGCCGGCCTCGGCTACCAGAAGGGCTTCGGCGGCCATTTCCACAACGACAACAGCCTCGCCATCTTCCGCGACATTCCGGGCCTCGTCCTCGCCTGCCCGAGCAATGGCGCCGACGCGGTCGAGATGCTGCGGGAATGCGTCCGGCTGGCGCTGGAGGAGCAGCGCGTGATCGTCTTCGTGGAGCCGATCGCGCTCTACATGACCCGCGACCTGCATGAGGAGGGCGACGCTTTGTGGACCTCGACCTACGCGGCGCCCGGGTCGGCGAAGCCGGTGCGGCTCGGCGAGGTGGCGGTTCATGGCGACGGCGCCGACCTCGCCATCGTCAGCTACGCCAACGGCTATTTCCTGTCGCGCCAGGCGGAAAGGATCCTGAAGGACCAGCATGGCGTGAACCTCCGGGTGATCGACCTGCGCTGGCTCGCCCCGCTCAACGAGGAGGGGCTGCTCGAGGCGGTCGCCGGCTGCGAGCGGATCCTGATCGTCGACGAATGCCGCAAGAGCGGATCGCAGAGCGAGGCGCTGATGGCGCTGTTCGCCGAGCGGGCGCCGGGCATCCCCTGCACCCGGATCGCGGCGGAGGATTCGTTCATCCCGCTCGGCCGGGCGGCGACCCTGACGCTGCCGAGCCGCGACTCGATCGTCGCCGCGGCGCTGGAGATGGTCCGTGGCTGAGCGTCAGTCGGCGCTGATCGTCTGTCCGGGCCGAGGCACCTACGGCAAGGCGGAACTGGGTTATCTGAAGCGATTCCATGCAAATCGTGGCGATCTCGTCACTTCGTTCGACCGGCTCCGCGCCGATCGCGGGCAGCCGACTCTCTCAGAACTCGACGGCGCCGAGCGCTTCAGCCCTGCGTTGCACACCCGCGGCGACATCGCCTCGCCGCTCATCTTCGCCGCCTCCTACGCCGATTTCCTCGCCATCGACCGCTCCCGCTTCGATGTTGCCGCCGTCACCGGAAATTCGATGGGCTGGTACACGACCCTCGCCGTCGCCGGCGCGGTGGGAGCGGAGCAGGGCTTCCGGATCATCGACGCGATGGGCGAGAATAGCCAGGCGGGCGAGGCCGGAGGGCAGGTCCTCCTCTCCCTCGCCGATGAGGATTGGAAGGGGCTTCCGGAGCTTCGCGCGCAGGTGCTCGCGCTCGCCGCCGCCATCGGCTCGCGCGAGGGCTGCAGGCTCTTCGTCTCGATCGAGCTGGGCGCGATGATCGTCTTCGCCGGCAACGAAGCCGGCCTCGCCGCCCTCCTCGCCGAAGCGCCGCCGACTCCCGCGCGCGAGCCGCTCCGCCTCGTCAACCACGGCCCCTTCCATACGCCGCTCATGGCCGCATCCTCGGAACGTGCGCTGGCGCAGATCCCGGCGGAGTGGTTCGAAGCGCCCGGGTCGCCCATGATCGACGGCCGGGGCCATATCTGGAGACCCTTCGCGAGCGGCCGCCAGGCGCTTCACGATTACACCTTCGTCCACCAGATCCTCGAGACCTACGACTTCACCCGGGCGATCCAGGTGGCGGTCAAGGAATATGCGCCGGACCGGATCGTCCTTCTCGGCCCCGGAGACACGCTCGGCGGAGCCATCGCCCAGGCCCTCATCGCCGTCCAGTGGCGCGGCTTGCGATCGAAGCGCGACTTCCAGGAGATGCAGGCGGGCGAGCCATTCCTGATCTCAATGGGAAGAGAGGATCAGAGGGGGCTGGTGACGGCTTAGCCCGTCATCCCGGCGAAAGCCGGGACCTCGGGACAAGCAGTCACGGCGGGGCTCCCCGAGGTCCCGCTTCCGCCGGGATGACGGCTAGCCTCAAAGCCCGTAGATCCCGCTCCCCTGGAGGCTCCTCGCGACCAGCCTCGCCCGCGCCTCGTCGCCCCGGTGCCGGGCCTCGCAATAGTCGCCGACCATCTGCGCCTGAGCCTCCAGCCGGGCCTCCTCGAAGCGGGTCTCGCCCGGCACGTAGCGATACATGGCGGGCGCGTTGAAACGGCAGGCGCACAGCTCGCGCCCGTATCTCAGGAAGAAGCGGGCGAGGCCCAGACGCCGATATTGCCAGACATGGGTCATCTCATGGAGGAACAGCCCGCAGGCGTGGGGCTCGGCGCGGGCGAAATCGGCGCTGTAATGCGCTCCGAAATAGACCGTCTTGCGAAGCGTGATCGCGGTGTTGCCGTTGCGGAAGGCGGCGCGGGGGAAAGGATTGTCGTCATGGCCCTCGACGAGACGGACCATTCCGGAGTCGAGGCGCCCGAGGAACGCTTCGTCGAGAAGGCCGGCCTCGCCCGGCGTGAGGGGGCGCAGAAGGCTCATGCTTCGAGCGCCAGAAAGGCGAAGGTGGCGAGCCAATGCTCGCCCATATAGTCGCCCGAGACATGGGGGAGGCTGGCGGCGAGATGCTCGTCGGCGGTGCGCCGGGCGAGCGCGGCGAGCTCCGGCTCCAGCGCCGGCGCGAGGCTCCGCCAGCACCAGGCGCGGCTGAGGTTGAGGCCGTCGAGATGGGCGATCTTGCCGTCCGAGCGGTCGGAGACGGTGGCGGGGGTGAACAGGGTGGGCGGCTCGCCGGCGGCGAGGTCGGGCAGGAAAAGCGCGAACCACTGGCGGAACTGATCCTCGCCGTGCGTGCGGCGCATGCACAGGGCCTCGGTGAGGGCGGAGGAGAGGAACTCGTCTCCGCCCGGCTCCCAGGCCTGGCAATTGCGATCGTGGCCGAACCAGCTTCGCGCCCGCTCGCGAATCAGGGCGGCGAGCGCAGGATCGTTGGACTCCGCCCATTCGAGCGCCAGGATCGACGCGAAGGCCGAGTTGAAGTGGGTGCCGACCCGGATCGGGTAGGTCAGCTTGGGCAGATAGAGCTGGAAGCGATCCGCGAAGGCTCGGGCGAGCGGCTCCAGGTCGGCGGCCCAGGGGCGGTCCTCATGGCGCTGCGCCTCCGAGTGAAGGGCAAGCAGCCAAGCCCAGCCGTAGGGCCGCTCGAAGCCGCCGGAATAGGCGCGGTCGAGATAGGCGAGCTCGCCCGCCACCTTGTCCGGAGCGAGCATCTCGTCGGCCATTGCACCCACCTCCCGAGCTTCCCGAAGGTCCGGGAACAGCCGCGCCAGGCGAAGCATCAGCCACCAGCCGTGGACGCAGCTGTGCCAGTCGAAGCTTCCGAAGAAGATCGGGTGGAGCTCGCGCGGGCCGGCGACGTCCTCCGGCCCGTCCATGACGTGGTCGAGCTTGTGCGGATATTCGCGGGCGACGTGGCCGAGCGCGATCCGGAGGAAGCGGGCGGCGAGGCCGGGGGTGAGGGTCTGCGTCAATGTCCGGTCCGTCACCCCGGACTTGATCCGGGGTCTACCTTTCCGTGCGCGCCATAAAGAAGGTGGATGCCGGATCAAGTCCGGCATGACGCGTCATCGAAAGGCAAAAAAGTAGATGAAGAGGATGTTGATCGCCAGCAGCGGAAGCGCCGTCCCGATCTGCGCCTTCACCACGGCGTTGCGGTCCTTCAGCTCCAGCAGGGCCGCCGGCACCAGGTTGAAGTTGGCCGCCATGGGGGTCATCAGAGTCCCGCAAAATCCCGCCAGCATGCCGATCGCGCCCACCACCGCGGGGTCTCCGCCATAGCTCTGGATGAGCAGCGGCACGCCGATCGCGGCGGCCATGACCGGGAAGGCGGCGAAGGCGTTGCCCATGATCATGGTGAACACCGCCATTCCGATCGCGAAGACGGCGACGGTGAGGAAGACGCTGCCCTGCGGGATCACCGCCCGGGTGATGTCGCCGATCACCGTGCCGACGCCCGCCGCGGCGAAGAGCACGCCGAGCGAGGCGAGCATCTGCGGCAGCGGCACCGCCCATCCGATCGCGTCGATCAGCCGCCGCCCCTCCTGGAGCGGCGCCGTCGCCGGCGGCCGGAGCCAGGCGAAGATCACCGCGAGCGCGGTCAGCACCCCGAGGACGAGCAGGACGTAAGTCTCGCGCTTCGCCTCGAACAGGCCGGACTCCCTGAGCGGCGTGTAGGTGTAGAGCAGGGTTCCGATGAAGGCGACCGCGGGGATGATCAGGGCCGGCAGGAACAGCCGGTTGCCGTGGCGGGCCGAGAAGGCTTCGCGCTCCTCCTCCGAGCTGGTCGGCGGCTGCGAGCGGCCGATCAGGCCGAGGCTCGCAAGGGCGGCGAGGCCGAGAACGAGCAGGCCGTTGCCGAAGTCACCGATCCAGTCCCCGGCGAGCAGGCTCGCCGCCATCAGGCCCCAGAAGGCGGCGTTGCCGAGGCGCTTGGGGTTGGCGCGGTCGAGCGCGCTGAGGATCGCGAAAGCCGCGAACATCGCGCCGGCGAGGACGTAGAGATGCTGGAGGGTGATCATTTCTTGTCCTCCCCATCGCCAGATGGGGAGGGGGACCAGGCGGAGCCTGGTGGAGGGGTAGCTGGCGAGGCCCCGTCGGTTACCCCTCCACCATGCTTCGCATGGTCCCCCTCCCCCCGGCTTCGCCGCGGGGAGGACAAACTCCTATCCAGCATCAGCAACCGTCCGCCGTGCACGAAGAAGGCCGCGATCGCCGATGGGATCGCCCACAGCCCGAGCTCCAGCGGCGCGAGCACGATGCCGTAGGTGGCGAGGGTCTGCTGGATGAGGACGATCGAGGCGATGGCGAAGAAGATGTCCTCGCCGAAGAACAGGCCGACATTGTCGGTCGCGGCGGAATAGGCCTTCACCTTCTCCGACGTCTCCTCGTCCAGCGCGCCATGCTGCTTCTCGGCGGCGGCAAGCGCCATCGGCGCGAGCAGCGGCCGGACCGTCTGCGGATGTCCGGCGGTCGAATGCAGCCCGATCGCCGAGATGATCTGGCGATAGAGCAGGTAGAGTATGAGCAGCCGGCCGGCGGTGGCGCTCCTGAAGCCGCGGATGACGGCGGCCGCGCGCTGCTGGAGGCCATAGCGCTCGAGCAGCCCGATCACCGGAAGCACGATCCAGACGAGGGCGATGATCCGGTTGTCGTTGAACGCCTTGCCGAAGGTGGAGACGACCTCGACCAGGTCCATGCCGGCGATGAGGCCGGTGACGACGGCGGCGGCGGTGACGACCAGCATCGGATTGAGCCGGAGCGCGAAACCGGCGACGACGATGAGGATTCCGACGAGGACGAAGTAGTTGGTCACAGGGAAAATCCTCCCCTGCATTTGCAGGGGAGGGGGACCAGGCGAAGCCTGGTGGAGGGGCCTTCCGGCGCCGGAGAACCCCTCCACCGCGCTTCGCGCGGTCCCCCTCCCCGAGAAATCTCGGGGAGGATTTCATCACTCGGCACTTCCATACCCCCCTCCGCCCGGAGTCTCGATGACGAACATGTCGCCCTCCCGCATCTCTACCGAAGCGGTGGCGCTCAATGTCTCCACCGTGCCGTCCGCGCGGATCACCTGGTTGATTCCGGCCTTCGCGTCGCCGCCCCCTTCGATTCCGCGCGGCGCCACCTCCCGGCGGTTGGAGAGGATGTTGGCGCGCATCCTGGTACGGAATCGGATGTGGCGCTCGACCCCCTCGCCGCCCCTGTGCCTCCCCTCCCCGCCGCTCCCGCGGCGGATGGCGAAGCGCTCGACCAGCACCGGATAGCGGGTCTCGAGCACCTCGGGATCGGTCAGCCGGCTGTTGGTCATGTGGGTCTGGACGGCGCTCGCTCCGTGGAAATCCGGTCCGGCCCCGGCGCCGCCCGCGATCGTCTCGTAATATTGGCGATCCTCGTCGCCGAAGGTGAAATTGTTCATCGTCCCCTGGCTCGGCGCAAGCGCCCGGCAGGCGGCGAAGAGGGCGTCGGTGATCACCTGGCTGGTCTCGACGTTGCCGGCCACGACCGCGGCGGGATAGCGCGGGTTGAGCATAGAGCCTTCGGGCACCACGAGGGTGATCGGCCTCAGGCAGCCGTCGTTCATCGGGATTCGGTCGTCGACCATGGTCCGGAAGACGTAGAGCGTCGCCGCCCGGCAGATCGAATAAGGCGCGTTGAAATTGTTGGGCTGCTGGGCGCTGGTGCCGGTGAAGTCGACGATCGCCGAGCGGCTTTCCCGATCGACCCGCACGGCGACTCGAACCTCGGCGCCGTTATCCATCGCATAGCGGAAGCCGCCGTCGCTCAGCCTGCCGATAAGCCGCCGGACCGCTTCCTCGGCATTGGCCTGGACATGGTCCATGTAGGCGTCGACCACCTCGCGGCCATATTCGCGGGCCACCCGCCGCATCTCCGCCGCGCCGCGGGCGCAGGCGGCGACCTGCGCCTTGAGATCGGAGAGGTTGCGGTCGGGCCGGCGCGCGGGCCAGGGGCCGGAGGCGAGCAGCTCGCGCATCTCCGCCTCGAGGAAGCGGCCCTCGTCCACCAGCAGCGCGTTGTCGATCAGGACCCCCTCCTCGCCGATCACATGGCTGTCCGGCGGCATGGATCCGGGCGCGATCCCGCCGATGTCGGCGTGGTGGCCGCGCGCCGCGACGAACCAGGCGGGCTCCGCATCGCCCTCCTCGGCGAAGACCGGCATGATCACGGTGACGTCTGGCAGGTGGGTGCCGCCGCGATAGGGAGCGTTGAGCACGTAGACGTCGCCCTCCCGGATCCCCCGGCCGTCGCGCCCTTCTCCGCGCGCCTCGATGATCGTCCGGATCGAATCGCCCATCGAGCCGAGATGAACGGGGATGTGCGGGGCGTTGGCGATCAGGGCGCCGCCACGGTCGAACAGGGCGCAGGAAAAATCGAGCCGCTCCTTGATGTTCACCGAGGACGCCGTGTTCTGGAGCGCCACCCCCATCTCCTCGGCGACCGCCATGAAGAGGTTGTTGAACACTTCGAGCATGACCGGATCGGCCCCGGTGCCGACGGCATGGGCGCTCCGCCGGGGTGTGGAGCGGGTGAGGATGAGGTTGCCGAGCTGGTCCACCTCCGCCCGCCAGCCCGGCTCCACGACGGTGGTGGCGGAGGGGTCGATGATGAGTGCGGGGCCGGGGATGATCGCGCCGGGGGAGAGGGAGGCGCGGTCGAATATGGGGAATTCCTCCCCGAGCTTGCCTCGGGGAGGGGGACCGCCGCCGTCAGGCGGTGGTGGAGGGGCAAAGGCTGCGATTGCCCCTCCACCATCCTTCGGATGGTCCCCCTCCCCGAGCAAGCTCGGGGAGGAATTTTGGCCAACGGCCTCCACCACCGCCGTCTCGACCACCACCGCCGTCTCCGGCGAGACGAAGCCGAACCGCAGCCGGTGCGCCTCCTCGAACGCCGCCCGCATCGCCATGAACTCGCCTGCCTCGACCTCGAGGCTGGAATCGCTGCCCTCGTACCGCAAGGCCGCCCGCCGCCTCAGCTCGACGCGCTCGACCCCCTGCCCCCGAAGCGCCGCCTCGGCCTCACCCGCCAGTTCCGCCAGCACCTCCTCCAGCGCCTCGCCCCCGACGCTGCGCTGCCGAAGCTCGACCAGGTCGGCCAGGCCCATTCCATAGGCGCTGAGCACTCCGGCGAGCGGATGGATCATCACCCGCTCCATGCCCAAAGCGTCGGCGACGAGGCAGGCATGCTGGCCGCCCGCTCCGCCGAAGCATTGCAGCGTGTAGCGGGTGACGTCATGGCCCCGGGCGATCGAGATGCGCTTGATCGCGCTCGCCATGTTGTCGACGGCGATCCGGACGAAGCCCGCCGCCACCTCCCGGGCGGACATTCCCGCCTCCGCCGCGATCGACTCGCACAGCGCCAGGGAGGCCGCCGGATCGATCGCTTCGTCGCCGTTCGGTCCGAAGACCTTCGGGAAATAATCCGGCCGGATCTTGCCGAGGACGACGTTGCAGTCGGTGATGGTGAGCGGTCCGCCGCGCCGGTAGCAGGCGGGGCCCGGGACCGCTCCGGCGCTGTCGGGCCCGGCCCGGAAGCGCGCGCCGTCATAATGGCAGACCGAGCCTCCGCCCGCCGCCACCGTATGGATCTCGAGCATCGGCGCCCGCACCCGCACCCCGGCGACAACGGTCTCGTTCGTCCGTTCGTAGGCGCCGGCGAAATGGGAGACGTCGGTGGAGGTGCCGCCCATGTCGAAGCCGATGATCCGCTTGTACCCCGCCGCCTCGGCCGTCTTGACCATTCCGACGATCCCGCCGGCCGGGCCGGAGAGGATGGCGTCCTTGCCCTGGAAGGCGGAGGCGTCGGTGAGACCGCCCGAGGATTGCATGAAGAAGAGCCGCGCTTCGCCACCGAGCGCCGCCACCACGCGGTCGACATATCGCCGAAGGACGGGCGAGAGATAGGCGTCGACGACCGTCGTATCGCCCCGTCCGACCAGCTTGATCAGCGGGCCGACTCGGTGGCTCGCCGAGACCTGGGTGAAGCCGATCTCCTCCGCCACGGCGGCCAGCGCCGCCTCATGGGCGGTCCAGCGCCAGCCGTGCATCAGGACGATCGCGATGGCCCGGTAGCCGGCTTCGTAAGCGCTCCCGAACGAACCCCGGGCGGCTTCCAGGTCGAGCGGCCGGAGCACTTCGCCCTCCGCCGTCACCCGCTCGTCTATCTCCACGACCTCGCCGTAGAGCGCTTCGGGCAGGACGATGCGCCGCGCGAAGATGTCGGGCCGCGCCTGATAGCCGATCCTCAGCGCGTCGCCGAAGCCTCGGGTGGTGGCGAGGACGAGCTTCTCGCCCTTGCGCTCGAGCAGGGCGTTCGTGGCGACGGTGGTGCCCATCTTGACGGTGAGCGCGCCCCGCTCGCCCTCCTCCCCCAGCATCCGCCTTATGCCTTCGACCGCGGCGTCGTCATATCGCTCGGGATTGTCGGAGAGAAGCTTCGCCGTCAGCAGCCGGCCGTCGGGCGCGCGGGCGACGATGTCGGTGAAGGTGCCGCCGCGGTCGATCGAGAAGGACCAGCCTTTCGTCATCGGCCGCCGAGGTACGCACTCAAATTCGGATTTGAGGCTCGACCGGACTTGCCGGCCATTGCAGGGTCATCCCGGCCGTGGCCGGGATCCATGAACACGGAAGGTGGAGACAAGGGCGACGAAGCCTCGCCTCGATTGCGGCCATCGGTGTTCATGGATCCCGGCCTTCCCCGGGATGACGTCCCGGAAGATGCGGTCATCGCCCCCGGCGTCAGACGCCGAAATGCGCGTAGGCGACCATGCAATAAAGCATCGGGATCGACAGGATGAGGTTGGTCCGCGACGCCATCATCGCCACCGAGGCCGAGCGCGCCTTCACGTCGTCCGCGGCGGGCACGATCCCCAGCGCCCTTTTCTGGTTCGGCCAGATCACGAACCACACGTTCGCCGCCATGATGATGCCGAGCCACATCCCGATGCCGATGGTTCGGTGGGTCTCCTCGAGGCCGAGGGCGCGGGCGGTATAGCCGCCTTCCTTCATCTCGCCGGTGAGGAGGCCGAGGATCACCGTCGCCAGCGCCGCCCAGCGGAACCAGAACAAGGCGGTGGGCGCGATATATTTGGAAACGCCCGGCTTAAGCTCCGCCGGCACCTTGGGCATGGTCGGGATCTGGACGAAGTTGAAATAGTAGAGCAGCCCGATCCACAGGATGCCCGCGAAGACGTGCAGGTAACGCATGAACTGGGTCCAGTCGTAGCTGCCGTCGCCGATCAGGCCGCCGTGGAGCCCGAACATCGCCGCGATCAGAAGCGCCACCCCGATCAGCAGCGCGAGATGGAAGTTGCCGAGTATCTTCGCCATCGAAACCCCCTGTGGTTTGATTTGGTGCCGCCTTAACGCACGCGGAAAGGAGAGGGTAGGCCAAAATCCTCCCCAGGATTTCCTGGGGAGGGGGACCAGGCGAAGCCTGGTGGAGGGGCTCTTCCGGAATCAGAAAGCCCCTCCACCGCGCTTCGCGCGGTCCCCCTCCCCTGCAAATGCAGGGGAGGATTTACAATCGCCACATGATGCTCTGCGAAAGCGGGGTCCAGACGCCCGTCCTCACCCCCGCCTCGCGGAGCGCCCGGCCGGTCCAGCTGTTGCAGGTGTAGAAGGCGCTGTAGGGCCCCACCGCTTCGTAGAACATGTCGGACGTTCCGTAGCCGCGGCCGAGGATCGGCAGGGTCCTCCCCCGGGCGTCGTACTGGAAGCTGGCTCGGGCGAAGGCGGCGAGCCGGCGATATTGCTCGCGGGTGAGGACGATCGGCCGCTGGGTCTCGCTCGCCCTCGGACGATGGTCGTGATCGGCGTGCATCAGGCTTCGCCCCCGGCCGAACATCGCCGCGAAGGCGTTCTTCATGGTGAGATCGCCCCAGGTCGGGGTTTCGAGGTAGAAGGTGCGGTTGCCGTAGCCGAGCGCCACATGATCGCCGCCGCCCCAGCGCGGATCCCTGAGATGGCCGCCGGGGAGGAGCGGCCGCCAGTCCACCTCCTGCGTCACCTTGGGAACCAGGATCCAGGTGTGGACCCCGTTCGTGCGGACGAAGATCGTCACCCCCTCTTTCGCCTCCTCCCAGCCGCGGTTGGCGGGGACGGCGCCGAGGATCAGCGCGGCGAGGAAATAGAGCGTCGGGATCG
Source organism: Allosphingosinicella sp. (assembly GCA_036387555.1). Lineage (GTDB taxonomy): Bacteria > Pseudomonadota > Alphaproteobacteria > Sphingomonadales > Sphingomonadaceae > Allosphingosinicella. The sequence continues at coordinate 4,318 of DASVTN010000145.1, read as the reverse complement.
CAAGCAGGACGCCGGCGGCTCGAAGGGCGATGCGGAGGGCGCGTCTCACATCGCCAGCCTAGCGCTTGATGAGGCGGCTGCGAAGCGCCAAGCCTGAAGCCATGTCGCGCGAGCATCTGGAGGCGATCTGGAGGGCCGGGATGGACGCGTGCCTTCCCGGGCGGGTCCTTCCGCCGCACCTGCCCGGGGCCCCGCCCGGCCGCACCTTCCTGCTCGCCCTCGGCAAGGCGGCGATAGAGATGGCGGCGGCGGTGGAGGAGCGCTGGCCGGGGCCGTTGTCCGGACTCGCCGTCGCACCGCGCGGCGGCCGCGGATCGCTTCGGCGGGTGGATGTCCTTCATGCCGATCACCCGGTGCCCGGCACGGACAGCCTGACCGCGGCCCGGCGGCTCCTGGCGCTGGCGGAGGAGGCCGGGCCGGACGATCTCGTCCTCCTGCTCCTGAGCGGCGGCGCCTCCTCGCTCGCCTGCCTGCCCGGCGAAGGCCTGGACCTGCCGGAGAAGAAGCGGCTCACCGAGGCCCTGCTCCGCTCCGGAGCCGCGATCGGCGAGATCAATTGCGTGCGCCGTCACCTTTCGCGCTTCAAGGGCGGGCGGCTGGCGCTTGCCTGCGCTCCGGCCCGGCTCGTCACCCTCGCGATTTCGGACGTGGTCGGCGACCGGCCGGAGGATATCGGCTCCGGCCCCACCGCCGCCGATCCTTCCACGCTCGATGAGGCGCGGGCGATCCTGGAGCGCTACTCGATCCCCGCGCCGAAGCGGGGCTGGTCGGAGACTGCGCCGAGAGTCCCCGGCGAATACCGCATCGTCGCCCGCGCCGCCGACGCCCTGGCGGCGGCGGCGGCCGAGGCGGAGCGGCTCGGCTACCCGGTCCGCCTCCTGGAATGCGAAGGCGAGGCGCGCGAGGTCGGGCGCGAGCATGCCGCCATCGCATCGGCGATGGCGCCCGGCGCCGCCTTGATCTCGGGCGGCGAGCTCACCGTCACCGTCCGCGGCAAGGGGACGGGCGGCCCCAACCAGGAATATGCGCTCGCCGCCGCTCTGGCGCTGGAGGGCCGCCCGGGGACTTGCGGGCTCGCCGCCGACACCGACGGGATCGACGGCTTCAGCCACGCCGCCGGCGCCTTCTTCGAGGGCGGCCCGACTTAGCCGGCGCCGAAGCGGCGCTGGAGGACAACGATTCCACGCCGTGGATCGAGCGGCGCGGCGACCTGTTCGTCACCCGCCCCACCGGAACCAACGTTAACGACCTCCGAATCATCCTCACCTGAAGAAAATGGTGCCGGGCACCAATTCCCAACTCCTTGAATTCGCTGGGGTCAGATAATTGGTGCCCGGCACCAATTAGCGTGGATGGCTTTCGTATAAGGCTCGGCGGCCCCTCCCTTTCGGGGGAGGACGGTTTCGAATATGAGCGCCGGATGAGCGAATGGACGATCGGGATCCTCGGCGGCTCCGGCCTCTACGAGATGGACGCGCTGGAGGAGGCGCAGTGGATCGCGGTCGACACGCCCTGGGGCGCGCCTTCGGACGAATTGCTGGTCGGCCGGCTGCACGGCGTCCGCTTCGTCTTCCTCCCCCGCCACGGACGCGGCCACCGGATCCCGCCGAGCCAGGTCAACGCCCGCGCCAATGTCGACGCGATGAAGCGCGCCGGCTGCACCGACCTCGTCGCGATCTCCGCCGTCGGCTCCCTCCGGGAGGAGCTCGCGCCCGGCCGCTTCGTCATCGTCGACCAGTTCATCGACCGGACTTTCGCCCGGGAGAAGAGCTTCTTCGGCAAGGGGCTGGTCGCCCATGTCTCGATGGCCGATCCGGTCTGCCCACGGCTCTGCGGCCTGCTCGCCGGGGCGGCGGAAGGCGCCGGGGCGCAGGTCGCCCGGGGCGGCACCTATTTGGCGATGGAGGGGCCGCAATTCTCCTCGCGGGCGGAAAGCGAGCTCTACCGAAGCTGGGGCTGCGACGTCATCGGCATGACCGCGATGCCCGAGGCCAAGCTCGCCCGCGAGGCCGAGCTTCCCTACGCCCTCGTCGGAATGGTGACCGATTACGATTGCTGGCGGCAGGGCGAGGAAGCGGTGGAGGTTTCGGCGATCATCGCCCAGCTGACGGCGAACGCCGCGGCCGCCCGGCGAACGGTCGAGGCTTTCGCCGGAGCGCTTCCGGCCGAGCGGGCGCCCTCGCCGATCGACACCGCCCTCGACAGCGCCATCATCACCGCGCCCGGAGCGCGCGATCCGGCGATGCTGGCGAAGCTCGACGCGGTGTGCCGGAGGGTGTTTTCCGCTTAGTCCTCCCCGCGATTCCGCGGGGAGGGGGACCAGGCGAAGCCTGGTGGAGGGGTTCTTTCGGTATCAGAAGGCCCCTCCACCACGCTTCGCGCGGTCCCCCTCCCCTGCAAATGCAGGGGAGGACTTCACTAGCCCGCCCGCTCTCCCACCGGCATCTCGAACGGCCGCTCCCTGATCCACCGGCTGGCGATCCTTTTCTCGCCCGCCGTCACCGGAAGCCCGGCATGGCCCGAGGCGGGGTCCGCCCGGCCGTCCGGCCCGACATTGCGGAACAGGATGGCGTCGCCCGTCCCCCCCTTCAGCTTCAGGCCTGGCGCCGGGAAATGGGTCTCGCCGCCTTCGTAATCGTCGTTGAGCCAGACGAGCATCGTCATCGTCCGCTGGTTGGCGAAGTCCGTTATGGCGTCGAAATGGGGCCGGTACTCGCCGCCGGGCCGATAGCGGAGCACCTGCAGCGGCTCCCCCTGCTCGGGCCTCGTGCCGCTGGCGGCCGCGATCCGGCGGTTGAGCGCGTGGATCGCCGGATTCTCGAGCGGCCAGGTGAAGCCGACGCTGTCGCAGATCCGCACCGGATCGCGCAGCTGGCGGCCGGTGCCGGGCTGGACCACCACCGCCGGCGCCAGCATCGGCTCGGCGGCGGCGGCGAGCCAAGCGCATTCCGCGGGGGTGAAGAGACGCTCGAAGCGGGTGATCGCCGGCGCCTGGCAGAGCGGCTCGCCCTTCGGCGCCTCGATCGGGTCGCCTTCGCCGTCCAGCGCCATCGCCTCGATCCGCTCCAGCTCCAGCCGGCTGCGCGGGTTCGCTTGGGCGAGCGCGGCGAGCAGCCGGAGCGAGTCGCCCCACCGGCGCGGGCCGCCTATGCCGGCGGCGAGGAGATTGGCGTAGACGACGGCCGCCTCCATCCGGCCGAGACCGGCGGATTGCCGGAACAGCTCCAGCGCCGCCGCGGAATCGCGCTCGCCGCCCTCGCCGCGAAGCTTCGCGGCCGCCATCCGGAACAAGCTGTCGGCGTCAGCCATAGAGCCGCGCCACCCGCTCTGCGCTCATCCCGGACCGGTAGAGCGCGAGGCACAGCAGATTGCGGCCGGAGCGCCTGAGCCAGCCGTCCTTCCGCCACCGCTCCGCCGAAGTGGCCGCGCCGATGTCGAGCGGCTCGATCCGGCCGATGCGCCGGACCAGGTCCACATCCTCCATCAGCGGCAGCGGCCGGTAGCCGCCGGCCGCGTCGTAGCCGCGCCGGGAGACCAGCAGGCCCTGGTCGCCGTAAGGCAAGGAGAAGAGGCGAACCCTCAGCGCCACGCCCGCCTCCACCAGCCGCGCCTGCCACTCGTCCGCGTCCAGGCGCAGGCGGAAGCAGGCCGCCCGGTCCGGCCGCCGGGCGATGTGCCGGTCGGCGGCTTCGCGCCAGCCGGGGGCGAGCACCGTGTCCGCGTGGAGGAAGAGCAGCCAGTCCCCGGTCGCGGCGGCGGCTCCGGCGGCGAGCTGGAGCCCGCGGCCGCGGGCGGAGGGCAGGAGGCGCGCGCCGGCCCGTTCGGCGATGGCGGCGGTCGAGTCGGTGGAGCCGCCGTCGACGACGATCGTCTCGTCGGCCTCCTTAACAGAGGCAAGGCATGGCCCGAGGGTGGCGGCGGCGTTCAGCGCGGGGATGACGAGGGAAAGCATCCTCCCCATGCCTTAGCATGGGGAGGGGGACCACACGAAGTGTGGTGGAGGGGTAGCTGCGAGGCTTCTGCATTCACCCCTCCACCACCCTACGGGTGGTCCCCTCCCCATCTTCGATGGGGAGGATCACCCCGAACATGACGCCCCGCCGAGCACGCAGAAGCGGGCGCAATGGGGGTGGTTGAGGCTGACCTCCCGCGGCGAATCGGCGAGCGTGGGGCCGAGCGCGAATTGCGGATCGTAGGGCAGCAGCGTGCAGGCGACGACGTGCGGCCGCGCCGCGCCCCTGGATTTGACGATCATCCGGCTCGACGCGCACATCATCGCCTCGGGCGAGACGTGGAGGATGTCCCAGCAGGCGGTGGT
>DASVTN010000144.1:0-5920 GCA_036387555.1 Allosphingosinicella sp. | reverse complement strand
GCTTCATAGGAACGACCCATGGAACGGCTTAGCTTTAACCGACCAACGACACCCAGAGGCTGTCGCTGACCGGGGCCGCCGCCCACATGTCCCTTCATCTAAACCGACAATGTCAAAGAGCCGCGACTTCCTCTCCCCTTTGACCGGGGCAACCGGGTTACCGATTGAGAAGACGCAGACGGGTCGGGCAAAACCGCCCCGCCGGTGAAGGGCCATATATGGAGGCTGTTTGCCCCCGTCAATGACTTTTTTCGGAAACTTCCCAACCCCGAAAGCGGCAGGCCTGAACCGAAGTTCCGGCGGAGCCGTCGCTTCGAGACCCTGCCGAAGCGGGCCACGATGCGAAGCTGGAGGGTTTCCGAAAAACCGCGGGTCCGTTTCCGGCCGCGCCTTCCTGAACCTATCTAGTGGGAGACGATCCCGCCTTCAAGGCCCTCGTAAAACTTTTTTCAAAGAAGTCAGCGACTTAGAACCCGAAGGTGCCGGTCGCCGCCGACGAGACGCTGATCTAGGTAAGGTTCTTGCGGCTGACAACCCCCCGAATCGGGGCTTATTCAAAAAAGTGTCACGCGCTCTGGATATAGGCGCGCATCGCCTCGGCCTCCTCCTCGATCCGGTTCAGCCGGTAGGCGACCAGGTCCCCGATCGACACGATCCCGATCAGCCGGTCCTTCTCGACCACCGGCAGGTGGCGGATCCGGCGCCTCGTCATCTGCGACAAGGCGGCGAGCACCGAGGTCTTGGGATCGACGGTGATGGCGGGGGCGGTCATCACCCGGCTGACCGGCCAGGAAAGCATCTCGGCGCCGTCGCTCCTCAGGCAGTAGATGACGTCGCGCTCCGACACGATCCCTGCGACCCGGCCGCCTTCGACGACCGGCAGAGCGCCGATTCGCCGTTCGGCGAGCAATCCCACGGCCTCGCTGACGCTGGTGCCGGCGTCGACGCTGAGCACCTCGCTCCCCTTGCCCTCGAGAATGGCGGCGATCGTCATTGGGGCCTGTCTCCTGCTTTTTTCGCCCGACTCGGGTTGAATCATCCCATGACAGACGCCCAAATGCAAAGCATGCCCCGCCATGACCCCATCCCGCCCAAGCCGGACGCCTCCGCGCTCGCCTGGTCCCGCTACAAGTATATGATGAAGTGGATGGCGCTTGCCTCCGCGGTCGCCGCGGCGCTCGCGGTCGCCTATCTCAAGGCGACGAGCGACGCCATGCCGTGGCAGATGGTGCTTGCGACGATCGCCGGAGTGGGGCTTTCCGTGCTGCTGGGCACGGCGTTGATGGGCCTCCTCTTCCTCTCCGACCGGAGCGGCCATGACGAGGCCGCGTCCGGCAAGGAGCAAGGCCGGTGAGCGAAGGATCCGGCGACGAGCGGCGCGAGCCGATCCTGCGGGTGGTGCCTCGGCCCGGCGACATCAACTCCAACGGGCACATCTTCGGCGGCTGGGTGCTTTCGCAGATGGACATCGCCGCGGGCATCGTCGCCGCGCGCGAATCGGACGGGCCGGTGGCGACGGTGGCGGTCGACGCGATGAAGTTCCTGGCGCCGATCCTCCTCCATGACCTCATTTCCGTCTATGCCTGGGTCGAGCGGATCGGCCGGACCTCGATCGCCATCCGGATCGAGGTGATCGCGATCCGCGACAGGGGCGCCAGCGAGGTGAAGGTGACGGAAGGCCTGTTCACCTTCGTCGCCCTCGACGAGAACAACCGGCCCAGGCCGGTCAAGCGCGGCTAGCGTCTGGCGACCCGGTAGCGAAGGCGCGCCTCGCCGTTCGCCGGGACGGTGACCGACCAGAGGGGCCGTCCGTCGCGGGCGCCGAGCCCGGTCGCCGAAGTCACCTTCAGATCGCCGCCCATCAGCTGCGCCTCGAAGCGGATCGGCGCGGGCTGGGCGTTGCTGACGGTGAGCTCCCATTCCTCCTCGACCTGCGATTCGGCCGACAGCCTGAGCGCCTGGGCCGCGACCGAGCCCGCCGGGCCGACGGGAATCTCCACCGCCTCGCCGACCGCGCGGTCGTCGACGAAGCCGCGCCCGAGCAGGATCGGCCGCGCCTGCCCGGTGGTGAAAAGGACCAGCCGCCCCGCCGGAAGCGGAAGCCCGAGCCCCTCCTGGCGCGTGTTTCGGGTGGTGAGGACCCGGGTCACCGTCAAGCTGCCGAGGTTCCGGATATGGGAATCGACGCGGTAGATGGTCTCCACCGCGATCCCCTGCCGGCTGAGCAACGCCACCTGCTTCTGGCTTCGCGCGGCGACCGTCACCGGCTCCGGGATCCGGTAGAGCTTGAGGTCGCCGAGCTCCTCCTGCTGGGCCATCATCGCCGGCGGGGGCGGAGGCGGCGGAGCGGGGGATTCCATCGGCGGCGGCGCCATCATCTCCATGAGCCGCGAGCCGGTGACGACGATCTCCTCCTTCTCGAACACCTGCTCGCGAAGGTCGCTGGTGGTGGTGCCGGAGGGCCAGCATCTGAGCACCAGCGGCGGCGCCTGCGGGCGGGCGGGGCTGTGGGAGCTCCGGTTGAGCCGGCCGGCGACCGCCTGGGTGTTCGCCTTGCTGAACCCGGTCTCGTCGCCATTGGCGAGGGTCAGCCAGGCGAACAGGTCCATCTTCGCTCCGTCGGGCGACAGGCGGGCGACGTAATTGGCCTGCCAGTCGAAGCCGCTGGCGATGTAGGAGAGGGTGACCGTCGCCCTCACCGCGCGCGGGCTTCGCACCCGCACCGAAAGGGTCGGCCTGGCCGACAGGTTCGGCGGCACCCGGTCGTAGAGCAGGGTCGAGGCAAGGCCGTCGCAGCGCAGCGATTCGATCCCGTCCGGAGTCTCGAGGACCACCGCTCCCCCGGCGCCGGAGCGGACCACCGCCTCCGTCTCGCGCACCGCGCCGGTGGGCGAGGTCCGACGCAGGTGCACCCGGCGGCCGAGCGAGGCGTCGAGCAGGCTCGCCGGCGAGAGCAGCCAGGCATCCTGGTTCTTCTCCCGCACCCCGTCCGGAAAGCCGCTGACGATCGCGCTCTCCGGCAGGATGCCGCCCGCCACGCCTTCGAACCGGACGTCGGAATCGCCGGCGGGAATGGAGACTCGCCGGGTTTCCGTGATCAGGGCGAAGCCGTTCAGCCAGCGAAGGTCCATCCCCTCCCCCGGGCCTCGGTACGGCGCCCGGTAGACGGTGACGGCGACGGACTGGGGCCCGGCGGAGCGAGACACCGGCTGAGCGGCGCCCGCCGCGGCGAGCGAGGCGAGCAACGGCCCGGCGATCATGGCGAGGCGCACGGCCCGGCCCCGGTCAGTAGCGGGTGTCGAAGGTGGCGGTGACGCTCGCCTCGCCATTGGCCGGCACCGTCACCCGCCACATCGCCTCGTCGGCCGAACGGCGGGTGCTCTTCAGGCTCTCCTCCGCGATCCGGACGTCGCCCCAAAGGCCGCTCTGGATGACGTCGACGCTGGCCGCCTGGGGCCGCGCGTTGGTGATCGTGTAGCGCATCGTCGTCCGCCAGCGGCCGCTCGAGAGCCGCTCGCGCTTCACCACCACCGGCTGCACCTTGACGTCGAAAGCCTGCCCCGTGGTGATCGCGATGTCGGATCCCATCGGCGTGTGCCCGATCTGGTTCTCGCCGACGAACTGCGCGTTGCCTCGGCTGTCCTTCATGTAGACGCGCACGGTCCCGGCCGGCAGCGCGTCGCCCAACCCCTGGTCCCGCGAGCTGGAGAATTGCAGCACGGTATCGACGCTCGCCGCCTGATCCATGGTCCCGAGCCAGCTGTTGCGGAAGACATAGGCCCTCCGGCCGGCGGCGCCCGAGACGTCGAGGAAGCTCACCTGCTTGGTCTGCTGGTTCGCGATCGTGGTCCGTTCCTTGAGGGGATAGAGCAGGAACCCGCCCAGATTCTCCCGGCCGGAAGTCTCGGTGCCCGGCCGATTGCCGGGCGGGGGCGGTATTCGATAGGCACGGTCGTACGGATTGTAGCCGCCGCCGCCGCCGATCTCGCCCGCGACCAGCAGGGTGTCCGCATTGTCGAACGTGGTTCCGGTCGTGTTGGTCAGGGTCACCCAGCCCTGGACGTCTATCTTTCCAGCCGCCTCGTCGAACAAGGTGACGTAATCGGCCTTCCAGCTCATTCCCGGCGTGAGGTAGCTGAGAGTGACGGGGCGGGAGCCGGCGCGCGCGCTCTCAAGCGTGACGGAGAGCGTCGGCCGGGCGCGCAGGTTCTCAGGCACCCGGTCGAAGATCGCGCGGACAGGAAGCCCGTCGTCGCGAAGCACTTCGATGCGGTTGCCGATCTGGAGCACGACTCCGCCGTTGACGGCGAGCACCCTGGCGCGCTCGCGGGTCTCGGCGCCGGTCGCGGGGTTGGTCCGGAGCAGGGTGATCTCCTCGCCCACCGCCTTCTCCATCAGCTTGGAGGGCGAGAGCAGGTCGAAGTCGAAATTCTGCTCAACGACCCCCACGCCCTGGGCGCTCAGCGTCACCGTCTCCGGGCTGATCTGGCCCGAGACATTGGGAAATTCCTGGCGGGAGCGGCCGGCGGGCAGGTTGAGCTGCCTGGTGTCCTGCACCAGCGCCAGATTCTGGTTGTAGATGGTGACGGCGAGACCGCCGGGTTCCTGCTGGGCCGCGGCCGGCGCCGAGACGACCACGAGGCCGGCGGAAAGGAAGAGAAGGCTGCGCATGAACGGCTCCCGGTCCAGATTTGCGGGAGCATGATACACTATAACCTTGCCGTCAACGGCAACGAAGGTGATTTTCACTTTCTGCCGTCATTGCGAGCGAAGCGAAGCAATCCAGCACAGCCTCGGCGGCTCGTGGATTGCTTCGTCGCTTCGCTCTTCGCAATGACGAACGAAAGAAAGGCGGCGGCCCCGTTGGGACCGCCGCCTCTTTTCCGTGATGATCGGCGGGAAGCCGTCAGGCCGCCGGCGCGATGTCCGCGTCCCCATCCTCGCGGGGACGGCGGGTCCGGCGCCGCACCGGCTTGGCCGGCGCGTCGCCTTCGATCACGGCGATCGCCGGCGGAAGCACGTCGAGCGAGATGCGCTCATCGGAATCGTTCTGCGCTTCCACCCGGGGCTGCGCCCGCTCGCGGCGGGGTCGAAGACCTTCGGGGCGACTCTCGCCGTTGCGCTCCTCGCGCGGCTGGAATTCGCGGCGGGGACGCTCCGGCTGCTCGGAGCGCTCGGTCCGCTCCGGGCGTTCGGCGCGCTCCGTCCGCTCGGCGCGCTCCGGACGATCGTTGCGGTCGGCACGGTCATTGCGGTCGGCGCGGTCGTTGCGCTCCGGACGCTCGTTGCGGTCGGCCCGCTCGGTCCGATAGCCCTGATCGGAGCGGTCGCGGTTGCCGCGGTCCTCGCGGCCGCCGCGGTCATGCCTGTCGTTCGCGTCGTCGCGGATGTTCCGGTCGTCGCCGTCATCGTCGCCGTCATCGCCGTCGGCGGACATGACGTCGTCCTGATCCTCGTCCTCGTCGGATCCGTAATCGTCGCGGCGGGGCCGCTGCTCCTCGAAGCGGGCGCGGTTCTCGTTGAGGACGCGATAATAATGCTCGGCGAACTGCAGCCAGTATTCGGACTGCACCCGGTCGCCCTGAAGCTGGGCGTCGCGCGCGAGCGACTTGTATTTTTCCAGAAGCTGCGCCGCATTGCCGCGCGAGCGGTTGTCCTGGCGGTTGCCCACATTGGGCGACTGGTTCGGCGAACGCGGTCCGCCGCCACCGCGGCCGCGACGTCGGCCGTTCTGACGATTGTTTATCAAAAGTAGGTCCTCGTCCTCGTGGTCCTGTTCACGCCACCGTGACAACCGGGCCCCTCCCGGCCGCTTTATCCTGCGCGACTCCCGGGCAGGCGGCCGCAAGCGGCCTCCGCCACCTCACGCTGCGATCGTCCATGGACGACTAAGCAATCGGGGGTCGGCGACGGCTGGCCT
>DASVTN010000143.1:0-4901 GCA_036387555.1 Allosphingosinicella sp. | reverse complement strand
CGGCTCGGGGACATATAGGGAGAGCGCCGGCCGGTTCGGGCGCTCGCTGCTTTCGGTCATCCTCTACCCTGTTCGTTGCGGCTCGCTGCGCCCGTAACCCTTGTCGCCGCCCTTGTGAAGCGGCGCTCGGCGGGGCAGGCTCGGGCGAAAGGAGCGACACCATGACCTTGTTCCGTCCGATGGCGACTTTGCTGCTGCTGATGGTGGCGGCCTGCGCCACCACGGCGCCGGACCGCGAGCCCGAGCGCGCGCCGGTCGCCTATTACGTGATGCGGCATCTCCAGAAGGCCGAGGGGCCGGATCCGCTGCTCAGCGCGGAAGGCATGGAGAATGCCCGGCGGCTCTCCCGATTCTTCACCGCCGATCCTCCCCGGGCGATCTACGTCAGCTCTACCCGCCGAGCCTCCGAGACCGCGGTCCCGCTCTCGGCGAGCCTGAGCCTGCCTGCACATGTCTACAACCCGGCCGACACTCCGGGATTGATCGCGAGGGTGAAGAAGGAGGCGGGTCCGGTGCTGATCGTCGGCCACAGCAACACCGTGCCGGAGATCGTCGCCGGGCTCGGCGGAGCAAGGCCGGCGGACCTGGCCGAAACGGATTACGGCGACATCTTCCGGGTGAGGCGCGACGGGAGCGTGGAGCGGTTGAGGCTGGAGTAGGCGCCGTAAACGTCATTCCGGCGAAGGCCGGAATCCAGGAACACGGCGGCGCGAAATCACTCGCGGCGGCGTTCATGGATCCCGGGGTTCGCCGGGATGACGGGGCGGATGCCTTCGCGCCCCTTCCCCTTCTTTTACAGATCGATGCAGGCCGCGAGGCTCTCGAGCTTGCGGATGCGTTCCTTGAGATCGGCGAGCTCGATCCTTTCCGCCATTCCGCCGTGGCTCACCGCCCGCGGCTCCCCGCTCCCCAGCTCCAGCCGTTTCAGGTCGAGCCAGCCCTGCCAGCCCTTCAAAGCCGCGAAGAGCAGGATGCAGAGCGCGGCGAGGCCGAAGCCCGCCATCGCCATCATCGTCATCGATTCGCTCATCACTTCCTCCCGTTTGCGCTTCTCGTCAGCGAAGGCTCTCGATCTCGCGCGCGAGAGGGGTGTTCTGGGCGGTGACGTAGGTTTCGACCTCCGCCATGCGGCGGTCGATGTCGCGCATCGAGCGGTTGAGCTCGAAGGTCGAGGTTCGCGCCGCCCGCACCGGCTGATCCTCCCCGAAAGCGCCCTGCGGCGCGGTCTTCCCGATCATCGCCGCCGCGAAATAGGCGATCGCGCCCCAGGGGAAGGTGACCAGGGTCAGCAGCACCACGCCGACCCGGACGAACGTCGGGTCCCATCCCATGTGGGCGGAGAGGCCGGCGCACACTCCCAGGACGCGCTTGTTCGCCTTGTCCAGATAGAAGCTCTTCTTCATTTTTCCCTCCTTAGTGTCTCGTTGTCGCGGTGCACCCCTGCGGCCGCGCTCGTCATCGGCTGCCGCGAAAGGCTGCGCCAATCGGGGTCGCGGGCCGCCATGATCCGGTAAATCCACTCTTCCATGGCTTCAGCCCTCCCGCTCCGCGGCGAGCCGCGCCTTCAGCGCTTCGAGCTCGGCGTCGATCTTGTCGGCGTTGCGAAGCTCGGCGATCTCCTCGTCGAGCGTCCTCGGCGGAGCGCCGAGCATCAGCGCGTCGGCGCGGCCTTCGGCATGGTCGACCTGGCGCTCGAGCGCGTCGAAGCGGGAGAAGGCCTCGTCCACCCTCGGGCCGGCGGTCATCTCGCGAAGCCTCGCGCGCTGGTTGGCGCTCTCGAGGCGGGTCTGCGTGGCGCACTGCCGAAGCCGGGCTTCGTTCAGCTTGCCCTGGAGCTTGGCGATGTCGGCCTCGGAAGCCCGCATGGCTTCGTCGAGCAGGTCGATCTCCACCCTCAGGCTCTCGGCCATCGCGGCCACCTTCTGCTTCTCGGTGAGAGCGCCGTGGGCAAGATCCTCGCGGCCCTTGCTCAGCGCCAGCTCCGCTTTCTCGGCCCAGCTCTCCTGGAGCTTGTCGAGACGAGCGATCTGCCGGCGCATCTCCTTCTGGTCGGCGATCGTCCGGGCGGAGGATGAGCGCACCTCCACCAGGGTCTCCTCCATCTCGAGGATGATCATCCGGATCATCTTCGCCGGGTCCTCGGCCTTGTCGAGCAGGTCCGCGAAATTGGCGGCGACGATGTCGCGGGTGCGGGAAAAGATGCTCATCGGCAGGAACTCCATCAGGTCGAAGGCGGGGCCGGCCGGGCGTTCGCCGCGGGGGCCGCGGGATCCTTGCGGGCGGCGCGGCCCGCCGGGCCTCGGCGGGATCCTCACCAGCTCGTCGGCCGACACGTGGATCGTCTCAGGCACGGGCGGAGGCGACCGCCGCCGAGGCGTAGAGGGAGCCGCCCGTTTCCACGGCCCGGGCGGGACCGACCGCGGCGCCCACCGACACCGCCGACAGCGCGACCGCCAGGACCGCCGCCGCCGCATTCACCCTGAACTTGCGATAATCGAACATCTGCCTGCTCCTTGAAACCTGTTGCACCCCCCGCTCGAAGCGGTTGCAGACATGATTACAAGGGCCGTGCCAAACGGAGAAAATGGCGGAATTCCGCGGGAAATGGAGGTGTGACCGATCAACGGCGCGACCTAATGCCACCCACGATTGGGAAATTGCGCCAACGGTTGGGAACCCGTCATCCCGGCGAAAACCGGGACGTCCGGGGAGACCCGCCGAGACTTCTTGACCTGAGGTCCCGGCTTTTGCCGGGATGACGGTTATGCGCCTTTGGCTCGTGCCACCATTCGCTGGAGCGTGGCGCGCCGATGCGTCGGGCCGCGGGTGGCGTCCAGGATCTTGGCGCCGGCCATGAAGACGGCGCCGGTGCAGGCGGCGAAGAGAAGCCACCCGCCGGCCCCGGGATATTGGTCCATATAGTCGAGGCCGCGAGTGACGCCCCCGACGGCAAGCGCGTAGATGACCGCCCAGGCTTCGAGCCGGGTCTTGATCACGAAAAGTCTTAAGGCCTTCTTCAGCATGTCCGCTAATCAGCAAGATGCGGGCCAGCGGCGGAAAAGTGCGGTTCTTGGGGTTGGGGTGGAGCGAAAGTGTAAACGTTTCCGTCAGCCAGGACCGTCATCCCGGCGAAAGCCGGACCTCGGGAAGACGCGCCGAGACTTCTTGTCCTGAGGTCCCGGCCTTCGCCGGGATGTCGGCACTGCGCCGCCCTGCCTATCCCAGCTCCACCCAGGTCGGCGCGTGGTCGCTGGCTTTCTCCTTCGCCCTCGCCTCGCGGTCGACTCCCGCCGCCTTCAGCCGCTTGGCCGCGAGCGGATTGAGAAGCAGGTGATCGATCCGCAGGCCCGCGTTGCGGGCAAAGGCGTTTCGCCAATAGTCGAAGAAGGTGAAGACGGGCTCGCCGGGATGGAGATGCCGGAGCGAGTCGGTCCACCCCTGGCCGACCAGCCGGCGATATTGCGCCTGCGGCTCGGGCTGCATCAGCGCGTCGTCCATCCACCGCTCGGGCTTGTACGCATCGATCGGCGTCGGCGTCGGAATGATGTTGTAGTCGCCGGCCAGGACCACCGGCTCGCTCAGGCCGATCAGCTCGGAGGCGCGGGCGATCAGCCGTTCGTTCCAGGCGAGCTTGTAGTCGAACTTCGGCCCCGGGTGCGGATTGCCGTTGGGCGCATAGAGGCCGCCGATCAGGATCCCGCCGACCGCCGCCTCGATGTAGCGGCTCTGCACGTCGTCCCGATCGCCGGGCAGGCCCCGGCAGGTCTCGACCGGCTCGCAGCCGCGGGCGAGGATCGCCACTCCGTTCCAGCGCTGCTGTCCGTGCCAGATCGCTCCGTAGCCGGCCTTCTCGATTGCGGCGGCCGGGAACTTCTCGTCCGGCGCCTTCAATTCCTGGAGGCAGACCGCGTCCGGCTTCGACTCGGCCAGCCATTCCAGGAGCATCGGGAGCCGGCCGTTAACGCCGTTGACGTTGAAGGTGACGATCCGCATTCCGTCCGAAAGCGTACGGTGGCGGCCGGTTCCGAACGCGAGCAAGAGCGGTCAAGCGGCCGGGAACGGTGAATTTCCGCCAAGTCTTTACGTGGCACCGATTTTGCTTACGATTACAACTGTGATCGACTCGACACCTTTCTACCTGATGCGGAGCCATGGCGAGGGGGAGCGCCTGCCCCTGAGGCATGGCTGCGTCGTCCTTTCACGCCTCGAGGGCGGCCGAAGCATGATCCGGGCGCTGGCGCCGTCGGTGAAGTTCGTCCTGAGCGGCGAGGAAGTATACAAGATCGACGGCCGTTCCCGGGCGGTTCGGCCGGGACGGTTCCTGCTGGTCGAAGCGGGCACCGAGTTCGAAGTGTCCACTCCCAGACCGGACGAGACCGTGGGCCTGTGCGTCTATCTGGGCGTCAATGCGCCGCCGCCGGCGGATCGCGGCCCGCTGGGGCGGGTGATCGAAGGCTGCGGCGCCGAGCCGCTCGCCCCGCTCCTGTCGCGCTACGCCCGGCTGCTCGCCTCCAGGCCTGAGACCGGGGGCGCGCTGGCGTCGAAGATCGTCCAGCAGGTCACCGCCGGGGCGGAGGATTATCTTTCCACCTTCGCCAGCCGGCTCGAACGGTTGAGCAGCCTGAAGCGCTCGACCCGGATCGAGACCCTGCAGAGGATCGAGCGCGCCCGCGCCTTCATCCACGACCATCGCGACGAGCCCCTGACGCTCGACGAGATCGCGTCGAAGGCGGCGCTGTCGAGATTCCACCTCAGCCGGAGCTTCGCCGAAGTTCACGGGCTTCCGCCGCTCGCTTATCATCGCCGGCTCCGGCTGGACGGAGCGGCCCGACTGCTGAGGGAAGGCGCCGCGACTCCGACCGAGCTGTCGGAGCGGCTCGGCTACGGCTCGCTCAGCGCCT
>DASVTN010000142.1:0-5740 GCA_036387555.1 Allosphingosinicella sp. | reverse complement strand
TTCGGCGGTTTCTGGCTGATTGGCGAACGGATTCTTAACCAATTTGTCTGATGTGGGAGCCTGCAATTTTGAGCGGGCGAGGAGGCGACTAGCGTCATGGATGTGAAAAAGCTCGTGCTGCTGATCGGAGCGCTGATCATCGCTGCCGTCACCGCGGTGACCGCGAAGAACATGTTCAGCGGAGCCGGAGCGCCTTCCGCCTCGGCCAAACCCTCCGTTCCGGTAGGACCGGAAGTGCTGGTCGCGACCCGCGCCCTTCCCGTCGGCACCATCATCGATGCGGAATCCTTCCGCTTCCAGCGCTGGCCCGAAGGCCTCGTCCAGCCCGCTTATTACATCAAGGGCAAGCCCGGCGTCCGCCCGGCCGATCTCGTCGGAACGGTCGTGCGCAACGAAGTCACCGCCGGCCAGCCTTTCACCCAGGGATCGCTGATCCGGCCGGGCGAGCGGGGCTTCCTCGCCGCCGCGCTCGGGCCGGGGATGAGGGCGGTCACCGTCGCCGTCTCCGCGACCAGCGGAGTGGCCGGCTTCGTCTTCCCGGGCGACCGGGTCGACATCGTCCTCACCCAGGAAATCGAAGGCGGCGGCGACGGCACTCCTCTCAAGGTGTCCGAGACCGTGATGCGCAACGTCCGGGTGCTCGCCACCGACCAGCGCATGTCCGCCCAGGGCGAAGACGGCAAGGCGGTCGTCCAGCGCTTCTCGATGGTCACTCTGGAGGCCACGCCGAAGATCGCGGAGAAGATCGCGGTCGCCCAGAAGATCGGCGACCTGTCGCTCTCGCTTCGTTCGATCGCCGACAATTCGGCGGAGCTCGAACGCGCCATCGCCTCCGGTGAGGTGACGGTGCCCGCCACCGACGATCCGAAGGCCGAGAAGCGCATGCTGCTCGCCATCGCAAACCAGCCGGTGGACGGAGCGAGCACCTACACGACCGGGTCGGACGTGTCGCGCTTCCAGCGCAGCACCGTCCCCGGCACCGGCAAAGCCAAGCCCGAGCCGGACGACAAGATCGCCGCCGCGATCAGCGCGATGGCGCTCGCCACCGCCGGCCGCGCGCCGGCCGCCGAAGGCGGCGCCCCGTCTACCCCCAGGGGTCCCATGGTCAGGGTCGCCCGAGGCAACAGTGTCACCATCGTTCCGGTCGGAGCCAAATAAGATGACAAAGCTGAACATGATGCGCCGAGCGACGGTCGGCACCGCGATAATCTCGGTCCTCGCCGCCAGCGTCACCACGGTGACGCCGAGCGTGGCCTTCGCCGCGCAACCCTCGACGGGCACCTACCGCCCGACCAACCAGGTGCTGCTCTCCGTCGGCGAAGGCGAAGTCATATCGCTGCCGAGGAGCGTGGTCGACGTCTGGACCTCCAACCCCGCTGTGGCCGACGTCAACGTCACCAGCCCGCGCCAGCTCGGCCTGTTCGGCAAGGACGCCGGCGAGGCGACGGTGATCGCCACCGCCGCGGACGGGTCGATCGTCTACGGCGCCCGGGTCCGGGTCAGCCAGAACATCAGCTCGGTCGATCAGATGCTCCGTGCGGCGATGCCCGACGCCAACATCACGATCACCCATGTCGGCCAGATCGCGGTGATGAACGGAACCGTCGCTTCCCCGGCCGACAGCGCCCAGGCGGAAGCGCTGGTGCGCACGATGCTGAACCCGGGCGTCGACGCGAACGCCGCCGGCGCCGTCCTTCGTGTCACTCCGGTGAACCGCCTGAAGACGGCGACTCCGCTGCAGGTGATGCTCCAGGTCCGGATCGCCGAGGTGAGCCGCTCGCTCGCCCGGGACATCGGCGTGAACCTCGCTTCGGCGGATTCGACCGGCGGCTTCAAGTTCGGGATCGGCCAGGGCCGCACCATCACTCCGAAATTCACTCCCGGCGGGCCCATCGGCACCGGCACCTCCGCATCCGAGGGCGCCACTGCGGTGGTCGCGAACACCATCGGCTCGACCCTGTTCGGGGCCGGCAAGCTGCTCGGCGTCGACATCCTCGGAGCGCTGGACCTCGCTGAGCAGAACGGCAAGGTGCACACGCTCGCCGAGCCCAATCTCGTCGCCCTTTCGGGCGAAACCGCCAGCTTCCTCGCCGGCGGCGAGTTTCCGATCCCGTCCTCGAACGGGATCAACGGCACGTCGATCGAATTCAAGCAATATGGAGTCAGCCTCGCCTTCACGCCCTATGTGCTGGAAGGCGGCCGGATCTCGATGCGGGTCCGCCCCGAAGTCTCGGAGCTTTCCGATGCGGGCGCGATCCAGATCAACGGCTTCCGGGTCCCTTCGCTGACGACCCGCCGGGCGGAGACGACGGTGGAGCTGGGCTCCGGCCAGAGCTTCATGATCGGCGGCCTGCTGAGCAACAGCAGCAACAACAGCATCGAGAAGGCGCCGATCCTCGGCAACCTGCCGATCATCGGCGCCCTGTTCCGTTCCACCAACTTCCGCCGCAACGAAACGGAGCTGGTGATCGTCGTGACGCCGTATCTGGTGAAGCCGGTCAACGCGAGCCAGATCGCGCTCCCGACCGACGGCTTCCGGAGCGCCACGACGGCCGAGCGGACCTTCCTCGGCACGAGCGAATACAACAAGCCCGTCCCGCGTCCGGGACCGACCATGGCCGAGCCGCGCACCGCGAGCCCGGGCCTGGGCGGAGTGGCCAGCGCGCCGGCGCGCAGGCTTCCCGCGGCGCCCGCTACGCCGCGCCAGGCCGAGGCCAAGGCGACGCGGCCGCAAACCGCTTCCGCCACCCCCGGCTTCAGCTTCTGACCGATCGAAAGGACGTGATCATGGCACGCACCAAGTCTCTCGCCGCCCTCGTCGCGATCGGCGCCGCCCTCACCCTCCCCTCCGTGGCCGGAGCCAAGCCGCGCGAACGGCACGACGCCAGCCGCGGGCTCGACTCGCTCAACCAGCCGGTCGTGCAGCGTACCGATTACCTGCTCGACCTGGCCGACAACGGCGGCCTGAGCGATGCCGACCTGGGGCGGCTCGACTCCTGGTTCGGTTCGCTGAACCTGGGCTATGGCGATCATGTCTTCGTCGACCGCGGCACCGCGGGGGGGCGGCAGGACGTCGCCAGCGTGGCGGCGGCCTATGGGCTCCTGATGAGCCCCGGCGCTCCGGTGCTCGAGGGCGACGTGCCCATGGGCGCGGTCCGGGTGATCGTCAGCCGCACCACCGCGAGCGTCCCGACCTGCCCGAATTTCGAGCCTGATAGGGGGCCGAGCTCGACCTCCTCCAATTACGGCTGCTCGGTGAATTCCAACCTCGCCGCGATGATCGCCGATCCGAACGACCTCGTCCTCGGCCAGGAAGGGAGCGTCTACGGCGACGCCAACACCTCGTCGAAGGCGATCCGTCTCTACCGGAACACGCCGCCGACGGGATCCAAGGGCCTCACGAACGTCAGCACGAAGGGTAACTAGATGAACGCGCCTTTCAACGCTTCGCGCGCAGCCGCGCTTCGCGATCCCTTCAGCGCCTTCGTCTGCGACGACGCCACGGCGGAGATGCTCCGGCCGATCGCGGTCGAGCATGGCTGGGCGCCGGAGAAGGTCAACAAGGGCGGGCTTCGAAACGCGGTCCAGACCCTGTCCGTCTCGGCCAGCCCGGCGATCCTCTTCGTCGACCTGTCGGAATCCGGCGACCCGCTCAACGACATCAACGCGCTGGCCGAAGTCTGCGAGCCCGGCACCGTCGTGATCGCGGCCGGCCAGGTCAACGACGTCCGGCTGTACCGCGATCTGGTCGCTTCGGGCCTTCAGGATTACCTGCTCAAGCCCTTCACGCCGGACCAGCTCCGCGACAGCTTCGCCAACGCTCAGATGACGATCTCCGGCCCCCGGGTGAACGAGGCGGCGAACGAGAAGCCGCACGTCATGGCGGCGGTGATCGGCGTTCGCGGCGGAGTCGGCGCCTCCACCCTCGCCACCTCGCTCGCCTGGCTGATGGGCGACAAGGCGGGCCGCTCGACGGCGCTGCTCGACCTCGACATCCATTTCGGCACCGGCGCCCTCGCGCTTGACCTGGAGCCGGGCCGCGGCCTCACCGACGCCATCGAGAATCCGAGCCGCATCGACGGCCTGTTCATCGAGCGGGCCATGGTCCGGGCGAACGAGAAGCTCTGCGTCCTCTCGGCCGAGGCGCCGCTCAACCAGCCGCTGCTGAACGACGGCACCGCCTTCTTCCAGCTTCAGGAAGAGCTGCGGAACGCGTTCGAGAGCACCGTTCTCGATCTTCCTCGGGCGATGCTCATCCAGCACCCCCATCTCGTCCAGGACGCGCATGTCGTCATCGTCGCCGTCGAGTTCACGCTCGCCGCCACGCGCGATGCGATCCGGGTGCTCAGCTGGCTCAAGTCCCATGCCCCGACCGCCAGGGTCCTCGTCGTCGCCAACCGGGTTCCGGCGGGCGCTCAGGAGATCAGCCGCAAGGATTTCGAGCAGTCGATCGAGCGTTCCGTCGACGTGGTGATCCCGTTCGAGCCGAAGGCGGCCGCGCAGTCGGCCAAGCTCGGCCAGCCCTTCGCCAAGGTGGCGACGGCGACCCGGATCGCCGGACCGCTGGCGCAGCTCGTCAGCCTCACGACCTCCACGGTCGAAGGCGGCGAGAACGGCGGCGAGAAGCCGAAGGAGGGCGGCAAGTCGCTGCTCGACAAGCTCAATCTCAAGGGCCTGGTCGCGAAGAAGCCGAAGCCGGCGACGGCATGATTTTGCGCCGGCCGCGAGCCGGCGCGTGGAATAGGAGCAGCGGGTGCTGAGCTTTCCGATCCTGATGCTGGGCGGCGGCGTATTGGCCGTGCTTGCGATGATGGTGTTCGCCATGGGCGGGCCCAATTACGCGAAGGCGCAGAGCCGGCGTCTCGAGAGCGTTCGAGAGCGGCACAGCAAATCGAACGAAGTCGCCGCGCAGGCGCAGCTCAAGCGGATCCTCCAGACCCGCAACCAGACCAAGATGGACGGGCTCGCGCAGCGCCTGATCCCCAATCCAGCGCTGCTCCGCAGGCGGCTTCAGCAGACCGGCCGGTCGTGGACACTCGCCCAGTACGGCCTGGTGTCGCTCGGCATCATCCTCGTCGTCAGCCTGCTCCTGATCCTGAAGGGCCTGCCGGTCCTCCTGGGCGTGATGGTCGGGCTGTTCTGCGGAGTGGGCCTCCCCCATTTCATCGTCGGCAAGATGATCAAGCGGCGGGTCGGCAAGTTCACCGCCCGCTTCCCGGACGCGATCGAGCTGATGGTGCGCGGCCTGCGCTCCGGCCTCCCCATCTCAGAGACTCTGGGCATCGTCGCGGACGAGCTCCCCGGCGCGATCGGCGACGAGTTCCGGATGGTGTCCGACAAGATGAAGATCGGCCGGACCATGGAAGGCGCGCTCCAGGACGTTGCCGACCGCCTGGGAACGGCCGAATTCCAGTTCTTCGTCATCACCCTGGCTATCCAGCGGGAAACCGGCGGCAACCTCGCCGAAACCCTCGCCAACCTCGCCGACGTGCTTCGCAAGCGCGCCCAGATGAAGCTCAAGATCAAGGCGATGTCGTCCGAATCCAAGGCCTCGGCCTGGATCGTGGGCTCGCTGCCCTTTATCGTGTTCGTCCTGATATGGATGATCAACGGCAAATATATGCAGAACTTCTTCGTCGACGAGCGGCTGATGATCGCCGGCGCCGGCGGCCTGTGCTGGATGGGCATCGGCGTGTTCATCATGGCCAAGATGGTCGACTTCGAGATCTAGGGACGGCTT
>DASVTN010000141.1:0-46356 GCA_036387555.1 Allosphingosinicella sp. | reverse complement strand
TCCCCGTCTCCTGTTACAATCGAAGTCAGGCGCCCTGCGGGGCTGGGCCTCCGATGCCTCCGGGGCGGCGCGTGCTCGGGATGGACGAGCCGGCGACTGGAAGCAGCGGACGCTTCGAGCCAGGATCCTCGCGGCCGATATCCTCGCCCTTGATCACCCGCTTGGATTCCTCGCCGTTCAGCGTCTCAAATTCAAGCAGCGCACCGGCCAGGCGGTGGAGCTCGTCGAGATGTTCGGTCAGCACCGTCCGGGCGGTCGCCTCCGCTTCCTCGATCAGGCGGCGGACTTCGGCGTCGATCAGGCGGGCCGTCTCTTCCGAGACGTGCTGGGCGCGCGAGACGCTGTGGCCGAGGAACACCTCGTCCTGATTGTCGCGGTAGCGAAGCCAGCCGAGCTTTTCCGACATTCCATATTCCATCACCATCGAGCGGGCCATGTCGGTGGCCTGCTGGATGTCGTTGGAGGCTCCGGTGTTGAGGCTGTCCTCGCCATAGATGAGCTGTTCGGCGATGCGGCCGCCGAAGCAGAGCGCGAGCCGCGCCTTCATCTGCTTCATGGACATCGAATAACGGTCGCGCTCCGGCAGGTTCCAGGTGACTCCGAGCGCGCGGCCGCGCGGGATGATCGTCACCTTGTGCAGCGGATCGCAGCCAGGGACATGGAGCGACACAAGCGCATGGCCGGCCTCGTGATAGGCGGTGGACTTCTTTTCGTCCTCCGTCATCACCATGGACTTGCGCTCGGCGCCCATCATGACCTTGTCCTTGGCTAATTCAAATTCCGACATCGCGACCAGCCGCTTGCCCTTGCGCGCCGCGAGAAGGGCGGCCTCATTGACGAGGTTGGCGAGGTCCGCTCCGGAAAAGCCCGGGGTTCCGCGAGCGATGGTGCGCGGGTCGACGTCCGGCGCCAGCGGCACCTTCTTCATGTGCACGGCGAGGATCTTCTCGCGGCCTTCGATGTCCGGACGCGGAACCACGACCTGCCGGTCGAACCGCCCCGGCCGAAGCAGCGCCGGATCGAGAACGTCGGGCCGGTTGGTCGCGGCGATGATGATGATTCCCTCGTTCGCCTCGAATCCGTCCATCTCGACGAGAAGCTGGTTCAGCGTCTGCTCGCGCTCGTCATTGCCGTTGCCCAGCCCCGCGCCGCGATGGCGGCCCACGGCGTCGATCTCGTCGATGAAGACGATGCAGGGCGCGTTCTTCTTGGCCTGCTCGAACATGTCGCGCACCCGCGACGCGCCGACGCCGACGAACATCTCGACGAAGTCGGAGCCCGAGATGGTGAAGAAAGGCACGTTCGCCTCGCCGGCCACCGCCCGCGCCAGGAGCGTCTTGCCGGTGCCGGGCGCTCCGACGAGAAGCGCCCCCTTCGGGATCTTGCCGCCCAGCCGGGCGAACTTGGTCGGGTCCTTCAGGAAGTCGACGATCTCCTGCAATTCCTCGCGGCTCTCGTCGATCCCCGCGACGTCGTCGAACGTCACCCGCCCCGATTTCTCGGTCAGAAGCTTGGCCTTCGACCGCCCGAACCCCATCGCCCCGGAGCCGGCGTTCTTCTGCATCTGCCGCATGATGAAGAAGGCGATCCCGAGGATCAGGAGGAAGGGCAGCGACTGGTAGAGCAGGATCAGCCACACGGACGTCTGGGGCTCAGGCTCGCCCTGGAACGACACCCCCTTCTCGCGAAGCCGCCCGGTCAGCTGAGGATCGGGAATGAAGTTGGTCCGGAACGCGTCGCCGTTGGTCAGCTTGCCCGAGATCACCTCCTTGCCGATCGACACCTCCTTCACAGAGCCCTCGTCGACCCGGTTCAAAAACTCCGAATAAGCCATCGAGCTGCCCGCCGCGGAGCGAGACCCGCCCCCGTCGACGATCTGCACGAACAGGATCAGAGCGAGCAGGATCCCGGCCCAGATGAAGAGGCTCTTCATCCACGGGTTGCCGGAGGGGTCCTTGGGGTCGGGCTTACGGTTGGGGGCGTCGGACAAAGAGCTTCTCCTGAGGCGCGAGAGAAAGCGCCGGCGCGGCCATCACTCGCCGCTTACGCCTAAAATAGGATTTCCCGGGGCTTTGGCAATGTCGGTGCGGCTTGTAGCCGGGGCGGGTGAACGGGGGATTACGTTAGCGGATCGAAGTGGTACTTCGATCTGGGCATAGGGGAGCAGGGCAATGACGGCAGTCGGCGGCGGGATGCGGGAGCGGGCGCTGGAGTTCATTGCCGTGTGCAGCGATCCCAAGAAGCTCGAACAGGTGATCCGCAACGCGCGGGACCAGGGCGAGGCGGAGGTCGAGCGGGCGGCGATGCTGAGACTGTACGAGGTCAAGCCGGAAGCGCAGCCGGGAACCCTTGAACACGACGTCTGGCGGAGCATCTATGCCTTGGAAGGCGCTCTGACCGACGAGCGGCAGCGTACGACCTTGCTCAACCGCACGCGTCCCAAGATCAAGCGCGAAGGCGAGGCGGCCACGGTCGCCGACCTCGTGTTGAAAAAGGTCGCATCGGAAGGGTTCGACATGCTGATGGAGCGCGGAATGCCCGAGCTGACCTTCGAGGCCCTCGCCCTGCGCCACCCCGAGAGATTCGATGATGAGGTGCTGAAGGCGGCGTCGCGCCGCCTCGCCGGAGCCGGGGTCGACCCGGCAACGTTCGCCTCCAGGGACTGACGGGGGGAGGCGCGAATGGGCAAGAGATCCGCCGTCCCGCACCGCGACGAGGAGCTGGCGGCGCTGACGCCGGACGCTCTCGCGGGGGGAGATCGCGCGCTGCCGGACCCGCCTGAGCATCGCCGGCAGCGCCAAGGCGGCGAAGCAGTGGCGCAAGCGGCTCCACTGGCTCGAGAGCGCCCAGGCCAGGGCGGAGGATTAGGAGCGCCGCTCCAGAGCGCCGGGGCGTCATGCTGAACTTGTTTCAGCCAGCGTGAAGCCACTCCGCGTCTGCGGTCATTGCATCGCGCGCGTTTTCTCGCCGGCAGTACGCTCTGGACTTTTGGGGGGAAGGCACGAAGGCGCGAAGGCACAACGTAGCAAAAGGGGTCTCTACCTCGCGCCTTTACGCTTTTGCGCCTTTCCTTGGAAACTGGCGCCACGCCGCCGGGAGTTGCTCGAATGAGGTGGTCCCACAGCTTGCCGCCCGAGCAGGCGGCGGGCTGGACCCTGAAACGAGTTCAGGGTGACGGGGTGGGACGCAGCGCGCGCCTCAGTCGAAAATGTCCTCGAGCCAGGATTTCTTGCGCTTGTGGTGCGGGTGGTAGCCGTGGCCCTGGTGGCCGCGCTGGTCGTAGCGGGGGTCGTATCCGCCTTGCTGAGGGTAGGGCGCCTGAGGCGGGTAGGCGGCCTGAGGAGCCTGGGGCGCGCGCGGCGCCTGGGGGGCCTGCACGGCGGCCGGGGCCAACTCGGCGGCGGCGCGCTCCAGGATCTTGTCGAGCTCGCCGCGGTCGAGCCAGATGCCCCGGCAGGTCGGGCAATAATCGATCTCGACCCCGGCGCGCTCGCTCATCACGAGCGGGACGGCGCAATGGGGGCAGGACATTGGGGCTGGGGCGGGCACTGGCGGGCTCCTGTGCGGGTGAACGGGTTAGGGGGAGATAGGGGTTTGTTGGGGATTGGCAATGCGGGCTGCCGCTTGTCGGCCATCAATATCGTTAGCGCTTCGAGATCGTTTCGAGTACAGACTAGATGCGAGGGAAAATGATCCAGACGCTGCGTCATACCTCTTCCAGACGGCTCCTCTTGCTAGTGAGCGCGCTCCTGGTCGTCGTCGCTGCGATCGCCTACTTCATTCTCGTATACATTTGTCGGCCTTACGTCATTTCGCAGTGTCGAGATTTTCTCGATCTGAACGCCACGCTGGCGATCCAACACAACAATTTCTGCCAGTATAACTTGTTCTTTTTAGACTTAATCCCCGAGCTCCTTAAGGCCCTGATCGGAGCAGCAATAACGAGCGCAGTGTTCATTTTAGTCTGGAGATTCATCCGGCCGACGGAAGAAGAGCTCGACGATGTCGCCGTATTGGATCGGCCGGCCTGTCGCGATCGGCACATGAAGGCGCTCGAAACGTCTGATTTCTGGTTCCACGATGGGCACATCGCTAAATGGGTGCGTACCCATGTGCTTCCCGCCTTCCGCCGTCGCGCGAAGGGCATGGCGAGCCTCACCGTCTGCGCAGCTATAATAGATCCACGCGACGAGGAGCTGTGTGGAGCGTATCTCGACCACATTAAGCATCTTCCCGTGGACGAGCAACACAGCAAGGACCTGAACGAATTACGAGCGGAGCTCTGCGGCAGCATCCTCGCATTCTACTATGAGCACGGCCGCTCGCCCTACGTCTCAGTTAAACTGTATCTGAAGACAAGGATTGACTATATAAGAGACGACATTGCTTCGGATTGCGCATTCATGACAATTGTAGGTGCAGATACTCCAGGAATAGTAGTGTCTAAGAGGGGCGATAACTCAACTTTTTATAATATCATGAGAACCAATTTCAATGCTACCAGAACCAAGGACGCGCTACTGAACTTTTATTCAGGTTACACAGCATTGGGAAATGATCCTGCCATCACACCGCAACATGCTAATCAGGTGCTAACTCATCTACTCGGCCAGCACGATTTCATTACGGATGATTTTTGCGAGGAAGCTTTACGAAAAACCAGCCTAGATGAAGGTGTGGCATGGCTTGGATAAAGAAGGTCGAGGGCTTCAAGCTGGTTTTCTCGACAATCGATGATGGCAACATGGCTCGCACCCAAAAAACCCGCGAGGAAGTACACGAAAACAGAAGGCGCTTTCTGTCGGCACAGGTTCCAACCGCCTGTCGAGTTATCAGGGTGCGGCCGAGTCACAGTGTCAATATCGACGTTGCCCATCCCTCGAATGGGGACTCGATCCTGCAAAGAACGACGTTTTTCGGACGGCCTCGAATCGACACAGATTTCGACTTTTATTATGACGGGGCCGACGGCGTGATCGCCACGGACGCCAACACGTGCCTGTCGTTGATTGCAGGAGATTGCGCTCCACTCTTATTCTGGAGCTCTCGCCCGCGGTGCTTCGGAATCTTACACATCGGACTTCTGGGAGCGCTGAACAACATGGTGGCGGGGCTAGAGCGTGCTCTAGCCTCCATCGATTTAACCGCCAACGATCTCAGCTATTATTTAGGCCCTTCAATTACCCAGGCTGACTACGACATCTCAAAATCGGGACTTTGGACTGCGATTGAGGGGCAGGCTAGGTCCTATCCACAGGTCATGGATGAGTTAAGGCCTTATCTAAACGAGGAGATGTATTTCGACATGAAGGGCATGATACGGATGCAACTTGCCATGCTAGGCGTTTCTCCTTCGAAAATCGACGAGTACCCATTGAGCACGGCGGATCCGAAAGCGCCGTTCTATTCGCATTATGTGGCGATACAGCAAGGCGGGACCCCTCAGAACTTCTGCTGTGTCCTGTGCCCGACTGCGTAACCGACGCTCTGATAAGCGATGCCGAGGTAGCCGGCTCCCCAGAGGGGTTGCGGACGTTGCTAGGCTCGCTCCGAGACTCCACGGTTCATGAAATCATCGCCAAAATCCTAGTGGACAAGAAGCGCATATCGGCTCTCGCCGCCAGCTCATTTCGTCATCGTAACGGCTTCGTCCGCCTCGTCCTTGGGCATGGCGACGATTGCGCGCCGAAGCTCCGCCTTCACGTCTGGACCGGAAGTCGCGGCCGTTGCCAGATCCACAGCCATTCTTGGAATTTCGCCTCGAAGGTTCTCCGCGGCGTCCTTCAGGCGAAGGAATTTAGAGTGGCCCGAGCCACAACCGGCACCCACGGCGTGTCCGTCGTTCCAAACAAGAGTTCAAGCCTGGCCGGAAACCAAGCTTATATCGAGGATTCGCCGGTGTTTGTTCGGACGGTGGGAAACCGACGATATCATCCGGGCGAGGTCTATGCCTTGCAGGCCGGCGCATATCACACGGTCCAAGCACTGGAGGCCTCGTCAGTGACTTTAGTGATCCAGGGTCGCCATCTACGCTCCGACTCCAAGGTATTGTTCGAGTCTGGCCCGGTGCCGACTGGTACGGTGAATCCGCTCGCGACTCAGGTTTATCTCCAATGCCTCTTCGAAGCTCAGCGGCTTCTTCGGGCGGGTGACGGCGGACTGGGAGACCGTTTCGTTGCGAGCGATCCGGGAGGGCCCGCGGCCCTCGGCTGCCAGACTACCTTTGACGGCCCGGAATCCGTCTTCTAAATTTTCTTCCACGCACAAAAATAGGATTTGCCCGTCCGAGTAGCGTTCCGCTCCAGCGGCGGAAATCCGCCGCGGATCGCGCGGAAAAATAGGATTTGGCGGAGCGGGTAGTTTGGGTTGACAGCGTCACGCTGATATAGTACAAAACAGGAACGCTGGAGAAGTGTAGCTGCGGCCCGTCGGTCCTTAGACAGGCTCAGGATGAGCGGTGCCGGGGCCAGGTCGGCCGAGGTTCCGGCGGCTTTTCGGGGCGGTCCGTGCGAGCTTAGTTTTAAACGCGACGCGACGATTCCGCGGAGCGGACGAAAGCTCGGGTTGGTCGGGGCAAGCCGTGCATCCCATAGCCTCGGGTCGGGGAGGAGCGCTCCGCGCTCGTTGCGTCTTTGCGGTGAATCGGGCGGCACGGCGGGGGGGGAGCCGGCGGCGGCGTTGGTCCCAAATCGACGTTCGAGCGGGCGGATGGCTGGACCCTGACCCTGAATCAAGTTCAGGGGAGTTCAGGGTGACACGGGAGGGTGGCGCGGGGCTGATCTAATTCTGAGAGATCCGTGTTCATGGATCCCGGCCTTCGCCGGGATGACGGGGCGGGCGGATTCGGGAAGTGGAAGGTGGATCCCGGATCAAGTCCGGGATGACCCCGGATCGTGGTCCGGGGCAGGCTCGATAATGTGATTGGGTGGAGCCGGTGCGGGGACGCGCCGGAACTCAAGGCTCGTCATGCCCCCGGCATGGCGGGCCTTTTCGTTTTTGTGCGTGGAGGGGATGATGGCGAAGGATGATGAGGAGCGGGGTGAGGCGCCTCGGATCACGGCGAACAAGGGGCGGCGGCTTCAGCAGGCGGGGCCTTCTAAGCGGGTGCTGTTCGACGCCGAGCGCAAGGAGCGGTTCCTTGGGTATTTCTGCGGGGAGGCGAACCTGTCGTGGGCGGCTCGGAAGGTGGGGGTGCATTACCGGACGGTGCTTCGGCATCGGGCGACCGATCCGGCTTTCGGGGAGGCTTACGACCTCGCCGAGGCTCAGGCGGTGCCTCGGCTCAGGGCCTGGCTGGTCGAGGCGAAGGCTGAGGAGGCGCGGAGGCTGAAGGACGCGGCGCTCGGGGAGGGGGCGGACGAGGACGAGGAGGAGGAGGAGGAGGAGGAGCCCGGCGGGGATATCGCTCCGGCCCGGCTCAGCGTCGAGCAGGCGATGCAGTTCCTTCGCGACCATGAGCAGTCGCAGGCCCGGCGGGAGCGGGCGGCGCGGATGGGGCCGGGGCGGGGGAACGGGCGGCCGGTTTCGGTGGCTTCGAACGAGGAGGTGAAGGAGGCGCTGGTGAAGGCGCTTCGGGCGCATGGGATCAGGGTTCGGGCCGAGACGTCCTCTCCCGAGAAGTCGGGAGAGGACGCCCCTCCACCGGGTTTCACCCGGTCCCCCTCCCCTGGAAATCCAGGGGAGGATTTAGAATGAGCGCGGCCTTCATTCGCCGGCGGGGGCAGGGGATCGGGGGGGATCCGCGCGCCGTGGACTTCGCGGATTTCGAGGCCTTGCTGGCCTTTGCGGCTTTGATCGAGGACCCCGACGATCTCGCCCGCTTCGTCGGGCGGCTTCCCACGCCCGTGCGGCGGCGGATGATCGAGACGTGGGAATGGCAGGCGCATGGCGGGCAGCGCGAGCCCGGCGGGGACTGGCGGGTGTGGCTGCTCATGGCCGGGCGGGGGTTCGGGAAGACGCGGGCGGGGGCGGAATGGGTCTCGGCGCGGGCGCGGGAGAAGCCGGGGGCGCGGATCGCTCTGGTCGGGGCGACCCGGGAGGAGGTCGCCAAGGTGATGATCGAGGGGCGCAGCGGGCTGCTCTCGGTCGCACGGACCGGGGAGGCGCCGCTCTGGGTGCCTTCGCGGGGCGTGGTCCATTTCGATTCCGGGGCGCAGGGGCATGTCTATTCGGCGGAAGCGGGCGAGGGGCTTCGAGGGCCGGAGCATGATCATGCCTGGTGCGACGAGCTGGCGAAGTGGCAGCGGGCGGGCGTGGCCTGGGACAATCTCCAGCTGGGCCTGCGGGTCGGGGAGAGGCCGCGGGTGCTGGTGACGACGACTCCGCGGCCGCTCGCGCTGCTCCGAGGCATCGAGGCGGATGCGGCGACGGTGGTGACGCGCGGGCGGATGCGGGACAATGTGCATCTGCCCGAGGCGGCGGTGGCCGAGGCCTACCGGCGCTACGGCGGATCGAGGCTCGGCCGGCAGGAGCTCGAGGGCCTGCTGTTCGACGAGGTGCAGGGGGCGCTGTGGACCCGCGAGCTTGTCGAGCAGTGCCGGATCGGTTCTCCGGGGGGGACTTATCGCCGGGTCGTCGTCGGGGTCGATCCGCCGGCGGGGGCGGACGGGGACGCGTGCGGGATCGTCGTCTGCGCGCTTCGCGGCGACGGGATCGCGGAGGTGGTGGCGGACCTCAGCGTCCAGGGATTGTCGCCGGAGGGGTGGGCTCGAAGGGTCGCGGGGGCGGCGGAGGCCTGGGGGGCCCACCGGGTGGTGGCGGAGGCGAACAACGGGGGCAAGATGGTGGAGAGCGTCCTGAGGGGGGCGGACGTGTCGCTTCCGGTGAAGCTCGTGCACGCGGCGGACGGCAAGTCGGCTCGGGCGGAGCCGGTGGCGGCTTTGTTCGAGGCTGGAAGGGCGAAGCTTGCGGGGACGTTCGCGGAGCTGGAGGACGAGATGTGCGCGCTCGTTCTGGGCGGGGGCTATGAGGGGAAGGGGAGCCCGGACCGGGCGGATGCGATGGTGTGGGCGATGAGCGAGCTGATGCTCGGCGAGCGGCCGGCGGAGCCGCGGATCCGGAGGCTTTGAGAGCTAACCATTTCTCAAGCCTTGGGCGCGATAAGGGCCTTCTGGTACGCGACCGGGGGGGGCGGAGGCGGCTTGCCGCTTCCGCCTTCTTTTCGCCCGGCGAATCGCTCCTCGCTTCAAAATATTCTTGCGATTTCCGAGGTTTGAGGGGTGACCCAGGACCGCGGCAGGCGAACGAAAGCGGATTGAAAGCGGCTGGAAGCGGGAATGGCTTAACGCGCGCTAACGTTGTCGTTCAGCCCTTCCTCAACGCCTCGGCGCCATAAGCCCGGCCAGCCGCCCGATGCAGGCCACGCGGAAGGCGGTCCCTCGAGTCGCGTATCCGAGGGGGGGCCGGCGCCCGCAAGGCGCCGGCCCCGACCCTTGCCGGGCGCCACTTCCCCGGGCCGGCCGCGGCAACATTATCTTTACCGGGGGGCGCTAGAGCGGGGGCCTCACTTGCCTTCAGGGGGCCCGCCTTGTTCATCGACGCCGAGCTGTCCCAGATCCCGATCACCGACGGCCGCAAGGCCGAGCGCCGGATCGTCAACCTCGCCGCCGCCCTTCGGGAGAGCGGCGCGAAGACCGGCAGGATCGTGGTCGTCGACATGTCCGTCGGCGGCTTCAAGGCCGAGGCCGAGGAGCCGCCCCAGGAAGGCGACGAGGTCTGGCTGAAGCTCGCCGGGCTCGAGCCGAGGCGGAGCCGGGTCGTGTGGGTGCGCGACGGGACCAAGGGCAAGGAGATCGGCTGCGAGTTCGAATGGCCGCTCCACCCGCGCGAGCTCGAGGTCATCGTCGCGCCCGCGCCGAGGCGGATCCCCAAGGGCGTGTTCCGCCGGATCGAGCGCTGATCCCCCGTCCCGGCGAAAGCCGGGAGCTTCGAGGAACGCAGTCTCGGCGGGTCGCCCCGGGGTCCCGGCTTTCGCCGGGATGACGGCGGTTCAGAGGGCGTAGTGGACGATGTCGGCGA
Organism: Allosphingosinicella sp.; assembly: GCA_036387555.1. Lineage (GTDB taxonomy): Bacteria > Pseudomonadota > Alphaproteobacteria > Sphingomonadales > Sphingomonadaceae > Allosphingosinicella. The sequence continues at coordinate 36,339 of DASVTN010000141.1, read as the reverse complement.
GTGCGACCTGGTCGACCCGGACGCCGCACTCGTCGCAAATCTCGATCGCCTGGCTGTCCCACCGGGCGCCGAGCGCAAGCTCGCCCCGGACCAGCTCGCGCGCGCTTCGCACCGCCTGATACCAGGCCGCCTCCGCGTCGGGCAGCTTGAGCCCCTCCTCGTCCTGGAGCCGACCGCCTTCGCGGGCGAGGTGGAAGTAATAATGGGGCATGGCGGGAGGAACGCGCTAACGTCCTGAAAGACCCGCATAAAGAGGGTGTGCGGGGCGTTAACCTTCTTTCTTTTCGGGGAGTGGGTGGTTCGCCGGGAATCGGCGCGCGTCCGAAGCGGAAGGGGGGAGCCCAAGGGGCCGGCAAGGAGAGGGCCTGCGGCTTTCTGTTTCCGGAAGCTAAGAACTTATGGGGCGTCTCGTTCGAAACGACTTCGTTTCGCAAAACTAAGTTCATTCCGGATATTTCTTTTCCTAATAAATAGTCACAATATCCCCTGAAAAACGCTTCGGGCTACATTGACTCTTCTCAAATCCATTCTAGCATAAGAACGTCAGCGCTGACTTCACGTGCTTTAACCCGCAAACAGGGAATTCAGTCATGAAGATTCTGAAAATGGCGATTGCCGCCGCGTTCACCGTCGCTTCGACATCCGCCATGGCCACCGCGGTGGAGACTCAGAAGAAGGGCGAGGCCGCCAACTCTTCCTATTGCGAGCTCGCGGTCGTGGTCATCGCGCCGGATGGCGTCTATGGCATATACGAGTGCACCTACATTGGCGGCGGCTGGTACTGATAAGCTCCTAGCGACGGACCGTGGCTGCGGGATCAAGCGATCCTGCGCCCACGGTTCGCAGCTTTCTTTCTGCTGGGCAGTCCCTGCTTGGTCTTCACTATGAAACAGAATGATCGGTAGTTCAGGAGAAGTCAGTAATGCGTGCATTATCAGTGGCCTTTAGATTGGGTGTTGCCGCCCTCGCCTCCACGGCGATCTGCAGCCCGACCTCCGTCGCGATCGCCGCGCCCGCTCCCTCGATCGCGGGCTCCTGGAAGGGCCCGTTTCTCAGCACCAACTTCACTTTCGACTTCACCCAGACCGCAAAGGGCTGGACCGGCCGCTACAAGTCGGAAAAGTACGGAAAATGGGTGGATCTGCAGAATGTCAGCTTCGCCGACCGCACGTTGCGCTTCGACTTTCCTTCAAAACCGTCGGCGACCTTCACGCTCAAGCTCGATTCGGCAGGCAAGGCGTTGACCGGCTCGGGCAAGTTCGGGTCGATGGCGGTGCCTTTGACGCTTTCCCGCGCTTCCTGAGCAGAGTGGGGGCCGACATGACGAGGCGCTTTTCGCCGCCGGCCCGTCGATTCGCGCTTCGATGAAAGGTGTCTCACTCCTGTTCGCCGCGATCGCAGGCGGCGCCGAGAGCTGCCCTCCGCACCCTCCCCGCGATATGGTGGCTCGCACGGCGCCGTTCGGCGGCGTGATCGCGCCCACGGCGGCGGACGCCGAGGAGGCGGTGGCGGGGGGCACGGTCGCAAGGGACGCCGCGCGGCGGTTCCTGGGGCTTGAAGCGCCACCGTTCCTGATCGCCGCCCAATCGCCCGGGACGTCCCCAGCGGCTGGCTGCACGTTCGTTTTCCCCTGGCACTTCCCGCAGGCCGTCGCAGGCGGCCGACGCCTTCCACCGCAGGTGCTGCCGCACGAGATCGGCCATGCTTTGTTCATTCGTTTCCTGGTGCCCGAGACGGGGAAGGAAGAATATGGCGGCGGCGCACCCGACTGGCTCGACGAGATGGCCGCAATCGCCTTTGAGTCTCCGGGCGGCGTGCGGAAGCGCCGGATCGAGGCCCGGGACGCGGCGGAGCGCGGTGCGCTCATGCCGCTCGCACGGCTCTTGTCGATGCCGCACCCCGAATGGAGCGCCCGCCGCGCCCAGGCGAGCGCCGCGCCGGAACCGCGGACCGGTCCGCCGCGCTCGACCGACACGCCGGCCTTTTACGCCACCCTTCGCGCCTTGCTCGATTTTCTGATCGAACGCACGGGGGACGAGCGCGTCATCAAACGTCTGGCCGAGCAGGCGCGCGCGGACGCTCCACTCGATCGTTGGTTGCTGGCCCACGTGCCGGGCGCCGCCGGAAAGGGCCTGAGCCGGCTCGATGCGCAGATCGCGGCCTTCGTTCTCACGAATCCGGCTTACGACGAAGCTCGCGAAAACGAGGCTGCGGAGGAAACCCGGCCGACGCCCGGGCGCGACGAGCTCGGCGGGCGGCCTCGATCGAAATGAAACTCAGGGCCGGATTTGTCGCAGCCTTGCTTGCGGGAGCGGCGCCCGCGGGCGCGCAGGCGCAGGAAATGGCCAAGCCCGCCGAGCCGGTTCAGCCGGCGCCCGGGCCGTCGCCTTCATCGACTGAGGAGGCCCCGACTCCCGCCCAGCCCGCCGAGGATCCCTCGCTGCCTGAGATGGAGTTTACGGGACCAGACGGCGAGCAGCTGTCGCCCGAACGGCAGAAGGAATTCAGGGAGCGGCTCAAGAACGTCCTTCCCTCGGCTCCGGTTCGAAAGGCGAAAGGGTCGACAAGAGCCGGGAGTGACGAGATCGTCGTCACGGGGCAGCGGCCGCGCGGATCGGTGATCGGCGACATCCCGCCCGCGCAGACGCTCAGCCCGCTCGATATCCGCGCCTACGGAGCGAGCACCATCGGGGAGCTTCTCCAGACCCTCGGATCCCAGGTGAGCAGCGACCGCGGCCGGACGGATAACGGCCCGATCGTGCTCCTGAACGGCAAGCGGGTGTCGAGCTTCGCCGAAATTTCCCGGATTCCGACGGAAGCGATCGAGCGCATGGAGGTGTTTCCGGAAGAGGTTGCGCTTAAATACGGATATCGCGCCGACCAGAAGGTGGTGAATATCGTTACCTACGAACGGTTCAGCTCGCAGGTCGGCCAGATGAACTACGCCGTGCCCACCGACGGCGGCAGGGACACGATCGGGCTGAACGCGAATTTCCTGCATATTTCCGGAGATACCCGGATCAACCTGGATGCGGACTACAGCCGCTCGGGCTCGCTGCTGGAAAGCGAAAGGGGAGTTCGGCAAGTGGCGCCAGCGCCGGCGCCGGGGCCCGGACGTTTGCGCACCCTGCTGCCGGAGGCTCGGCGGCTGGCGCTCAACGCCGCGGTCAGCGGACAATGGCTGAGCGGAGTTTCGTCGACCTTGAACGGCCGCTTCGAGGCGAGCGAGAGCGAGGACCTGCTGGGGCTCACGCTCGGCGGCGCGCTGAAGCGCGACATCGACACTCGCGCCGCGCATCTGGGAACCGCGCATGGCGGGCTGGTGGGGAAGTGGCTTTGGTCCCTCACCGGCAATTACGACCGCACCAGCATCTCCGCACTGACGGCGGCCGACGACGCGCCGCGCGCGATCGACGAGGCACGATCGGTGAACGCACTTGTCGACGCCGATCTCCTGGTGAGCGGGACGCTCCTGAACCTGCCGGCGGGTCCGGTCACGACGAGCCTGCGCGCCGGCGGCGAGATTCGCGATTTCAACAGCCGATCGCTCAGAGGGGGGGGCGAACAAAGCGTCGAGCTATCCCGCGACACGATCGGAGCGCAGGTGAATCTGGACCTGCCGATCGCCAGCCGAAACAAGAAGCGGCTGACCTTGCTGGGCGATCTTTCGGCGAACGTGAACCTTGCCCTCGAGACGTTTTCCGACTTCGGCACGTTGCGCACATTGGGCTACGGCGTCGCATGGTCACCGGTCGCCGGGCTCAATATCATCGCATCGGCCACCAACGAGGAAGGCGCTCCGGCGATGGAGCAGCTCGGAGCGCCGCTCGTCGCGACTCCCAACGTTCGCACCTTCGACTTCGCCCGGCGCGAGGCCGTCGACGTCACCCAGGTATTCGGCGGCAATTCCGGCCTACGCTCGGACGACCGTCACGTCTTCAAGCTCGGGCTCAACGCCAAGCCGTTGGCGAAGACGGACCTGACGATCAGCGTGGATTATATCCGGGCTCGGACCGAGGATCCGATCGTTACCTTTCCGATCGCAACCCCGGAAATCGAAGCAGCGTTTCCCGAGCGGTTCGAGCGGGGCGCCGACGGCCGGCTGCTTCGGATCGACAGCAGGCCGCTCAACCTCGAACGGTCCGATCAGAAGCAGTTGCGCTGGGGCGTCAACTTCACGCGGCCCCTGGGAAAGGTGCCGGCGCATATGCGCAATTCCAGGTCGCGCGTCGTCGCCGCCGGCGCCGACCTTCAAAGCGCTCTTCCCCCCGGAGCCATAATCATCAAGTCGGAACCCGGAAGCGCAGCGGCAAGGGCCGCCGAGAACATCTCGAGCCGATTGACTCTCAGCCTGTATCACAAGCTGACCCTGGTGGACGAGATACTGGTCCGCGAAGGCGGTCCAGTCCTCGATCTGCTGAACGGTTCCGCGGCCGACAACCGGGGCGGCAGGCCTCGCCACGAACTGGAGTTTCAGGCGATCGTCTTCCGGCGGGGCATCGGCGCGCGCATGCAGGTCACCTGGCAAAGCGCAACCACGGTGCGCGGCCTGTCCGCCGGCCCGACCGACGGCTCCGCGGACCTGAGCTTCTCCAACCCGGTGCTCCTAAGCATCAACCTGTTCGCGAATCTGGAAGATCATTTCGGGGGAGAGCAGGCTCCGGATTGGCTGAAGCGGGCCAGGATCAGCGTCGGGATCCAAAATGTGTTTGGCACCCGACCGCAAGTCCGGGACGCAGCGGGCTCGATTCCGCTCAGCTACCAGCCGGCCTATCTCGATCCGCTGGGCCGAGTCCTGACCTTCAGCCTTCGCAAGGTTTTTTAGAACCGGGCACCTCCTGCCGAAACATCGCCGACCGGGGCCACGGCGGCCCTGACCCCGCGGCTTGCAAATCTCCTCTCGCCGGATAAGATATGTCCAAAGTTGGCGGGAGGCACCCCGCCGTAGCCTGCTCCGCTTCGCGACACCAAGTGCCACGGTGAAACTCGCGAGGTGGGGCCGCTAAAGAGGTGCCCAATGCCCATCGCTCCGCTCAAACGGCCGGCTGCTTCCGCAGCGGCATCGCGCCGGCCGAAGAAGGTTTTTCGCCGGGGACGGACAGCAACCCTTCAGATCGGCTTGCTCATCCTGGTCACGTCGATCGCCGCTCCCGCCATCGTAAGGCGGCATGACGTTTCGGACTTCAAGTACCGGGAACTCGGCGAAAGTTACCGTCAGACGATCGTCGAGGGAATCGTCCCGGCGGACGGCAGCCCGATGGTCGGGAACGGAAACGGGACGATGGTGGCGGCGGAGTGGATACTGACCGCCGCCCACGTCGCGGCCACTTTGACCGTGCCGAGCGGGTCGGCTGAGGCGAAGCCCGCGAAGGTCTCGATCAACGGCATCTGGTACCTGGTCCAATCGGTTCACCTGCATCCACGATGGAAGGGGAACGATTCCCCCGAGGACATTGCCCTCATCAAGCTGAAAGAGCCTGTTCCGGGGGCCAAGCCGGCGTGTCTTTATCCCGGTAGGGATGAGGTCGGCCAAACGGTTGTCCTCGTCGGCACCGGCGGTACGGGAGACGGCGTCACCGGAACGAGGAAAGCGGACGGCAAGCTTCGCGGCGCCACCATCCGTGTCGGCTCGATCGGCCAGTCCGGAATGCAGATCGCCTGGCGGTTCAAGGGTCCCACGGAGCAGGGAGTAACGCCCCTCGAGGGCATCTCCGGGCGCGGCGACAGCGGCGGACCCGCCTTCCTGCGGCACAAGGGGAAGCTCTGCGTCGCGGGAGTGTCTTCGGCCCAGGAACGCAATGGTCTGAAGAACGGACAATATGGGGTCGACGAATTCTACTCCAGGGTCTCGTTTTTCCGGCCGTGGCTCCAGCAGGTCATGGCGCAAGGAGGATCGGAGAAGCAGCCGTAGCCGACATGGCGAAGCGAAGGTTCGAGAGGAGACGAGTCCCTCAGCTCTCCTTTCGAGGAGGCGGAAAGCTGAGCCTGAAGGCCGCTCCTCGCGGACTGGGCACGAGCGAGGCTTCACCGCCATGCGCAGCCATGATCTCGCTTACGATGTGAAGGCCCAGTCCGCACCCCTCGACGTCGGAGCTCCCTCGGAAAAACGGCTCGAAAAGGCGAGCGTGCGAAGCCGGCGGCACACCTGGCCCCTCGTCCGTCACGTCGAGAGTCCGGTCCTCGCCAACGCTTACGGTGATCTGTCCGGAACAGCCGCCGTGGACGATCGAATTGCCGATCAGGTTGGTGACGGCGCGGGCGATGGCATGTCCATCGCCGCTGACGGCCACCGGAGCATTGGGCGCAACCAGGGAAAGTTCGTAGCCCCTCTCGATAGCCATGGGCGCGAGATCCGCGACGATATCGCGGGCCGTCGCCACGAGATCCACTTGCCCCCACTGCCGGCTCGACAAGGACAGCCGCTCCAGATCGAGCATCTGCGAAACGAGGTGGGTCAGACCGCGCAACCCCCGCTGCAGATCCGCCTTTCCCTCTTCATGAACGAGAGAGTCGACCCGAAGAGAAACGACCGCCAGAGGAGTCCTCAGTTCGTGGGCGACGTCCGCTATGAAGCGTTTGCGCCGCCCAAGCTCCAGATCGAGCCGCTGGAGCGCCTCATTGAAGCCGCGCACGAGAGGAAGCAGCTCCTTCGGCGCTTTTTTTTCGTCGAGGCGCCGGCCGGGCTCCAGTGGTCCGATCGCTCCGGCCTCTACGGTGATGGGCCTCAGCGCCCGGGTGAAAGAAGGTATCGCGATCGGCATCGCGAGCAGGCTGATGACTGCGATCACGGCCAGCATCAGGGGGACGGCCGGGTCCAGGAGGATGTCGATCGACTCGGCCGCGGTCAGGGTAACCGGATCGACTCCCCCCGAAGCCATGAGAGCCGGTCCCGAGGGCAATTCCCGTCGCTGGAGCGAAACGGCCCCCAGTGGCGTGTCGACGCCTGGAAGGCGAAACATCACGGGGCCGACGGCCGTTCGCAAGTGGGCGATCGTCCGACCGGCGGCCTCCGGGACCGTTCCGAAGGTAAATGTGCGGCCATCCTCGACCACCATCAGCCACATCGAAGGGTTCCTGGCTGCGAGGCCGGCGAAGCGGCCGTCCGTCCGGAGGTGCAGCCTTCCTTCCACCTGCCGAAGGTCCCCGGCCGCATATTCGACGGCCAGCCCGGGGCCGCGAAGGTTCCCCCCTCCGCGATCGGCCCAGCTCAGGGCCGCATTCAGGGCCAGGATCGCAAGCAATATGGCTGCATAGACGGACATGAATATCAGGCTGGCGCGCCTTGCCAGCGACGGAGTGCGCCTCAGCATGGCTGGAGCATGTAGCCGACACCGCGGATCGTCCGAAGCTGAAGCCCCGCGTCCGCCTCCTCCAGGCGGCGGCGCAATCTGGAGACCTGGGTCTCGAGGGCGTTGCCCGAAACCTCCGAATCGAAGCCGTACAGCTCGCTCTCCAGATGCGCCCTTTGGACGACTCGTCCGGCCCGCCGAACGAGCAGATCGAGAAGCGCGAGCTCACGCCGCGGAAGGCTGAGCGACCGGCCCGCCACCCGCGCCTCCCGTGTGGCCGGATCGAAGGAGAGGCGCCCGACCTCGATCGGCTCAGGCCGGGCACCGGGCGCGGGCCTTCTGTTGGCCGCGCGAACCCTCGCCAGCAATTCTTCCAGCGCGAACGGCTTCACGAGATAATCGTCGGCGCCCGAGTCCAACCCCTCGATCCTGTCGGAGACTTCGTCGCGCGCCGTGAGGAATATGATGGAGGGCGGAGAAGGACGCGACTTGGCGGCGGCGACCAGCGCGATGCCGTCGCCGTCCGGCAGCCTCCGGTCGAGCAGGATCAGGCGGTAGGAATATTGGAGGATCGCCTCGAACCCGTCAGCGAGGCAGGACACATGGTCCAGCGCCCAATTCTCCCGCTCCAGGGCCCGGATTATCTCCCGCGCCAGCGCCGGGTCGTCTTCAACCAGGAGGAAGCGATTGCCGTCGATCACGATCCCTCCGTTACGATCCGAACCTGACCGGAAGCTGGCATAGAAACAGGATGGGCGACAGCTGGTCGTCAGCCTCCCGCGCTAATCGGCGTTCGATCCGCAATCAGCGGGGGGAGGGGAACCCGAATGCTCGAACTCGCCGACGTCAGCCATGTCTATGCCGACGGCACGCGCGCCCTTGATCATGTCACCCTGACGGTTCCACGCGGCATGTATGGCCTGCTTGGTCCCAACGGGGCCGGCAAGTCGACGCTGATGCGCACCATCGCGACTCTTCAGACGCCCACCTCGGGCACGATCAGGTTCGGCGATGTCGACGTGATCGCGCAGCCGGAGAAGCTGCGGCGAACGCTTGGCTATCTCCCCCAGGATTTCGGGGTCTATCAGCGCGTTTCGGCCTACGACATGCTGGATCACATGGCGGTGCTGAAGGGGATTGCCTCCGCATCCGACCGCCGGCGGACCGTCGAAACCCTCCTCAACCAGGTCAATCTCTGGCCGGTGCGCAAGAAGGCGCTGGCCGGCTTTTCAGGGGGAATGCGGCAGCGCTTCGGAATCGCCCAGGCGCTGATCGGCAATCCCGAGCTGATCATCGTCGATGAGCCCACCGCCGGCCTCGACCCCGAAGAGCGCAATCGTTTCAACAACCTTCTCGCCGAGATCGGTGAGAATGTGGTCGTCATACTTTCCACTCACATCGTCGACGACGTCGCCGATCTGTGCCCGCGAATGGCCGTGCTCGCCGCCGGTCGGATCCAGCTCGAAGGCGCGCCGCTGGAGCTGATCCAGTCCACTCGGGGCCGGATCTGGACGAAGGAGATCGGTCGCGCCGAACCGGACGGCTGGCGCGAGCGATATGAGGTGATCTCCACCCGCCTCCATGCGGGCCGCACAGTCGCTCACATCCTGTCCGACAAGGATCCGGGTGAGGGCTTCGAGCCCGTCGCCGGGGGGCTCCAGGACGTCTATTTCTCGACGCTCGCGCAATCGCGCCGCGCCGCCTGAGGAGCGAGGGCATGCTCGGCAAAATCGCGGCGTTCGAATTCCGCTATCAGGCGAAGAGCCCCCTTTTCATGGCGGCCGCGGCCTTCTTCTTCCTCGCTTCGTTCGCCGACATGGCGGGGTTCAAGATGTTGAGCATCGGGGGCGGAAACGTCCTGTACAACAGCCCCCATTCCATCATCGTCTATCACCTCGGCGTGTCGTTCCTCTTCCTGTTCGTGGGCGCCGCCTTCGTCTCCAACGTCATCGTGCGCGACGACCAGACCGGGTTCGGCCCGATCCTGCGCTCGACCCGGATCACAAAATTCGATTATCTGTTCGGCCGGTTTCTCGGCGCCTCCGCTGCCGGCGCGCTCATCATGGCGGCCGTCACTCTGGGCGCGTGGGCCGGAACGCTCATGCCCTTCGCCAAGGAGATGCTCGGGCCCAACCGTCTCTCCGGCTTCGCCTATGGCTATGCCCTGTTCGCCCTGCCGAACGCGTTCGTCATCTCAGCGATCCTTTTCGCCCTCGCCACCGCGACCCGCTCGACATCGGGAACGTTCATCGGGGTGGTGGGACTTCTCGTCCTGTACTTCCTCTCGCAGGGATTGATGGGGGGGCAGCCACAGCTCCTGAGCTTCCGTGCCTTCGTCGATCCTTTCGGCATGTCGACCTACATGGCGAGCTCCAGATATTTCACGGCGGCCGAGCTCAACGCCGGCATGGTGCCCGTTTCGGACCTGATCGTTCAGAGCAGGCTGTTCTGGGTCGGCGCTTCGATCCTCCTCATGGCCCTGACCTATCGCCTGTTCCGCTTTTCCGAGCGGGGCATCTCGCGGCGCCGGCAGCGCAAGCTGAAGCTTCAGGCGGCGATCGCGCCGCCTTCTTCCGCTTCCGCCCCGGCCGCGCGATTCGACCGCCTGGCTGAACCCCGATTCGACCGCCTGACCGGCCTCAAGCAGTTCGCCGCCCGAGCGGGGATGGAAGCGCGCCACATCCTGAAGAGCCCGGTCTTCCTGATCCTTCTCCTCATCGCCTTCCTCATCACTCTTCCGAGCCTGTCAGGCGCTTCGGGCTTTCTCGAGGGTCCGCTTTATCCGCTCACCCCGGTATCCGTGCCGATCATCCAGGCGACCTTCGCCACGATCGTGATCATCATCGCCACTTTCTACGGCGGCGAGCTCGTGTGGCGCGAGCGCGAACGCAAGATCCACGAGATCATCGATGCGACCCCGCTTCCGGCATGGGCCTTGATGCTTCCCAAGATGCTCGGGCTGGCGCTGGTTCTGCTCGCCACCCTGCTCGTCGGAATGATGGTCGGAATCCTGGTTCAGCTGCTGGACGGCGCCGTGGATATCGCGCTTCGCGAATATCTGCACTGGTATCTCCTGCCCGGCGCGGCGGACGCTCTCCTGCTCGCCGCGCTCGCGGTTTTCGTCCAGGCGCTCAGCCCGGGCAAATTCGTGGGCTGGGGCGTGATGGGCCTCTACATCATCCTTCTCTTCGCGGCGCCCTCCCTCGGCCTCGAGCATCCCATGCTGCTCTATGGCCGCGTCCCCTCCGTCTCTCCGTCGGACATGGCCGGCATCGGATATTCCGGGGCGGCGGCCTGGTGGTTCCGGCTGTTCTGGGCGGCGACGGCGGCTCTGCTGCTGCTCGCGGTGCACCTGCTGTGGCCGCGCGGCACCGAACAGCGCCTGAAGCCCCGGCTGCGCCGGCTCCCCGCTCGGCTGAAGGGCACAACCGGACTGACGGCAGCGGCCGCCGTTGCGCTGTTCGCGCTGAGCGGATCCTGGATCGTCTACAACACGCTTATCCTGAACGACTTCCGCACCTCGGGCGAAACGCAGCGCCACTACGCCGAATATGAAAAGCGCTACTTCCGCTACGCGGGCCTGCCGCAGCCGGCGATCAGGCATGTCGTGCTGGACGTCGCCCTCTATCCGGAGGAGGCCCGCGCAGAAATCCGCGGCCGTTACCGGCTGGTGAACGAAAGCCGCACGCCGATCCAAAGAGTCCACGTGCGCCTCACGAACCTGGATCTCCACCTGGTCGATCTAGACTTTCCGGCGGCGCGGCTGGAACGGAACGACGAGGCGTTCGACTACCGGATCTATCGTCTCGATTCCCCGATGCAGCCGGGGGAAGCGCGGTCGCTGGCCTTCCGCACCCGCCGGCAGCAGGTCGGTTTCAGGGCCTCGGGCAACGAGTCGAGGCTGGCGCCGAACGGCACCGATCTCAACACTTTCGAGCTGACGCCGCGGATCGGGATGACCGACAACGGCCTGATCGGGGATCCGGCCACGCGGCGCAAATACGGACTTCCGGAACGGCAGCCTTTCCCGCGGCTGGGAGATCTGGAGGCCATGGGCACCCCGCACAACGGTGACGCCAGCTGGACCACCGCCGATATCACGGTCTCCACCGCGGCCGATCAGATACCGGTCGCGCCGGGCAAGAGGGTGTCGGAGCGCGTCCGCAATGGCCGGCGGACGGCGCGGTTCCTGTCCGACACGCCCATCAAGAGCTACTTCGCGATCCAGTCGGGCCGCTATGCCGTCAGAAGGCTGGTCCACGGGGGCATCGCACACAGCATCTACCACCACCCCGCGCATCACTGGAATGTCGAGCGCATGATGAAGGCGATGCGGACCTCCACCGATTATTACAACCGCGCTTTCGGCCCCTATCCCTACGCCCAGATAAGCATCGCCGAGCGCGCGGGCCATGACGGCGGGGGCCAGGCCTTCCCGAACACCATCGCCGTCTACGAGTCCGTATTCGCCCTCGATCGGCGCAGCGAGGGCGATTTCGACGGGGTCAGCATGCTCACCGCCCACGAGCTTGCCCACCAATGGTGGGGGCAACAGGTCCTGGGCGCCAGGATGCAGGGCGCCGGACTGTTGATAGAGTCGCTTGCTCAATATTCCGCTCTGATGGTGATGAAGCGGCTCGAGGGCGATGACGGGATCCGGCCCTTCCTCCAGTTCCAGCTCGATCGGTACCTGACCGGCCGCCGCACCCAGGTGGCCGAGGAGCAGCCGCTCGTCAGCGTCGCGCCCGGTCAGGATTATGTCGAATACGGCAAAGGCCCGCTCGCTTTCTACCTGCTCCAGCATCGGATGGGCGAGGAGGCGGTGAACCGCGCGCTTCGGCGGTTCGTCGAGAAGCACCGTTTCAAAGCCGCCCCCTACCCGCGTTCCCTCGACCTGATCGCAATGCTTCGCGAGGAAGCCGGGACGCCGGAGGACCAGGCGCTGATCACTGACCTGTTCGAGCGGATCACGCTGTACGACCTCAAGGCGGGTGAGCCGAAGGCGGTCAAGCGGCCGGATGGAAGGTGGGACGTCACCGTGCCGGTCGAGGCGAGGAAGTTCCACGTCAGCGGCAGGGGCGAGGAGAAGGAGGCGCCGCTCGGCGACTCTATCGAGATCGGCCTTTTCAGCGCCGGACCCGGCGGATCCGGTTTCGGCAAGAAGGACGTGATCCGCATGGAGCGCCGGAAGGTGCGCAGCGGCAAGCAGGTTTTCCGCTTCGTCACCGACCGAAAGCCGGCTTATGCGGGCGTCGACCCCTATAATTTCTACATCGACCGAAATGGCGGCGACAATGTCCAGCCCGTAACCTGAGTCACTCGGGTCGCCGGAGAAGCTACAGCCCGGCCTTGTCGAGCGCCGCCGCGAGCTCGAGGCTCATCTCCGAAGTCTCGTCTTTCGGCGTGAGCCGGTTGAGGACCGTCTGCACCCGCTTCTGGGCGACCTGGAGCGACTTGTGGCGGATGTCGCGAGCCAGGTTGGTCCGCCAGGCCGGGCTCTCGCCGAGGAGAGCCGCCCATCTTGCCTCCTCGGCCGCGAGCACGCCCAAGGCCAGGCGAAGGCCGTCCCGCCGGCCGCGGGCATAATCGTGGTCGGACATCGGGCGGCTCCTCGGGTGGTTCGGCGGTCGCTCCTCTCCTTTTTACGGGACTGCGAAGGCGGGCAAAGCCGGCAACCCGGATCGGCCGGTGCTGGGCTCGCGCACCAGCCAGCGAAAATCCGAAAACGCGATGCGCGCTCCGTTCGGCCCCCGATAAAACTCAAACACTTAGAAATTGGTGCCTGGCACCAATTACCGACATATTCGGAAATGTGGGATCGCAACGGTTGGGGAGGGGGCTCCGGCCGGGCCTCGATTTCGCGGCGGGCGGGGGCGGCGGCGGGGTTCGCGGTCGCTGGGGCCGCGCCTCGCTCGCCTCGTGCCGCCGGGTTCAGCCCGCCCCGCCTTCCGGCCACCCCTCATGCCGGACTTGATCCGGCATCCTTGAACATGGACCGACCACCTCGTCATCCCGGGAGGGCTCCCATCAAAAGTAGTACTTTGATGGGAGCGCCGAAAGCCGGGATTTCCGGACGAGAAGTCTCGGTGGGTCTCCCCGAGGTCCCGGCTTTCGCCGGGATGACGGCGGGGGGCAGTCTGGCGTCGTGCCGCCCAAATCCGCCGGAACGAACCTCAGCAAATCTCGTTCGCTTGCCCAATGGGCCCGCACTCGGGCGCCCAGCGCCGCCAACGGAGTATAAGTATGAGCAGCACCGATCCGACCGCCCCCGTCGCCGACGAGGCCGGCGCCGCACCGCCGGCGGACACCGCCGCCGCCGAGACGCTGGCGCCCGAGACGGCGGCGCCCGACCTCGCGGGCACTCCGCTTCCCACCGAGGCGAGCTCCGGCGGAGTATCCGAGATCGCCGCGGCCGAGCAGGCTCCGCAGAGCCGCGAGAAGACCAAGGGCGTCGCGGACATCGTCTTCGTGGTCGACATCAGCGGCAGCATGGCGCCGTGCATCGACGCACTCCGCCAGAATATCGAGACGTTCGTGGGCTCGCTGAGCAGCGGCGACGCCAACAACGCCGCGCCGGTCAAGGACTGGCGCGCGAAGGTCGTGGGCTATCGCGACATCGAGGCGGCGGAGAGCGAAGGGCTGCCCTGGATCGTCGACAACGATTTCGTCCGCGACCAGACCGAGCTCAAGGCGCAACTTGCGGCGCTCCAGGCCAATGGCGGAGGCGACGAGCCGGAGTCGCTCCTCGACACGCTCTACAAGGTCGCGACGATGGAGGCTTCGCCGAAGGGCGCGCAGACGGTGGAAGCAGGCAAGTGGCGCTACCGGAGCGATGCGGCCCGGGTGGTGGTCGTGTTCACCGACGCCTCGTTCAAGGAGACGATGAGCATCCCGGAGGCCAAGGGCGGATCGCTCCAGGACGTCGCCAACGCGGTGATGGCGAACCGGATCATCCTTTCCATCTTCGCGCCCAATTTCGAGGGCTACGACCGGCTCAGCCAGATCGACAAGTCCGAGTGGGAGGTGGTCGAATATGAAGGGCTGAACGCCCAGGAGGCGCTTCAGAAATTCACCTCCGACCAGACCAATTTCCGGAACACGCTCAAGCAGCTCGCCGCGAGCGTCTCGCGCTCCGCCGAAACGGTCGCGCTTTGAGGGGGCGGGACCGGCCCTGAGGGCGGGCGATGGCGAAGAAGCTCAAAGTCGGCGACGTCATCCGCGGCTACCGGATAACGAAGGTGTTCGGCCCCGGGATGATGGCCATCTCCTATGCCGCTCTCGCGCCGAGCGGGCGGAAGGTGTTCTTCAAGCAGTACAAGTCGCCGGCGCCGACGGTGGTCTGGTACAAGGATTTCGTCGCCTACCAGAAGGAGCTCTCCGCCCGGGTCGTCCGGGGCAAGGCGGATAATTTCGCGGTCGCGCAGGTGGATTCCTTCGAGGAGGTTTGGGGCGGGCGCTGCTACTTCCAGGCCTTCCAGTTCGTCGAGAATGGCGCCGACCTGCAGCAGGTGCTGGACAAGGAGCGCGAGGCGCACCGGGCGACGCGCAAGGCGCCGACCAGCGATCCCAAGGTGTGGGCGCGGCACGCGACCTGGGCCAAGGTCCTCGTCGCTGGGATCGCGGCGCTCCACGACGTGAAGATCGTCCATGCCGACCTCAAGCCCGCCAACGCCTATCTGATCGAGGATCCGACGATCGCCTCCGAATTCCAGCTCAAGCTCATCGACATGGATTTCTCGGTGCTGGCCGACCGGCGTCCGCCCTGGCACGGACACCAGGGCTATGTGGGCACGGACAATTACCGCTCGCCCGAGCATCTGACGAGGGGCTCGGTGCCGGAGCCGGCTTCCGACGTCTTCACCTGCGGCCTCATCCTCTACGAGCTTCTGGCCGGGCGGCATCCCTATTGGTCGGAGGACCAGTCGGACTACGCCCGCCTCGTCCAGGGCTACAAGGCGGAGCCGCCGGCGCTGCTCGGCGAGATGCCCTGGCCGGCGAGAAACGCGGACGTGAGCGCCGCCCTCCACCGCTGCCTCGACCCGGATCCCGCCAGGCGGCCGACGGCGGCGCAGCTTCGGGCGACGCTCAGCGGGCGGGACAGGAAGCCCGCGCCGCCGCCGCCCGCGCCGGCGGCCAAAGCGGCGCCGAAACCCGCGGGGACACCCGCGCCTTCCCGTCCTCCAGCCGTTCCGGCCGCGGGCGGGGCGGCACTCGTCTCGGACTCGCTGGAGCTGCTTGCGGCGGGCGGCAAGACTCTCCAGATCGGGATCCGGACGGAGCTCGGCAAGATGCTCATGCGCCAGTTCGGCGCGGAGGCCGAATATTGGGACGAGCGCCAGTGCGTCGTCGAGCGGAGCGGGTCCGGGCAATGGACCCTGAAGCCGGCCGGGCCGACGACCAACCAGACGCTCGTCAACGGCCGCGCCTTGACCGGAGCGCACCCGCTTCGCTCGGGCGACCAGATCGCCGTCGGAAACGAGGCGAAGAAGGTCGCCAAACTGCCGCTCACCGTCCGGGCGGCGTGATGGACGAGGTTCCCGAAGCGCCGGTCGAACCGGAAGCCGGAGCGGGCCTGCCCTGCGGCGGGGCGGCCTCCGCCGATGCGCCGGCGCCGGTCGCGATTCCCATGGTCGAAGATGTCCGCGACCTGGACTGGGACGCCGTCCGCGAGGCCGTGTCGCCCCCCGCCGTCCGGTCGCGGATTCGAGCGACCGTCGAAGCGTTCGAGGCGCTTCTCGACAGGGAGGAGGGCCCCGGGCTGCTCTTCGACCGCTTCCGGGCGGACGGCGCCGACCAGGCGATCAAGGTCGGCGAGGTTGATGAGGCCGCGCCCCTGTGGATCATCGGCGACCTTCACGGCGATCTCCTCGCGCTCGAAGCGGCACTGGCCCTCATCGAGATGAAGGCGGAGGAGGAGGGGGCGGCCGCGCCTCCCGACATCGTCCTGCTCGGCGACCTGTTCGACGACGAGGGCTGGGGGCTCGAGCTCCTGCTGCGGGTGTTCGAGCTCATCCTGGAGCGGCCGGGCAAGGTGTGCGTGATCGTCGGCAATCACGACGAGGCGCTTTCCTTCGACGGCAACCGCTTCGCGTCGAGCGTCTCGCCCGGGGATTTCGCCGACTTCCTTAACGCCAATCGGGCGCACGAATGGATCGAGCGGGCGGGCAAGCTCGCCGTCCGCTTCTTCGCGCAGGCGCCGCACGCGCTCTTCCTTCCGGACGGGCTGCTGATCGCCCATGCCGGCTTCCCGCTCACCGACCTCCACGCGCGGCTGGAGGAGACGGGGGATTGGAACGACCCCGCCTGCCTTTCCGATTTCACCTGGACCCGCGCCCATCCCACCGCGCGCAAGAAGATGCCCAACCGCTTCACCCGCGGGAGCCAGTTCGGACGGGAGGATTTCGCCGCCTTCTGCGCGCTCAGCGCCCGGCTCGGCCGGCCGGTGACCCACATGGTCCGGGGCCACGACCATGTGGAGGACCGCTTCGTCATCTATCCCGCCTACAAGGATCATCCGGTGCTGACGACGGTAGCGCTCTCGCGCCGGCTGCCGCGTGAGAGCTTCGGCCCTTTCGAGCGGGCGCCGACGATGGCCCGCTACATTCCCCGGTCGTTGCCCGGGCTCTACCGCCTGCATGTGCCGGCGGAGCTGGTGAACGCCGTCTTCCCGCAACCCGAGGCCCCGGCCGAGGCGCCGGCGGTGGAGTGCGGGTGATGGCCGGGCTCGTCCTCAGATGCCCCAATTGCGGGACCGTCCAGCCGGGAGGCGGGGAGTGCGAGGCATGCCGCGAGGCGCCGGTCCGCTATTTCTGCACCAACCACACGCCGGGCATCTGGGTGGATTCGCCCGCCTGCCCGCGGTGCGGCGCCCGCTTCGGGGATCCGGTGGCGGTCCGGGAAGCTCCGCCGCCTCCGGAACGCCCGCGGCCCCGACCGATACGGACCATCGAGCCGGATCCGGGCATGAGCGGGATCGAAGACGGTCCCGGACCGTGGGAACGGGGAGGTCCGCACGCCGGGCCGGGGCGCGAATATCGCCGCGCGCCGAGCCCCGATCTCGCCAGCCTGGTGGCCGCAATGCTCGGGGCCGCCGCGCGCAGCCGGCGTGGACGAGGCGGGCGGCCCGGCTATGAAGAGCATGAAGCGGCGCCGCGAAGGCGGCGGCGCGGCGGCGGCTGCCTCGGCCGGCTGCTCATGCTGGTCCTTCTGCTCTTCGCGCTCTTCCTGCTGGCGCCCTTCTTCCTCGGGGCTCTGCTCAACTTCGGCTGAGGAGGGAGTTCCTCCTCTTAATTCCTCCCCCGGATTTCCGAAGGAGGGGGACCGAGCGAAGCTTGGTGGAGGGGTAATGCGGCCCCAAAAACCCCTCCACCAGGCTTCGCCTGGTCCCCCTCCCCGCGGGGAGGATTTAGAAGTACAGGCCGGCCATATGGCCCGCCCCCCACCACGGTACAAAGCCCGTAGGAACCGGGCCTCCAGCCGGCCGGTTGAATCCTCCGTTCACCCCATCGAGCGAAGAGGAAATCGAAATGGCGAAGGCGTCCGGAATCGGTGCGCATATGGAGGTCCGGGCCGCGGACGGATCGCGGGTCGGGACGGTCAACGGGGTCGAGGGCGACCGGATCAAGCTCACGCATCATTATGTCAACCTGAGCTCCGTCGAGCGGGTGGACGAGCATGTGCACCTTTCCGACGCCGCCTCGGTCGCCTGAGCTCCCCCAGACGTGACTTCTCCCTCCATCGTCTGGCTCCGGCAGGATCTGCGCCTGCACGATCAGCCCGCGCTGGCCGCGGCGGCGAGCCAGGGGCCGGTGATCCCCGCCTACATTCTCGACGACGCGACGCCGGGGCGATGGAGGATCGGCGGCGCCCAGCGCTGGTGGCTTCATCACAGCCTCGAGAGTCTCGACGACAGCCTGCGCCGGCTCGGGTCCCGCCTGATCCTCAGGCGGGGCGGGGCGGAGGCCGAGCTGCAGCGGCTTGCCGCGGAGACGGGAGCCCGCCGGATCCACGCGACGAGGCACTATGAGCCGTGGTGGCGGGAGGCGGAGCGCCAAGTGGGCGGGTCGCTGGAGCTGACTCTCCACGCCGGCAGCGTCCTGGCGCCGCCCGAGGATGTCAGGACCGGCACCGGCACCCCTTACAAAATCTACACGCCTTATTGGCGCGCGCTCCAGGAACGCCTTCCGCCGCCGCAGCCGGCCGCGGCTCCGGAAGGGCTTCAGCCGCCGGAGCGATGGCCGCCAAGCGACGATCTTCCTTCCTGGGGGCTGCTTCCGACGCGCCCGAACTGGGCGAGCGGCTTCGGCGGCGAATGGCGGCCGGGCGAGGCGGCGGCGCTGGAGCGGCTTTGCGGCTTCGCCGGCCGCGCCGGGAATTATGGCGGGGAGCGCGACCGGCCCGGCTCGGAAGGCACCAGCCGCTTTTCCCCGCACCTCCATTTCGGCGAGCTCTCGCCGAGGCTGATCTGGGACCGGTTGCCGCGGGAAGCCGGAGAGAAGTTTCGAAAGGAGCTGGCGTGGCGGGACTTCTCGCACAACGTCATGCTCGCCCAGCCGGAGGTGGGAGAGAAGGCGGGGCGGCCCGCTTTCGAGCATTTCCCCTGGCGAACGGGGGCACGGGCCGACGCCGATTTCGAGGCCTGGAGCCGGGGACGGACCGGATATCCGATCGTCGACGCGGGAATGCGCCAGCTCTGGGCGACGGGCTGGATGCACAACCGGGTCCGGATGATCGCCGCCTCCTTCCTGGTGAAGCATCTGGTCGTCGACTGGAGGCGCGGGGCGGAGTGGTTCTGGGACACTCTCGTCGACGCCGACTACGGCAACAACAGCCAGAACTGGCAATGGATCGCCGGCACCGGGGTCGACAGCCAGCCCTTCAACCGGATCATGGCGCCCATCGTCCAGTCGGAGAAATTCGGCGCCGGGGATTATATCCGCAGGTGGGTGCCGGAGCTCCGCGGCTTGAGCGACGGGCTCATCCACGAGCCGGGGGACGCCCGGCCGCCCGGATATCCGGAAGCGATCATCGGCCACCGCGCCGCCCGCGAGCGGGCGCTGGCGGCGTTGGGCGGGTTCGCAGGCGCCGTCGGGGGCGAAGACGGGTGACCGCGGCGCTTACGCCCGACGGCCGCTACATCGTCGTCGAGGGTCGGCTCTGGCGGGCAAGCAACCCCCGGCTTCCCGCCGAAACCCGGCAAAGGCTCGTCGAGGCGCTGATGGAGGCGAGACGAGCCGTCAGAGCGGCGCTGCACGCCGATGATACCAGCGCCCTGAAATCGGCGCGATCGAGAGTGCAGGCCGCCAAGGAAGCGCTTGGCGAGCGCGGCGCGGTCTGGTGGGACGACGGGGCTCCCGACCACAACCGACGCTTGGTCCAGAACAGCCCCTACGCCCAATGGTGGGAGAGTCGCCCGGACGACGGAGGCTAGGCGGTCGGACCGGTCAGCCGCCGAAGAAGGCCGCGATCACGCCCTTCTCCTCGCCCGGGCCGCCCGCGACGTCGGCGAGGATGCCCAGCTGCTTCATCATTCCGAGCTCGTCCGTCGAACCCCAGCGCTCGACGCATCGTCCGTTCTCGAAGCGGGCAAGCTGCAAGGCGGCGACCTTGAAGCTCTTCCCCGTCGCGGCGACGCCCTGGAACTCGCCGCTATGGGTGCCGCTGATCGTGTAGCGCATTGCGACATGATCGTCGGTGGCGACGATTTCGACCGGCTCCGCCTTCAGATCGGGGAAAGCCGCCCGCATCGTCTTGAAGAAGCCTTTCAGCCCCTCGATTCCCGGGCCCTGGTCGGGCGCCGGATCATGGTCGACGAAGTTCGGCGCCAGGATCTCGTCGAGGACGTCGTAATCGCCCTTGCTGGCGACTTCGGCGCCCCATCTTTGGGTAGCGGCGAGATTGGCGTCCTTGGTCATGAGCTGCTCCTTCGGGACCTGTCCCGCGCCAACGAGGGGCAGCCGGCGACGTTCCTCCCCCGCGAAAGGCGGGGGAGGGTTTCCGGTCAGCGGGCGTCGACGAGGACGATCTCGGCGTCCTCCATCGCGCTTATCGTCAGCTTCTCCTCCCCCGTCACGGCGATTCCGTCCCTGGGCTCGGCCCGCCGACCGTTGACCTCGATCGCTCCGCCGACGGCGACGAGGTATACGTGGCGGGCCGGGTCGAGGGTCAGCTCGGCCGACTCACCCGCGGTCAGGGACGCTCCAAGTACCCGGGCGGCGGCGTTGATCTTCAGCGCCTCGGCATCCTCCGCGAAGCCGCTGGCGAGAGTGACGAAATTGCCGGCGCGGTCGTCCTTTGGAAAGGCCCTCGCGCCCCAGCCGGGCTCGGCGCCCGGCTTGTCGGTATGAACCCAGATCTGGAACAGCGTCGTCTTCTCGTCCTCGAGATTATATTCCGCGTGGCGCACTCCGGTGCCGGCCGACATCACCTGGACGTCGCCGGCCCCGGTCCGGCCCTTGTTGCCCATCGAATCCTGGTGGGTGATGGCGCCCTCGCGGACATAGGTGATGATCTCCATGTCCGAATGGGGATGGGGCGGGAAGCCGGAGCGGGCTGCGATCTCGTCGTCGTTCCAGACCCGGATCGCGCCCCAGGCGGTGCGGGCGGGGTCGTAATAATCGGCGAAGGAGAAATGATGGCGGGCGTTGAGCCAGCCATGGTCGGCGTGGCCGAGGGTGACGAAGGGGCGGATGTCGATCATGATTTCTCTCCCAAGTCCGTTGAAAGCTCCTCCCCGAGACGAGCTCGGGGAGGAATTGGGGCTAGATCAAACCCTCGGCGCGCAGCGTCTCCTGCACGGCCGGGCGTTGGGCGACCCGTCCGAGATATGCGGCGAGGCCGGGCCAGCGGGCGATGTCGATGGAGTGGACCTTCGTCCAGTTCAGGACCGCGAAGGCGTAGGCGTCGAGGATCGAGAAGCGCTCGCGGAGGATGTACGGGCCTTCCCCGATCTTCTCCTGGAGATAGTCGAACTTCTTGCCGAGCGCCTCGCGGGTCGCTTCCTTGAAGGTATCGGGAGTGGCCGGGTTCCACAGCGGCCCGAAGCCCTTGTGGAGCTCGGTCGCGATGAAGTTCAGCCATTCCAGGAGCCGATAGCGCTCGATGCCGGAGGACGGAAGGGCGAGCTCCGAGCCGCCCGCCTGGTCGGCGAGATACTGCAGGATCACCGCATTCTCGGTAAGCACCTCGCCGTCGTCGAGCCTGAGCGTGGGCACGGCGCCCTTCGGGTTGACGTCGGTCAGCTTCTCGCCGTCGTCGGTGACCTTGTCGGGGAAGCGGACGTTGGCGAGCTCGATGTCGAGGCCGGCTTCGCGGGCGACGATGTGGGGAGCCTGGGAGCAGGCGCCGGGGGCGTAATAGAGCTTCATGTTCGGTTCTCCTTTTCGGGTGGAAGATGGAATGAACGTCGGAAAATCCTCCCCGCGGTTTCGCGGGGAGGGGGGACCGCCCGAAGGGCGGTGGAGGGGTTCTTCGGACGCCGGGAAGAACTCCTCCACCAGGCTTCGCCTGGTCCCCCTCCCCGGCAAATGCCGGGGGAGGATTTTCAGGCCGCCAGCGGCAGCTCTTCGGCGGCCAGCGAGCGGAGCTGCTCCACCGCCTCCGCGATCGAGGCGGCGGCGCTGTCCGGCCCGAAGGCCAGCTTCTCGACCCGTACGAACGCCACGTCGTCGAGGCCCATGAAGCTCAGCAGCGTGCGCAGATGCGGTTCCTGACTGTCCATCGGCGCGGACGGGCCCGAGCTGTAGAGGCCGGCGCGGCTCTCGATGACGATCGCCTTCTTGCCCTTGAGCAGCCCCTCGGGTCCGGCCTCCGAATAGCGGAAGGTGATCCCGGCGCGAAGCACATGATCGAACCAGGCCTTGAGGGTCGAGGCGATCCCGAAATTGTACATGGGCGCGCCGATCACCACGACGTCGGCCGCCCTGAGCTCTGCGATCAGCGCGTCGGAAAGCGCGATGGCGTCGCGGGCGGCGTCGGTAGCGGGCTCGGCGCCGCGGATCGCGGGCGTGGTCTGCGCCGTCAAATGGGGAATGGTGTCGGTGCCGACGTCGCGACGGACGATCCGCACCGGGCCGCGGCCGCGGAGAAGCGCCTCCAGCTCACCGGTCAGCCGGCGGGTGACGGACGCTTCGCCGGTGGCGGCGCTGTCGACGATGAGAACGTTGGTCATTTCAGCCTCCTGAACTTGCAGGGACCGATGTAAGCCTCTAGGTGCGTTGCTTATAGAGATGCATTCTGCACTATGGTGTTGCAAATCATGGAACGCTCATCGACCGACCTGCTCGACGTCCTCGCCTTCGTGCGAGTGGTGGAGACGGGCGCGTTCAGCCGCGCCGGCGAGCGCATGGGAATGTCGAAGTCGATCCTGTCGCGGCGGGTCGCGCGGCTGGAGGAGCAACTGGGCGCCCGGCTTCTGACCCGGACGGCGCAGGGAACGCAGCCGACGGAGGTCGGGCAGGCCTATTACGAGCGGGCCTCCAACATCCTCGCCGATCTCGAGGCGGCAGAGGAGGTGGTGGCCGAGGCGGTGACCCAGGTGGCCGGGCCGATCCGGCTTTCGGCGCCGCTCTCTTTCGGGGTGCAGCATCTGGCCCCGGCGCTGGCGGAGTTCGCCACGGCCCATCCCCGGGTCGAGCTCGACATTTCGTTCGACGACCGCGCGGTGGACCTCGCCGCCGGCGGCTTCGACGTGGCGGTGCGCATCGGATCGCTCAAGGACAGCGCGCTCATCGCCCGGAGGATCGCACCGGTCCGCAAGGTGGCGACGGCGAGCCCGGCCTATCTGGCGGCCCGGGGGCGGCCGGAGCATCCGCGCGACCTCGCCGATCACGACATCCTGCTCTACGCCAACGAGCAATGGCGGTTCCGGGTCGCGGGCCGGTGGGAATATGTGCGCGGGCGCCCGCGGCTGAGGGCGGACAATGGCGAGATGCTTCGAGCGGCGGCGGAAGCGGGGCTGGGGATCTGCATCCTGCCCAGCTTCATCGCAGCGCCGGGCTTCGAGGCCGGAACGCTGGAGCCGGTGCTTCGCGATTACCCGATGGAGGAAGCCGGGCTCTACGCGGTGATGCCGCCGGGGCGGGCGACGACGGCTCGAGTGCGGGCCGTCGTCGATTTCCTCGCGACGCGGTTCGGGCCGGAGCCGCAGTGGGATCCGTGCTGGCTTCATAACCTGTCCCCGCCGAGCTCGCTCCGGGAGGGGGACCGTGCGCAGCATGGTGGAGTGGTAGAAGGCTCCGAGCTTGTGGGTTCGAGCGCGAGCCGCTGAGTCCGGCGCGATTACCCCTCCACCACACTTCGTGTGGTCCCCCTCCCCATGCTTCGCACAGGGAGGACAAAGCCGTAGCGAAGCGCTAGAGGGCTCGCATGAAACTAGCCCATCCTCTCGCCGCCCTCCTCCTCCTCCTCCTCGGCGCCTGCGCCACCCGTCCGGCCGGGCCGCCGGAGGTTGCGGTTGCGGAAAGCCCGCCGCCTGGCCCGCCCGCGACCGCCCAGCAGGAGGATGCCCGGCTCCTCGCCTTCCTCGACTCCGCGTTCGACGAGGCCATCGCTTCCTCGCCCGAGACGCTGACGGCGCTCGGCACGAAGACGGGCTACGACCGGCTCGACGATTATACCGACGCCCAGGCGGAGCGGCAGCGGGCGCTTTCGGAGGCGCGGCTGGCGCGGATGAAGTCGGACTTCGACTATTCGCGGCTGAGCCCGGCGGGCCAGCTCAACTACCGCCTGTTCGAATATAACGTCGTTCGCGGCCGCGAGCAGTTTCGCTGGCGCGACTACGGCTTTGCGATGTCGACCAACGGCAGCCCGGCGGGGGCCTTCCCGGTCTTCCTGATCAACCAGCACCGGGTCGACAGCGTCGCCGACGCCGAAGCCTATGTCGCCCGGCTTCGCGAAACCGAGCGGGCGATGCGCGAGATCAACGCCGAGGTGCGGGCCCAGGCGGAGAAGGGGATCGTGCCCCCGAAATTCAACTTCGCACCGGTGCGCGCGGACGCCCGGCGGGCGATCGCCGGAGCGCCGTTCGAAGCGGGGCCGGATTCGCCTTTGCTGGCCGACTTCAGGAAGAAGGTCGCCGCGCTCGACGCGCCCGCCGACGTCAAGGCGCGGCTGATCGCCGAGGCTTCGGCGGCGCTTTCCGGCCCCTTCCGCCGGGCCATAGGCGACATGCTGTCGACGCTCGACGCGATCGAGCCCAAGGCGACCGGCAACAGCGGCGCCTGGAGCCTTCCCCAAGGCGCGGAATTCTACGCCTCGCGCCTTCGCGCCCAGACCACCACCGACCTCTCCGCCGACCGCATCCACCAGATCGGGCTCGACGAGGTCGCCCGGATCCACCGCGAGATGGAGGCGATCAAGGCGCAGGTGGGGTTCAAGGGGACGCTCCAGCAATTCTTCGGCCACATCAAGACGGGCGCCCAGTTCAAATATCCGAACACCGATGCGGGGCGGCAGCGCTACCTCGCCGACGCCAACGCCTTCATCGCCCAGGTGATGGAAGCGGCTCCGAAATGGTTCAGCCGGCTGCCCAAGGCTCCGCTGGAAGTGCGCGCGGTCGAGACGTGGCGGCAGGAGACGGCCTCGGTCGCCTTCTACAACCGGCCTTCGCCCGACGGCTCCCGCCCGGGCATCTTCTACGTGAACCTGGCCGACATGAACCAGGTGCTCAAGCCCCAGATCGAGGGCATCGCCTATCACGAGGGCGCGCCCGGCCATCACTTCCAGATCGCGCTCCAGCAGGAGCTTGAGGGCGTTCCCAAGTTCCGCCGGTTCGGCGGCTACGGCGCCTATAGCGAGGGCTGGGGCCTCTATGCCGAGCGGCTGGGGCGCGAGATGGGCTTCTACCAGGACCCCTATTCGATGTTCGGGCACCTTTCGCTGGAGCTTTGGCGGGCCGTCCGGCTCGTCACCGACACCGGCCTTCATTCCAAGCGGTGGACGCGCGAGCGGGCGATCAGATATTTCCAGGACAATTCGCTCCTGTCCGAGCGCGACATCGTCAAGGAGGTGGAGCGATACATCAACAATCCGGGCCAGGCGACGAGCTACAAGATCGGGCAGCTCAAGATCCTCGAGCTTCGCGAGCGGGCGAAGTCGGCGCTTGGCGGCCGTTTCGACATCCGCGATTTCCACGCGGCGGTGCTCGAGAACGGCCCCTTGCCGCTCGACATATTGGAGCAGCAGGTGGACGCCTATATCGCTTCGAAGAAGGGGTGAACCGTCACCCCGGACTTGATCCGGGGCCCACCTTCCTTCAGGCGCGGAACGGACGGAAAAAGGTGGATGCCGGATCAAGTCCGGCATGACGAACCTGGAGGAGACGGAAGATGGCCAAGGGTCAGAAGAAGAGCAACAAGGAAGCCAGGAAGCCCAAGAAGGAGGTCAAGAAGACCATCGCCGCCAACCCCTCGAGCAAGGGCGTGGTGGCGAAGGACTGATGGCCGAGCCCTTCGCCCGGCACCGGCAGCCCTGGAAGCAGGAGGAGATTCAGAAGCTCCACCTGCTCGCCGGCAAGGGCATGTCCCTGAAAGCGGTCGCCAAGGCGTTGACCCGGACCGAAGAGTCGGTGAAGGATCGCGCCAAGCAGGACGGGCTCAAGATCAGCAAGCTTCGCTAGTCCATGAAACGCCTCTCCCGCTTTTCGCGGGAGAGGAGGGGCTCAAGCCGAAGGCTTGGAAGGTGAGGGTCGTTTCCGGCGCCGGTGTACAGACCCTCACCTCCCACCGCTTCGCGGCGGGCCCCTCCTCTCCCGTAGGAACGGGAGAGGGATAAGCACTCAGATCGAACGAAGAGACAGACCATGGCCGATTCGCTTCCCGACCGCCTTTCGCTCAACCCGCGCAGCCCGTTCTTCGACGGCGAGCTGCTTCGCCGCGGGGTCGGAATCCGATTCAAGGGCAAGGAGCGCACGGACGTCGAGGAATATAGCGTCTCCGAAGGATGGATCCGGGTCGCCGCCGGGCGAAGCCTCGATCGCTTCGGCCAGCCGATGACGATCAAGCTGAAAGGCGAGGTCGAGCCCTTCTTCTCGAACTCGAAGGGTGACGCGGAGCAAGACTCCGAATAAGCGCCTGAGGACGCGCAAAGCTTCTTCATTACCGATTTATTTGCGCTGGACCTCGCGCGCCTTGCCCCTATGCTCGCCGGTGGGGGGTGCGGAGTCGATGCGCAAAAGACTTCCAATGGCGGCTTGGTATAATCCGAGCCTCCTCGTGCAGACCGGAATCAGGGTCGCGGTATCCACCGTTTTCGGTGAGATGGCTGACCGGCGCGAGTCAATGGCCGCCGCCAATGCGGTGGCCGGCCAGCCCTTCGATCCGAGCTTCGACTATAGTCAGGCCGCGAGAAACGGCGAGTTTTGGCTCGACTTCCTTGCTGATACTGGCGACGGGTGGGACTCGACCTATGCGATGGCTCAACTGGTCACCCAAGCGGATCTTAACCCGGCGGGCGCTCCCGCGGCGCTTCCGCGCGGGCAGATCCTCGTCCTGGGCGGCGACCTCGTCTATCCTACGGCGTCGCCCGATAGCTATGATGATCGCTTCCTCCATCCCTTCGAGGAAGCGCTCGCGACCGCCCCGGCAGCCGCCAAGGCGGACATGCCCGACCTCTATGCGATCCCCGGCAATCACGATTGGTACGACGGGCTCGGGTCCTTCTTAAACCTGATTTGCCGCCGCCGGATCGCCACCCCGGGGACGGTGGGCATAGACAGGCCCGGTAAGCGGATCGCGGGGCGACCGACAAAGCAGACGCGAAGCTACTTCGCCATCCGTCTCCCCGGTGGCTGGTGGCTGTGGGGTACCGACAGCCAGCTCAAGGGCTATATCGACCAGCCGCAGGTCGATTTCTTCCAGTATGTCGCCAGCAACTGGATGGAGGACAAGTCGAAGGTCATCCTGTGCGTCGGCATGCCGAACTGGGCCTATGTCGACAAGGATCATGCGGAGAAGGAGTTCGAGACCTTCTCCTATCTCGAGCGCCTGGCGGGGATTGCCGTCAGATCGCCAACGTCCGAGGAAGTCGCGGCCGGCGCGGATCCCGCCGGGCTCGTACCCAAGGGCCACCAGCTGAAGCTGGTCCTTACCGGGGACAGCCACCATTATTCCCGCTACGTCGAGGCACGGCAGCAGCGAGGCGAGGTTCATTACGTGACCTGCGGGGGAGGTGGCGCTTTCCTCCATCCCACCCATCAACTGACCGACAAGTCATTCAAATGGGATTATCCTCCACCGGGGGTGGACGGCCGACGGACCAAGGCGGGCTATGACCGCAAATTCGAAATCGCGAACAAGATCGGGCAGACGGGCAAGGCTCTCTTCCCGAGCGCCGAGACGTCGAAGAGGCTCACCACCGGCAACGTCGCCTTCGCGTTCCGAAACACCGGGCTCACCTTCGTATTCGCCGTCGCCTACCTGCTCTACAATTGGCTGCTTCACGCCAACGCCCGACTCGAGGGCTTTCCATCGCTCATCCACGCCATTGCGGGGGCCGACACCTATCTTGGCTCGGTATGGCAATATGTCAGACTGAGCTTCACGGCGCCGTTGACCGTTCTGCTCGCCACCGCCGCGTTTGGAGGCTATTTCTACTTCGCGGAGTCGCCCTACAGCCAGAGCAAGCGGTTTTTGATTGGCGGGCTTCACTGGGCGGTACAGGTCATCGCCGCCATGTTGCTTACAGCCTGCCTGATCCGGCTTGGAGCGGCCTGCGTTACCCCGAGCGGCCTGCTCAACCCTCTTGTTCAAGCCTCAATCGTCGTCGTGGCGAGCGCTATCGCCGCGATCGTCGCAGCAACGATCTTCGGGCTGTACCTGTTGCTCAACCTCAATTTGTGGGGCCGGCACTGGAACGAGGCCTTTTCCGCGCTGGCAATCGCGAATCACAAATGCTTCCTGCGCATGAAGATCGACGGCGGCGCCAAGCTGCACCTCTATCCGATCGGCCTGGAAAACGTGCCGAAAGGCGGTGGCACTCCCGCCTCGCTTGATGCTCACCTGATCGAAGGCCCGGTAACCATCGTCTGAGAGGATAGACCTATGAGACGCCTGTCCAGACCGCTCGCCGACCTTAAGCCGCGCTACGACGCGATCGTGATCGGCTCCGGCTATGGCGGCGGAGTCGCGGCGTCGCGGCTGACGCGGATGGGGTTCAGCGTGGCCCTGCTCGAGCGCGGCGAGGAGCGGCATCCCGGCGAGTATCCGGACACTGCGATTAAGGCCATGAAGGAGACCCAGATCGACGGACCGGGCCTGCACAAGGGCGACGGCACCGAATTGTTCGACCTGCGCGTCGGTCCGGACATGAACGTGCTGATCGGCTGCGGGCTCGGCGGCACCTCGCTGATCAACGCCAACGTCTCGCTCGAGGCCAACCCGCGTGTCTTCGACGATCCGGTGTGGCCAGCCGGGCTTAAGGATGATCTCGCCGAGGGTTATGCGCGCGCCCGCTCGATGCTCAATCCACGGCCCTATCCGAACGGCACGTCGTCGTGGCCGGGGCTGAACAAGCTTCGGGCAATGGAGACGGCTTCCGGGCCGCTAGGGGTGACGCTCGACCGCCCGCCCATCAACGTCAATTTCGAGGCCGGCTATAATCCGGCCGGAGTTTACCAGCCGGCCTGCAACCTTTGCGGCGACTGCTGCTCGGGCTGCAACATCGGTGCCAAGAATACAACCTTGATGAACTATCTGCCCGACGCCGAGGCGTCCGGCTGCGAGATATTTTGTGGCCTCAAGGTCCAGTGGATCAAAGGGGGCGAAGAGGGCTGGACCGTCGGCTACGAGCCGGTCGGCCTCGGCCGTGCCGGCTTCGACGGCGGCCAGCCGAGCGTCTCCGCGCGGATCGTCGTGCTCGCCGCCGGAACGCTCGGATCGACCGAGATATTGCTCCGCTCCCGCGAGCGCGGACTGCCGCTTTCCGCCCAACTCGGCAGCCGATTCAGCGGCAATGGCGACGTCCTCGCCTTCGGCTACAACAACGACCAGCCGATCGACGGCATCGGATTCGGCTACAAGGCGGCCGCCTACGACTGGACGAAGGACAAGGAGCGGCCGGTGGGCCCGACCATCACCGGCCTCATCGACCTGCGCGGCACGCCCGACGTCGAGCAGGGCATGGTGATCGAGGAAGGCTCTATCCCCGGCGGCATCGGCAGTTTCCTGCCCACGGTGATGGCGCTTGCGGCGGGCACGCTCGGCACCGACACCGACGCCGGCGACGTGCTGTCCGAGAAGGCGCGCGAGATCGAGAGCCTGGCGCGCGGCCCCTATCATGGCGCCGTCAACCACACCCAGACCTTCCTTGTCATGTCGCACGACGGCGCCGACGGCACGATGAAGCTCGACGGCGACAGGCTGCGGATGGACTGGCCCGGAGCCGGCCTCAAGCCCGGCTTCGAGCGGGTGGCGGAGAAGCTGCGCACGGCGGTCAAA
This sequence comes from Allosphingosinicella sp., assembly GCA_036387555.1. GTDB lineage: Bacteria > Pseudomonadota > Alphaproteobacteria > Sphingomonadales > Sphingomonadaceae > Allosphingosinicella. Next base: position 6,617 of record DASVTN010000141.1, on the reverse strand, counting down.
GCGACCGGCGGTACCTACGTGCCGAACCCGATCTGGACCAGGATGTTCAGCCACAATCTCGTTACCGTCCATCCGCTCGGCGGCTGCCCGATGGCGAGCGACGCCGCCGGCGGCGTCGTCGATGTGGATTGCCGGGTCTATTCCGGCCTGTCGGGGACCGGCGTCCATGCCGGTCTCTACGTCTGCGACGGGGCGGTGATGCCGCGTTCGCTCGGGGTCAACCCGCTCCTCACCATCTCGGCGGTGGCGGAGCGGGCGATGATTCGGCTTGCCGCGGCCGAGGGCCGCGAGATCAGGATGACTCCGGCGCCGCGGGAAGCGGAGCAGGAAGGAAAGGCCAAGACGGTCGGTGTGCGCTTCACCGAGAAGATGGCCGGCGCCGTCCGCGCGGCCGGCGGCGGAGCCGAATCTCCCGCCTCGTTCGTGGTCACCGTCATCGCGCCGGACGCGGAGCGGCTGCTCGAGGAGAAAGCCCACGAGGCGGACCTGATCGGGACGGTACTCCTGCCCGCTTTGTCGCCAGATCCGCTGACCGTCACCGGCGGCCGCTGGAACTTGTTCACCGAAGACCTGGGCCGGGTCGAGACCAGGCAGATGGTCTACCGCATGCCGCTGGTCGCGACCGACGGACGATCCTACCATTTCGCCGGTCGCAAGATCATCCACGACGACAAGGGCTTCGATCTCTGGCGCGATACCACGACCTTGTTCGTCGAAATCCGCGATGGCACGGACGGCAGCGGACCGCTGCGGTTCGAGGGCCAGCTGAATATCGCGCCCAAGGACTTCATCCGCCAGCTACGGACGATGACCGTCACCGATGCGCCCGACTTCGGGACCCGGGTGGCGACGATCGCGAAGTTCGGAGCCTTCTTCGGAGGCCAACTCTTCCAGACCTTCGGAGGGCCCTTCGCCCCGCCGTCCACCTTTGATCCGGAGGTGGTGCGGGCGAAGCGGCCGCTTCGCGCGGGAACGCCCGAAATCCACCATTTCGACACCGCTGATGGCAAGACGCTGCGCCTCACCCGCTACCGCGGAGGTGACAAGGGGCCGGTGATCTTCGCCCACGGCCTCGGTGTCTCCAGCCTGATCTTCACGATCGACACGATCGACACCAGCATGCTCGAATATGTCTATGCCGCGGGCTACGATTGCTGGCTGCTCGACTACCGCGCGAGCATCGAGCTCGGCTATACCCGCGAGCAGTTCACGGCCGACGACGTCGCCTCCAAGGACTATCCCGCGGCGGTCGATTATGTGCGGGCCAGGACCGGCCAGCCATCGGTGCAGTTCGTCGGCCATTGCTACGGCGCCATGAGCTTCGCCATGGCGATGCTTAGCGGCCTTGAGGGCGTGCGTTCGGGAGTGATCTCGCAGATCGCCGCCCATGCCGATGTCCCCTTCTTCCCGCAGGGCCTGCTCGCGCAGCTGCGCGGCCCCGATCTGATGCACTTGATGGGGGTCAAGCTGCTCGACGCCCGGGCGACCAGGGAACGCAACTTTCTCGCCCGTGCGATCGATTCGGTCGCGGGCTTCGCCTATCCATTTCGCTCCGACAACCGAACGCGCAGCCTGACCAGCCGGCGGATCACCATGCTCTACGGACAGCTTTACCAGCTCGACCAGCTCAACCAGGGCACCCTCGACGCGATGCCGGAAATGTTCGGCAAATCCAATATATCTGCTTTCCGGCAGCTTTCGAAGATCGCGCGCAAGGGTCACGTCGTGCGTGCCGACGGAGCGGACACGTACTTGACCGAAGCGAACATCCGCAATTTCGCGATTCCGACCCTGTTCGTCCACGGGGCGCTCAACCGAGCCTTCTCGCCGTCCAGCACCAAGAAGACGATCGCGGCACTCGCCAAGGTGAACGGCGACCATTGGTACGAGCGCCGGGAGATTGCCGAGACGGGCCATATCGACTGCATCTTCGGCAAGAACGCGGCCCGCGACGTCTACCCGGCGGTCGTCGCGCACCTCGACAAGACGGCCAAAATCTAGCGAATTAGCCCCGAAGCCCGAGCCGCTCGAGCGGACCGCCGAATGTGCCGGCCACCATCTCGGCCTGGATCCGGGTCGCCGGCCACAGCCGGCCGAAGGGCGGCACGATCCGGTCCCGGATCCAGGGCAGGATCCGGCTGTCGGACTGGTAGGCGGGGGTGAAGAGGGCGGAGAGCGCCTGGTAGAGGCGGACGTGGGAGCGGCGAAGCGCCACCGTCCGGCGAAGCGCGGTTTCGAGCGCCTCCTCCTCGCGAAGGGCTTTCGCCAACGCCCAGGCATCGAGCAGGGCCATGTTGGCGCCCTGGCCGAGCTGCGGGCTGGTCGAGTGCCAGGAATCGCCGATGTGGACGATCCCCGGCCCCGCCGGCCGGCGCAGCGTGCGATGGGCATAGCGGGCGAAGGTCAGGCGATCCTGGCTGTCGACCTGGTCGAGGAGCGGCGCGGCCGCCGGCCAGAGCGCCCGGACCTCCGCCTTCCACGCTTCGAGGCCGCCGGTCCGCCAGCCGTCGAGGCGGTCGCCCCGAAGCAGCCAGAAAAAGGCCGCCTTGCGGGCGCCGGCGCCGGGCGCGTGGCCGACTGGGAGCACCCCGGTCATGACGCTGGCACGGCGGTAGCGCTGCTCGAGGGCGGCCGGATCGAAGCCGCCCGCCCAGTCGAGGCTCGCCCAGAGCGCTCCGTAAGCCAGCGGCCGGGCCTGCTCGCCCGCCAGGGGCGAGCCGCTGCCGAGCGCGTCCACCAGCAGATCGTGAGGCGGGGATGCCTCTGCGTCGGCGAAGCGGAGGCGGCCTTCGGCGAGGCCGGTGACGGTGCGGCCGGTATGGATGGCGATCCGATCGGCGGTGACGGCGCGATGGAGCATCCCGAACAGGGCGGCCCGGTGAACCCCGTAGCCGCGGGCGCCGGGGCGCCGGAGCCATTCGTAGCGGACGTCGAGCACGACCCGGCCGGACGGCTCGGCCTTGCCGAGCAGCCGCTCGATGGGAGCCGCCGTCTGCTCCAGCGCCGGAGCGAGGCCGAGGCGGTCCAGGACGGCGAGGCCGGTCGGCTGGATGATCAGGCCGGAGCCGACCGGGCGCGGAGCCTCGAACCGCTCGTACAGGCAAACCCGGTGACCGTCGCGGGCGAGCAGCAAAGCGGCCGCCAGCCCGCCGATCCCGCACCCGGCCACCCCGATATCCAGCCCCCGCATGGGGCGGGAGCCTAGCAGGAAAATCGCTAAATCCTCGCCGCGATTTCGCGGGGAGGGGGACCATGCGCAGCATGGTGGAGGGGTTCTTCGAAAGTCAGAAAGGCCCCTCCACCAGGCTTCGCCTGGTCCCCCTCCCCTGCAAATGCAGGGGAGGATTGAGGATATCCGAGGCTGAATGTCGATACAGCCTGAAACCTGCGCGAGATTTCTCCGGGAGGATCCTGGCGGTTAGGCGTTTCGCAAGCCCCTGCTGCTACAGGCCGGCCCATGTCGCGCCTCAAATTCTGGTGGCCCCTGGCGCTCGCCTTCGCGTTCACGCTGGCGCTCGAGCTGGCGCTGGTGGAGCGCAAGCACGGTATTTTCGGCGGAGGCTTCGGCCAGTCGAAGGTGATCGGCGAGGCTGGGGAATGGGGGCTGTTCGCGCCGACCCTGCTCGTCACCCACGCGGCGCTGATCCTCGCCTGCTTCCTGGCTCTGAGGGCGCTCCACGGCAAGCGGGCGGGAAGCGCGGTCTTCTTCCTCAATTTCCTGTTCCTGACGGCGGGGATGATTTCGGCGCTGCTGGTCGCCAAGTTTCAGGCGCTGGCCTATTTCAGCGACGCGATGGGCTTCGAGCTGGTCCGCAGCCTCGGCGGCGGAAGCCTGTTCACGGCGGCGCTCTACGTGCTCGACGAAGCGACCCTGCTCGGACTCGCGGCGGCCGGGGCGGCGCTTGCTTATTATGTCTGCTACCGGCTGGTGAAGCGCTGGCTGCCGGGCTGGCGGGCCGGGCCGGACCCGCTGCGCTGGCGGCACCTTCTGGCGCTGCTCGTCCTCGCCGTCCCGCTGGCGCTGGCGGCGGGGGGGCGGCCGGACGTTCGCTACGGCCTCGCCCGCTTCACCGCCTTCGGAAGCGTCAACATCGCTCTCCGGACGCTCACCGATTTCGATAGGGACGGCTACAGCTGGTTCACCGCTCAGCGCGATCCGGCGCCGTTCGATCCGGAGCGGCACCCGCTGGCGCTGGACGTTCCCGGCAACGGAGTGGACGAGGACGGGTTCGGGGGCGATTTCCGCTTCACGGCGGCGGCCGAGGCGGCGCCGGAGCTCAGGCTTCCCGCCGAGCCCCGGCATCTGGTGGTGATCATCCTCGAGAGCCTGCGCGGCGACGCCGTCGGCAAAAGGGTGGCGGGGCGGCCGGTGACTCCGCACCTCAATGCCCTCGCCCGCCAGGGGACTTGGGTGCGCGAGGCCTACAGCCATGTCGGCTTCACCACCCAGTCCGGCATAAGCATCTTCGCCGGGGCGCTGGAGCCGCGCCGCGGGGCGCCGTCGCTGTTCCGGGACCTGAAAGGCGCGGGGTACCGGGTGGGGGTCTTGTCCGCCGCTCCGGAGGATTTCGGCGGCATTTCCGAGACGGTGGGGATGCGCTCCAGCGCCGACCTATTCGTCGACGCCGATCTGCTCAAGGCTGAGCGCGCCCACGAATCCGCCTCGCTCGGCTCGCTGGCTCTGGACGGGCGGATCGTGCTTCGCGAATTCGACAGGAATTTCCGCTCCGGCGGCGACTGGCGGCGGCCGACCTTCCTCTACCTGAACTTCCAGGAAGCGCATTTTCCCTACAGCCACCCGGACATGCCGCGCTTCCTGCCCGGGCGGCTGGCGAAGAGGAGCGAGATCAAGGCCTCGAACCGGGAGTCTGTGGAGCGGACCTACTGGAATTCGGTGGCTTATTCGGACTGGCTGGTGGGGCAGGTGATCGCCCGGCTGAAGGCGCAGGGCGTCTACGACCGGACCCTGATCATGATCACCGGCGATCATGGCGAGGCGCTGTTCGAGGAGGGTTTCCTGGGGCACGGCCACGTCCTCGATCGGGCCCAGACGCAGGTGCCGTTCATCCTCAGCGATCCGGCGGTGAAGGTGGCGGGGCCGATCGGGCTCGCCGACTATCGCGGCATCGTCCTTCGGGCGCTGTCGGGCGACTTCGCCGCGAGCCCGGCCAAAGCGGCGGTCTTCCAGTATATCGGAACGCTCGACCGGCCCGCCCTGATCGGGATCGTCGAGCCTGGAGGGGTGTGGACGACTCTGAACCTCGAGACGGAGGAATTGTGGTTCAGCGATTCCGGCCGGCGCGTGCGCTATCGCGAGCTGCCGGCGGGATCGGCGGAGAAGGCGCGGGCCGACCGCCTCGTAAACGAATGGGCCCGGCAAAGGTGGCTGGCCCGGGAGAATTCCCCTCCCTGAAAGGGAGGGGGCAGGGGTGGCTAGGCGAGCGCAGCGAGACTTCCTTGCCGACTCCCAGTTTCGGCCGCCTTCGGCGGACCCACCCCAGCCCCTCCCTTCCAGGGAGGGGAGGTTCAGACCGCCGTCCTTCCATATTCCTGGTGGTTGTAGGGGTGGCTGATGGAGAGGCCGCCGTCGACGACCAGGGCGTGGCCGTTGACGTAGCTCGCCTCGTCGGAAGCGAGGAAGAGGGCGGCGTTGGCGATCTCGTCCGGCACTCCGCCGCGCTTAAGCGGGTTGAGGTGGCCGATCCGGTCCTCCTTGCCCGCCGCCCGGGCCCATTCGTACACGGGGCGGGTCATCCCGGTCTCGATCAGGCCGGGGCAGATGGCGTTCACCCTTATGTTCGCGCCGGCGAGCTGGGTCGCGGCGACCTGCACGAGGTTGATCACGCCCGCCTTGGAGGCGGAATAAGCGGGGCCGCCGGCGCCGGCCCGTATGCCGGCGACGCTTGCGGTGCAGAGGATGGAGCCGCGGCCGTTCTCCTTCATCGCCGGTGCGGAGTGCTTGATGGCGAGCGAGGGGCCGATGAGGTTGACGCGCAGGATCTCCTGCCAATCCTCCACCTTCTGCTCGAAGAGCGAGGCGAGGCCGCCCGAGACCCCGGCATTGGCGAAGAAGATGTCCAGCTTGCCGTGATATTGAAGAGCGGCCTGGACGAGGTCGTGGACGTCGTCCTCGCTGCCGGCGTCGGCCTCGATCCCGACCGCCGCTTCGCCGATCTGGGCGGCGGTCTCGTCCTGGCCCTTCAAGTCGGCGCAGATCACCTTCGCGCCCTCGGCGGCGAAGCGGATCGCGCTGGCGCGGCCGATGCCCGAGCCGGCGCCGGTGATTATGGCGATCTTGTCGGCGAGTCTCATTCACGTTCCTTCCGTCATCCCGGCGAAAGCCGGGACCTCAGCGAGAATAGTCACGGCGGGTCTCCCCGAGGTCCCGGCTTCCGCCGGGATGACGGCTAGAGACCGACTCCCGTGGTGCTTCCGCCATCTACCACGATGGCCTGCCCGGTCACGAACGTCGAGGCGTCGCTGGCCAGGAACACCGCCGCCCCCGCAATCTCCTCCGGCTCGCCGATGCGCTGCAGCGGCGTGTGGGCGGTGACCATCTTCAAGGTGTCGGGATTCTCCCACAGCGCCCTGGCGAAGTCGGTCCGGATGAGCCCCGG
>DASVTN010000140.1:0-2975 GCA_036387555.1 Allosphingosinicella sp. | reverse complement strand
GGTGAGGCGGACGACCTCCTCGGCGGTGAAGCGGGCGCGGCGGACGTTCGAGCTCTTGCGGTTGATGCAATAATGGCAGTCGAAGATGCAGCTGTTGGTCAGCAGGATCTTCAGAAGCGAGATGCAGCGGCCGTCCGGCGCATAAGCGTGGCAGATGCCCATGCCTTCGGTCGAGCCGATCCCCTTGCCGCCGCGGCTGTCCCGTTTGACGGTTCCGGACGAGGCGCAGGAGGCGTCGTATTTGGCTGCATCGGCAAGGATGGCAAGCTTCTGCTGGAGGTCGAGCTGGCGCATGGTTTCGCTGTATGTTCCAAGGGCTTGCCCGGCAAGAGACAAACGTTTTTATTATGTTCTCGTCATGTCAGAATTCGCTGCGGCGGAAAGAAAAAGCTGGATGCCGATCAAGTCCGGCATGACGAGGTGGGCCGCTTCCGTGCGAACAGGACAGACCCTAGTCACCCCCGCAGCCGCCGCCGCAGCCTCCTCCGCAGGATGCGCCGCAGCTGCTGTCGCCCCCGCCCCCGCCCCCGCAGCTTCCACCGCAACCCGCTCCGTCGCGGCGGCGGCCGCCCACGCCGGTGAGCTTTTCCATCGGGAACAGGATGAGGCCGACGATAGCAGCCCCGATGACCAGGACGGGAGCGAGGGCGGCGCTCCCGGCCGCCGGCACGGCGAGGGCGGCGACGAGGCCGGCGGCGACGGTGGCGGCGCCGATGCGTCCGCGTCCGAGGGCGGGCCGGCTTTCCGCCTCTTCGAACGGGCGGGGCCAGATGTCGTCGGGCGGCGGCTCGCCGAAGATGCGCTCGTAGAGGGCGAGCGTCTGCTCATATTGGCGGGCGCAGCGGGCGTCGTCCTCGGCCGTGCCCGTGCCGGGGCGATGCTCGAGCGGACGGCCGAGAATCCGGCCGCACAGGATTTCGCCATAATGGGGGAGTTCGAGGTGGAGGTGCCAGGCCTCGTCGACGAATTGGGAGGGCGTCACTTCGACGCCGGCGATGGCGGCGAGGTAGAGGAAGCGGCGATATTCCTGCGCGACCCGCCCGGCGAAGCGGGGGCTCCAGCCCTGCCGGGCGGCGAGCGCGGCCTCGAAGGCGGTTCCGGGCGCCGGCGTTTCGATGCGCATGCCGGTCAGCGCGGCCCGGAGGGCGGGGTGGTCCAGGACTGCCGGGGCGCCTGTCATTCGAGTGGGTCTATAGGGCGCTCAGATGACGGTTTTGTGACGGCGGAGACTGAGTCGGTTTTCCCCTCCACCACGACTCTTCGCGCCGCGGTCCCCCTCCCCGGGCAAGCTCGGGGAGGAGTTTCAGCGGAGCGGATCCGCCGGTTCGACATCGGCGAAGTGCCGGCCCGCGAACAGCTTGAAGAGGACGAATACCGCGCCCGAGCCCGCCGCGAAGGCGGCGTGGAGGAGCCAGAACTGGGTGGTCGCCATGGTCGAATAATATCCGCCGACCCAGCCGACCAGCGAATTGCCGGCGAAGAAGGCGAGGTAATAGAGGCCGATCACGGTGGCGTTGATCGCCTTCGGCGCGAGCTTGGCGAAGAGGGCGAGGCTGACCGGAAGCATGTGCGCGAAGCCGATTGAGTTGATGACGTGGAACATGACCGGCCAGAACAGGCCGATCTTCTCGCCTTGCGGAGTGGTCCAGGCGGCGAGGAAGAGGCAGAGCATCCCGCCGACCGAGAAAGCCGAGCCGATGATGATCTTGGTGAGCTCGTCCGGCTCCTTCCGGCGCTTTCCATACCAGCGGTAGAAGAGCGCGACGATGGCGAGGAAGCTGACGCTGACGATCGCGTCCAGGGTGATCAGCCAGGTCGTGGGCAGCTTCTCGCCCATGAAGACGAGGTCGAACTACTGGTCGCCCCACGTCAGGTAGGCATTGAATATCTGGTTGTTGGGGACGATCGCCACCGCCATTACCGGGATCAGCAGGACCAAGGCCATGGTCGCCAGCCAGTCCTTTCGGGTGAGCCTCGGGGCGGCGGCGCGTTCGGCGCGGCCCTGAGCTTCGAAATGCTCCGCCGGAAGATGCTTCTGGCCGGCGATGTAGATGGCGGTCGCGATGAGCATTCCGACTCCGGCCGCCCCGAAGCCCCAGTGCCAGCCGATCTTCTCGCCCAGCGTGCCGACGATCAATGGGGCGGCGATGACGCCCGCGTTGATCCCGAGATAGAAGATCTGGAAGGCGTCGGCGCGCCTCAGATCCTCGGGCTTGTAGAGGGCGCCTACCTGGCTGGCGATATTCCCCTTGAGCAGGCCGCTGCCGAGGATCAGGCAGAGCAAGGCGAAGAGGAAGCTCGTCTCGAACGCCATCAGGAAATGGCCCAACGACATGGTGACGGCGCCGAGCAGGACGGCGCGCCGCTTGCCGATCAGCCGATCGGCGATGAAGCCGCCGGCGATCGGAGTGAGGTAGACGGAAGCGAAATAGGTGCCGACGATGGCCGAGGCGAGCGGCTGGCCGTCCAGCCCGCCGTAGAGCGAGCGAAGCGGCTCGAACAGTGCGACGTTGCGGATGTTCTCGGGCTTGAGCAGATAGTTGACGAGGTAGAGGACGAGGAGGCCCTGCATCCCGTAATAGGAGAAGCGCTCCCACGCCTCGGTGAAGGCGAGGTAGGCGAGACCCTTGGGATGGCCGAGGAAGGCGCGGTCGTCGCGGTCCGCGGCGGCATCGAGTTCGGGCGTGGCTTCGGCGGCGGTCATTCGCGTTTCCCTCGGCGGAAATCGCTGGGAAGCTAGCGGATCGTTTCGGCGGCGCCAGCCCTTTTCGACGCGGATTTGCCTCCCTGCCGGCGAAGCCGGTGGGGAGGGGGACCACCCGAAGGGTGGTGGTGGGGTCGGCGCCATGGTGTCGGGTGGTGCGCGCGCGATCCTCTCAGCCTGCGCCCTTTACCCCTCCACCACCTTCGGTGGCCCCCCTCCCCATGCTTCGCATGGGGAGGCAAGGTTCAGTCTCTCAGCGTGAAGCCGATCT
>DASVTN010000139.1:0-5801 GCA_036387555.1 Allosphingosinicella sp. | reverse complement strand
ATGGTGCTGAAGCCGGGCCGCGAGGGCGAGGCCGAAGCGATCTTCAAGAAGTGGCAGCTCGATTTCGCGGTCATCGGTCAGGTGACCGACACCGGGCGCATGGTGCTGAAGTGGCATGGCGACACCGTGGCGGACATCCCGCTCGGCCCGCTCGCCGATGATGCCCCCAGTTACGACCGGCCATGGACACCTACCCCGCCGCCAAAGGCGCTGACGGATGCGCCCAATTGCGCCGATCCTGCAGCCGATCTCATGAAGCTGATGGGCTCACCCGATCTCGCCAGCCGACGCTGGATCTGGGAACAATATGACAGCCAGGTCGGCGGGGACACGGTCCAGCGTTCGGGCGGCGACGCTGCGGTGGTGCGCGTCCACGGCACGCTCAAGGGGCTGGCGATCACGACCGACTGCACCCCACGCTATTGCTTCGCCGACCCGGTGATGGGCGGCCGTCAGGCCATTGCAGAGGCGTGGCGCAATCTCTGCGCGGTGGGCGCGAAACCGCTCGCCGCGACCGACTGCATGAACTTCGGCAATCCACAGCGGCCGGAGATCATGGGCCAGTTCGTCGGCTGCATAACCGGCATGGCCGAAGCCTGCGGCGCGCTCGACTTCCCGATCGTGAGCGGCAACGTCTCCCTCTACAACGAGACGAAGGGCGAGGACGGGACGGGAAGCGCCATCCTGCCGACGCCGGCGATCGGCGGCGTCGGACTGCTCAAGGACTGGCGAAAGGCCGTCGGCGCCGCCTTCAGGGGGCCGGGCGACGTCATCGTCGCCATCGGCCGCCGCCGCGGCCATCTCGGCCAGTCGCTCTGGCTTCGCGAGATCCACGGCCGGGAGGAAGGGCCGCCGCCTCCCGTCGACCTCCAGGCGGAGCGTGCCGCCGGCGAGTTCGTCCGCGCCGCCATAGCCGGGGGAGCGATCACCGCCTGCCACGACGTCGCCGACGGCGGGATCGCCGTCGCGCTGGCCGAAATGGCCTTGGCCGGCAACGTCGGCGCCCTGATCAACAAGCTGAGGCCGGAAAGCAACGCCGCCCTCTTCGCCGAGGACCAGGGCCTCTACGTCGCCACGATCTGCGACAATTGCCTCCTCACCTTCCTCGCCCGCGCCCATTCCGCCGGAGTCGAGGTCCAGGCGATCGGCCGCACCTGCGGCACCCGCCTCATCTTCGAGCTGCCGGACGGCGACCACGCAATCCCGCTCGCCGATCTGCGCGAGGCTCATGAAGGCTTCTTTCCGAAGCTGATGGGGAACGACGCCGCTCTCGCCTGAGCGGCTTCGAAGTTCGTCGTTCCCGCGAAAGCGGGAGCTTTGCATAACCCTCGCCAAGGGCGCGGAGGCAAAGCCCCTCCCCTTCAGGGGAGGGGCTAAAACCTGGCGGTTATGCGAAAGCGGGATTCCCGCTTTCGCGGGAATGACGGGAGAAGGCCCATGGCATCCACCGGCTATTCGGGAACGCCGCTCGCTCGGAAGCTGTCGCTGAAGGACGGGCAGCGCGTGTGGTGGGAGGGCATGCCGGAGAGCGTGAAGGTCGAGATCCGGCGTGAAGGCCTCGCCCTGGACGTGATCTTCGAGCCCCGGGCGCCAATCGACGCAGCGCACATTTTCGTAACCGAATATGCCGACATGAAGAGGAAGCTGGCGAACCTGAGGCCGCTGCTCGCGCCCGGAGGCTTCATCTGGGTAAGCTGGCCCAAGAAAGCCTCGAAAGTCGCCACCGACATCACCGAGGACCGGATCCGGGAGGCGATCCTGCCCGCCACCGATCTCGTCGACGTCAAGGTCTGCGCCGTGGATCCGGTCTGGTCCGGCCTCAAGCTGATGGTCCGGAAGAACTGGCATCGGCCGCCTGGCAAAACTCGCGAGTCGTGACGGCCGTCACGTCGGGTCGCCGTACAGGCGCTATAATGCGCTGGACCGCAACCTGGAGCAGTGAACATGGCGCAGGAAGATGCGGCAAGAAAAAGCTGGGCGGAATCCATTCGACGACTGAAGGCGCGGGTCGACAGGTGGCTCGGAGCGGCCCTTGTCGGCGGTGTTCTGGCCAGCGCCTTTTTCGGAGCCGCCTCCGGAGCCAAGGTCTCGGCCTGGCCGGGCGCGCTCGGACTCCTGATTGCGCTTTGCATCGTCGGCGGCGCCTTCGCTGTCGGCGCCGCCGCGGGCTTCCTCTTCGGCCTGCCGCGCGCTCTGACGAACGGCGAGGCACGGGAATTGGCGCGGCGGGACGAGCTCCCGCAAGGCGCCGCGGGTGGGGAAGGTGGCGTGGTGGGCGCTCATTCTTACGGAGCGGCCGGAAGCAGCGGGTCCGCGCGAACAGGCGGCTTTGGGACCAACACAAACCTTGAACGCATTTCCGACTGGCTGACCACCATCATCGTCGGCCTCGGCCTTGCCAATCTGGGCGCCTTGCCCGAAGCGTTGAACGGGTTCGGCCGTCAAGCCGGCGCCTTTTTCAGCTTCGGAGGCCACGCGTTCGCGATCGGCGCGGGGCTCTACTTCCTCATCTTCGGCTTCCTGATGAGCTACATAAGCACGCGCACCAAGCTCGTGCTCATCTTCACTGAAAACGAACTGGACAAGCTGATCGTGGAGGGTGGCGGCCTTGGCGCGGCAATCAGTGCTGCCGCCAACGCGTCGCCTTACCCGGCTTTCCGAGCCACTTCGCCCTCGTCGATATCCGCTCGCCTGGACGACGGCGAAAGCGCCCAGTCACTCGCGCTCCGGCCAGCCCCCGCCTCGACGGCGGACAAGCTGGTGATCGAACGCGTTTCGCAGCAGGCGGATCGAACGCCGGATCAAGTCCTGGCCCTGGCGAATGCAAGCGCTCGAGCCGGTGACTTCGCCGCTGCCCTAAGCCTCTATCGGGCGTACATGCGCACCACGCCGTTCAAGGTGAAGGTGGCCAATGACTATGCAGGCGTGCTCGGAATGAATCTGGACGAGCAGGGTTTCGAAGAATTGAAGGCGCAATTCGCCGCGAATCAAGCCGGATCGGAAATCCCCGCCGCGGAGAACAATTACGAATTGGGCCTTCGGGCGGCGCTGCAGACCAATCTCTACAACGGGCGCTATGAGGACGCGATACAGGCCGGGGAGCGGCTGATTGGCCGGCGGAGCGATCGCACCGACGCCTGGGCGCATCTCTGGCTCGCCTGCGCTTACGGCCAGCGCCACCGGATCGTTCGCTCCCGAGCCGGAGACACGGAAGCGGAGACCCGCGCCAAGGCCGTCGAACAGGTGGTGAAGGCCGTGGAGAAGGATCGCGGAATGATCCCCTACATTCGGACGCTGTACGTGCCCGGTCGGGCGCTGGGCCTGGACAATGATCTGGAGTCTCTGCACCCCGACCCCGTCCTGGAAGAGCTTCTGGGCTAGAACAATAATTATTGCGAACGCTTCGCATTATCGCTACATCCGGCTCATGATCGTTTGCGTCTGTAACGCGATTCGCGAAGACGACGTGCGCCGGGCAGCGCGCGAGGGGGCTTCATGCCCGAGCAGCGCCTATGGCCGCTTCGGCTGCAAGCCGCGCTGCGGCCAATGTTTTCCCTTCGCTCGCGAAGTCATCGCCGAGGTTCGGGCAGCGGGCTGAACCGAGGCCGCGGGGCCCCGCCCGGGCTCTTCTGACAATGCTTCGCACTCGCTTCCCGCAAGGCTCCGGCGGCTGCCGCGACTGATTCGCAAACGCAGTGCAAATTCCGCAGTTTTCCGCCATTTTTGGGGTGATTTCCAGGCCCAATGCAGCTACAGGTGCGGCCGCTGAAGGGAGAGCCGGAATGAAGGGCGACGCGAGGGTCATCGAGCTGCTGAACGAAGCGCTGCGCAACGAGCTCACCGCCACCAACCAATATTGGCTCCACTATCGGATGCTGGACAATTGGGGGGTAAAGCGCCTCGCCTCCTTCGAGCGCGGCGAGTCGATCGACGAGATGAAGCATGCGGACCGGCTCGCCGAGCGGATCCTGTTCCTCGACGGACTTCCCAATTTCCAGATGCTCGGCCGGCTTCGGATCGGCGAGACCGTGGAGGAGGTGCTCCGCTCCGACCTCGCGCTCGAGCTGGAGGCGCTCGATCAGCTCAGGGGCGCCATCCAGCATTGCGAGACGGTGCGCGATTATGTCAGCCGCGACCTCTTCGCGGAGATACTCGAGAATGAGGAAGCCCATGTCGATACCCTGGAGATGCAGTTCCAGATGATCGCCCGGATGGGCCTCCAGAACTACATCCAGATCCAGTCGACTCCGGCGGAGGGCTGACGCCGCCCCTCTCGTCATCCCGGCGAAGGCCGGGACCTCAGGACGAGAAGTCTCGGCGGGTCTCCCCGAGGTCCCGGCTTTCGCCGGGATGACGGATTGCGCGGTCGTTGCAATTCGATATCACCGTCTCACAACAGATATGGGGGAACGAATGACTGCCGCGACCGAGCCGCCGCCGCGCATCGCAACGCTCGACATCGTTCGCGGGATCGCGGTGATGGGCATATTGGCGATGAACATCGTCGCCTTCGCCATGCCGTTCCAGGCCTATATGAACCCGATGGCCTACGGGCTCGAGACCGGCGCCGACTTCGCCTCCTGGGTGATCAGCTTCATCTTCGTCGACGGCAAGATGCGCGGCCTGTTCAGCTTCCTGTTCGGAGCCAGCATGCTCCTGGTCATCGAGCGGGCGGAAGCGGGCGGGCATAGCGCCGCCTCGATCCATTACCGGCGGATGTTCTGGCTGCTCGTCTTCGGCCTCATCCACCTCTACCTGATCTGGTACGGCGACATCCTCGTCGGCTACGCTCTGGTCGGGATGGTCGCCTGGTTCTTCCGCAACAAGGAGCCGAGGGCGCTGGTCCGCTGGGGCATCGCCTTCCTGATCGTCCAGCTGCTGGTCTTCGCGGTCCTCTCCGCCGGCGCCTTCGTGCTCGAGGCCGCCGCGGCCGCGCCGGGCGCACCGGCGGAGGCCGTGAAGGAGTGGCGGACGCTCGAAGGCCAGTTCGGAGTGCTCGGCGGCGGCGGCCTTGCCACCAAGCTCGGCCTGTTCCGCGGCGATTACCTTTCGCTCGTCGAGTACCGACTGGGCGCCCACGCGCTCGCGCCGGTGAAGGGCCTGCTGCTGTTCGGCTGGGAGACGCTGGCTTATTTCCTCTTCGGGATGGTGGCGCTCAGGAACGGCTTCCTTCGCGGCGGCTGGAGCGACTCCGCCTATCGCCGCACCGCCCTGATCGGCTTCGGGATCGGCGTGCCGGCCTACGCGCTGCTCGCCTGGATCCTGGTCCGCGACGATTTCTCGGTGCCGATGGTGATGGCGATCGTGATGGCGGCGACGGTCCCGGTCCGGCCGCTGCTGGTGGTGGCGACCGCCGCACTCATCGTCCTTCTCACCCGGCGCGGCGGCGCCTTCGTCGAGCGGATCGCCGCCGCCGGGCGCGCGGCCTTCACCAACTACCTGGGCACCAGCCTGATCATGACCACCCTCTTCTACGGCTATGGCGCGGGCCTGTTCGGCAACCTCAGCCGGGCCGAGTTATGGCTTCCGGTGATCGCGATGTGGGCGCTGATGCTGATCTGGTCCAAGCCGTGGCTCGACCGGTTCCAATATGGGCCGCTGGAATGGCTGTGGCGCTCGCTTTCGCGCGGGGCGCCGCAGCCGATGCGGAGGATCTAAGCTCTGTCCTGTTCGCACGGAAGCGGCCCACCTCGTCATGCCGGACTTGATCCGGCATCCACCTTTTTCTTTCCGCGGCAGCGACGTGAAGAAGGTGGACCCCGGATCAAGTCCGGGGTGACGATTCCAGCTCAACAGAACAG
>DASVTN010000138.1:0-21893 GCA_036387555.1 Allosphingosinicella sp. | reverse complement strand
AGCTCGTGCCCAACCACCCCACCGAACCCTGGGATCTGGAGCGCGCGCTGAACGGCGTCTCGGAGCTTGCCGCCGAGTATAAGGACGACGCCCAGGTCCGCCGCCTGTTCGATCTCGCGCGCAAGCTCGAGGGCCTGCCGCGGCACAGTTCCACCCACGCGGCCGGCGTCGTCATCGGCGATCGGCCGCTCGACCAGCTGGTGCCGCTCTACCGCGATCCTCGCTCCGACATGCCGGTCACTCAGTTCGACATGAAATATGTCGAGGCGGCGGGCCTGGTGAAGTTCGACTTCCTCGGCCTCAAGACCCTGTCCGTGCTCCAGAAGGCCGTCCAGATGCTCGCCAGGCGCGGAGTGACGGCCGATCTCGACAGGCTGTCGTGGGACGACGAGGCGGTCTACCGGCTGCTTCAGCGCGGCGACACCGTCGGCGTGTTCCAGCTCGAATCCGAAGGAATGCGCCGCACCCTCGCGGCGGTGAAGCCGACCAGCTTCGAAGACATCATCGCGCTCGTCTCGCTCTATCGGCCGGGCCCGATGGACAATATCCCGATGTTCGGCGCCCGCAAGAACGGCCGCGAGCCGATCGAATATCCGCATGCCCTGCTGGAGCCGGTGCTCAAGGAAACCTACGGCATCTTCGTCTACCAGGAGCAGGTGATGGAGGCCGCCAAGGTCCTCGCCGGCTTCAGCCTCGGCGAAGCCGACCTCCTCCGCCGGGCCATGGGAAAGAAGATCAAATCCGAGATGGACGCCCAGCGCGCCGGCTTCGTCGCCGGCTGCGAGCGGGTCAACGCGATCCCCAGGGCCAAGGCGAACGAGCTGTTCGACTTGATCGACAAGTTCGCCGGCTACGGCTTCAACAAGAGCCACGCCGCCGCCTATGCCCTGATCGCCTACCAGACCGCCTGGCTCAAGGCGCACCACCCGGTGGAATTCTACGCCGCCTCGATGTGCTTCGACATCCACCAGACCGACAAGCTCGCCATCTTCGCCGACGACATGCGCCGGCTTGAAGTCGAATGCCTGCCGCCGTCGATCAACGCCAGCGAGGCGGAGTTCGCGGTCGAGGCGGCCGGCGAGGGGCTGGCGGTCCGATACGCGCTTGGCGCCCTCAAGGGCGTCGGCGAAAAGGCGATGGAGCAGCTGGTCGAGGAGCGCCGCGCCAACGGCGGCTTTAAGTCGCTGGAGGATTTTGCCGAGCGCGTCGATCCCCGGCTCCTCAACCGACGCCAGATAGAGAGCCTCGCGGGTGGCGGCGCCTTCGATCCGCTCGACTCCAATCGCGCCGCGGTCTTCGCCGCCGCCGAGACCATCCTCGCCCATGCCGCAAGCGCCGCCGATGCGCGCGAGAGCGGGCAGGGCGGCCTGTTCGGCGGCGGCGAATCGAACGTCGTTCCGATCCGGATGCCGGTCGCGGCGACCTGGACCCTCGCCCAGCGAATGGCCGCCGAGAAGGAATCGTTCGGCTTCTATTTCTCGGCCCATCCGGTCGACCGTTACCGTCACCTCGCCGAAGCGCACGGAGCCAAGAGCTACGCGGCACTGGCGTCGATGCCCGCCCCGCCGGACGGCGGCCGCACCGGAGCGGTGATGGCCGGAATGGTCGAGGAGGCGCGCCCGCGCACCTCCGCCCGGGGCCGCCGCTACCTCATGGCGACGATGTCCGATTCGTCGGGCCAGTTCGTCGCGACCGTGTTCGACGACGATGCCGCCGCCCAGGTCGAGGCGGCCGCCAAGTCGGGCGCCTGCGCCTTGCTCAACGTGGAGCTCGACCGGCGCCCCGGCGAGGAGGCGCCGAGGGTCACGATCCGCTCGCTGCAGCTGTTCGAGAGCCTGTCGAAGCGCGCCCGCCTGCAGCTGGAGGTCGAAGTGGAGGAAGCTGGCGCGATTGCCGGACTGGCCGCGGCCGTGGCCCAGGATCGCGGCGGCCATGGCGAGCTTCGGCTCAGGGTGAAGCTGGAGCCGGGCGAGGCGCAGCTGGTTCTCGGGCGGGACTTCCGGCTCGACGCGGAGCTCGCCGCCCGCGTGGAACGGCTGGATGGGGTCGCCGCCGTCCGGCTTTCGGTGGCGCCGCAGCCGCGGCTTGCGCTCGTCTCCTGAGCGCATAGACTGCGCCCTTCCACATCTGGAGGGATCATGCTCGGAGGGATGCAGCACTGGCCGCTGAGGATCATGCGGATCCTCGACCATGCGGAGCGCGAGCACGGCACGCGCGAGCTCGTTTCGCTTTATGCCGACGGCGGCCTCGTCCGAACCGACTGGGCCGGCGTCGCCCGCGATTCGCGAAGGCTGGCGTGTGCGCTCGAGCGGCTCGGCCTCAAGCCTGGCGACCGGGTCGGCACGCTCGCGATGAACCACGCCCGCCACGTCGTCGCTTGGTACGGGACGATCGGCATGGGCGGAGTCATCCACACGATCAATCCGCGCCTGTTCGACGACCAGCTGGTCTATATCGCCAATCATGCCGAGGACCGGGTGCTGTTCTACGACAAGGCGTTCGCGCCTCTGGTCGATCGGCTGAAGCCGCGCTGGACGAGCATCGAGCATTATGTCTGCTTCGACGACGGCGAGTTCGATTCGCTGATCGCTTCCGAAAGCGGCGACTACGCCTGGGTCGAGGGCGACGAGCGCGATCCCTCCATGCTTTGCTATACGAGCGGCACCACCGGCAATCCCAAGGGCGTGCTCTACGAGCACCGCTCCGCGATGCTGCACGCCATGATGCAGCTTAGCCCGGACGTCTTCGATCTCGGCGCCCGGTCCGTGGTGCTTCCCGTCGTTCCGATGTTCCACGCCGCCGGCTGGGGCCTGCCCTTCTGCACGGCGATGGCGGGCGGCAAGATGGTCTTCTCGGCGGATTACACGCCGCAGGTGATGTGCGATCTGATGAGGGACGAAGGGGTGACCCACACCGCCGGGGTGCCGACGGTCTGGCTGGCGCTGGTCAATCACATCGATTCGACGGGCGCGGACCTCGGCAAGCTCACCACCGTCCACATCGGAGGCTCGGCGGCGCCGCGGGCGATGATCGAATGGTTCATGGACCGCGGCATCCGGGTCGGCCACGCCTGGGGGATGACTGAGATGTCGCCGCTCGGAACGGTCGGCGCGGGCAGCGGCGACTGGGACGCGCTGAGCCGCGAGCAGCGGGTCGCCTTGCTCTGCAAGCAGGGCAGAGTGCCGTTCGGGGTCGAGCTCCGGACCGTCGACGACGAGGGCAATCTCCTCCCGCGCGACGGCAAGACCTCCGGCCGCCTGCAGACCCGCGGGCCCTGGATCATCCGCCAGTATTTCCAGGACGGCAACGGCGAGTGCGTCGACGGCGACGGCTGGTTCGATACCGGCGACGTGGCCGCGCTCCACCCGGACGGAGTGCTCCAGATCACCGACCGCTCCAAGGACGTGATCAAGTCGGGCGGCGAATGGATCAGCTCGATCGACCTCGAAAATGCCGCCGTGGGCTGCGCCGGGGTGGCCGAGGCGGCGGCCGTGGCGGTCAAGCATCCCAAATGGGACGAACGCCCGATCCTGCTGGTGGTGCGCAAGGCCGGCTCCGAGGTGACCCCGCAGCAGATCCTCGACCATCTCGAGGGCCATGTCGCGAAATGGTGGCTTCCCGACGAGATCCTCTTCGTCGAAAGCCTGCCGCACACGGCGACGGGGAAGCTTCTGAAGACGGCGCTGCGCGAAGAGTATCGCGACTATAAGCTGGCGAGTGGGGCCTAACCCGTCATCCCGGCGAAAGCCGGGACCTCAGCGAGGATAAGGCTCTGCCGAATGGCCCGAGGTCCCGGCTTCCGCCGGGATCACGGCTAAAGCAACCGAAGCTGCGGCCCCTGCGGCGGGACGAAAAGGTCCGTCCTCAGCTTGCGCTTCTCCCGGTTCAGGCCGTGCTTCTTCGCGGCGATCTCGAAGCGCACCCGCATCAGCTCGGCCCATGGGCCGGAGCCGGTCATCCGGGTGAACCAGTTGGGATCGTTGTCCTTGCCGCCGCGCATCGAGCGGATGATGTTCATCACCTTGTCGGCCCGATCGGGAAAATGCTCGTCCAGCCAGGCGCGGAACAGGGGCGCGACTTCGTGGGGAAGCCGGACCGGAAGGAAGAAGGCGCCTTCCGCCCCGGCCTGCGCCGCCGCTTCGACGATGTGCTCGACCTCGTGGTCCGTGATCCCGGGAATGACGGGCGCGATCGCGACGATGGTGGGAACGCCGGCCTCGCTCAGCGCCTTGACGGCGGCCAGCCGCTTGCGGCCTGACGGAGCCCGCGGTTCGAGCGTCCGGGAAATGGCCGGGGACAGCGACGTCACCGAAAGGGCGACCCTGGCGAGCCCTTTCGCCGCCATCCGCGCCAGGATGTCGACGTCCCGGACGACCCGATCCGACTTGGTCGTGATCGTCACCGGATGCTTGGTCTCGGCGAGCACCTCCAGCACCGAGCGGGTGATCCGCCACTCGGCCTCGATCGGCTGGTAGGGATCGGTGTTGGTCCCGATCGCCATCGATCGCACCTGGTAGCCGGGCCTTGCGAGCTCCTCGCGCAGGATCCTGGCCGCGTCGGGCTTGGCGAACAGCTTGGTCTCGAAGTCGAGGCCGGGCGAGAGGTCGTGGAAGGCGTGGGTTGGGCGGGCGAAGCAATAGATGCAGCCATGCTCGCAGCCCCGGTAAGCATTGATCGACCGGTCGAAGCCGATGTCCAGCGAACGGTTGTAGGTGATGATCGATTTCGGTTTCTCGACCGTCACCGTCGTCCTCACCGGAGGGAGGCCGTCGTCCACCTCCTCGCGCACGTCGAGCCAGTCCCCGTCCGCCTGGCGAACGGGCAGGTTGAATCGCGTCGGCGTCCGGTTCTCGGGCGCTCCGCGGCCGTGATGGGAGTCGGGGCGGGGCATTGCGGCGGTATAGGGCGCAAAGGAGAACGGATCAAGAACTTACCGTCATCCCGGCGAAAGCCGGTACCTCGGGGAGACCCACCGAGACTTCTTGTCCTGAGGTCCCGGCTTTCGCCGGGATGACGGCTTATTCCGTCCCGTTGGCCAGCCTCGCCTCGTCCGCCTTCAGCCGCACCGCGTCGGCTCCGCCGAGCCCCGGGAATCTCGGCCACATGCCTTGCGCCAGCGCCGCCCGGCTCGGCCCCGGCTTCCCTGCGCCTTCCTCGTAGATCCAATAGTTGCGAAGCACGATCGGCACGTAGCCGCGAGTCTCCCAATAGGGCAGCGACTCGATGTAGAGGAGGGGGTCGCCCTTGTCGAAGCGGCGGGCGTTCCATTCGGCGACCGGCACCGGCCCGGCATTGTAGGCGGCGATCACTTTCGGGAGCAGGCCGCCCGTGGCGCTGTGATCGCGCAGCGTCTCGATATAGCTTTGCCCGAACTCGATGTTGGCAGCCGGGCTGGCCAGGAGCTGGCGGTCGAACGGCTCGCCCCGGGCGCGGGCGATGTCGCCGGCGGTGCCCGGGCGGACCTGCATCAGCCCGACGGCCCCGGCCGGGCTCACGACGGAGGTTCGGAAGTTCGATTCCTGAAGGGCGTGGGCGAAGGCGAGCGACGGGTCCACCCGCCAGCCCCGGGTCGGCTGCCAGCCGGGGCGGGGGTACCGGGCGGCGAGATTGACGGCGACTCCGCGCGGAGCGTTATGCGCCAGCCAATATTGGGTCGAGGCGAGGTCGAGGTCCGCCGCCAGATGGAGCAGCGCGCCGTGATCGGCGGCGCCGCCGATCCGCGCCTGGTGGCGCAGGAACTGGTCAGCGAGATCCGCCTCCCCGATCTCCATCAGCGCGAGCGCCGTCCTGACGTTGGGCTTGCCGGCGATGTCACGCCACTCAGAGTCGCGATAATTGTGGAGGCCCGTGCTTCCGGCGCTGTTGATGCCCAGGGCCGTCGAGGCGATGAGGCCGTAGAAGGTCTCCTTGTGTCGGGCGGCGGCCCGGAGCTGGCCCTGCACCCGCTCCGGCCGCCCGCACATCATCTCGGCCCGGGCCGTCCAGTAATGCGCGGCGGCCGCCATCTCGATATCGCCCGAGCGCCCGGAAACGTTGCCGAAGGCGTCGGCCGCGGCCTTGCAATCGCCCTGCCGCCAGGCGGCGAGCCCTTCCGACCAGGCGCCGTGAGTGGCCCATTCGCCGATTCCGGCGCGGGCGAGGGCGGCGAGACGCCGGGCGTCGCCGTCGGCGCCGACGATGTAATAGGACCAGGCGATGCGCTGCTGATATTCGGTGCGCGCTTCCGGCCCGAGCAGGTCCTGGCGCTGGAGGAAGATCGCCTCCGCTTCGTACGGGCGATTGTCCTTGATCAGCGGCTGGACCAGGGCCTCGAGCTCGGCCGCGGCGGGATCGCCCTTGGTCGCCTCGGCCCGCGAGCGTCTCGGCTGGCTGCCGACCCAGACGAGCTTCTGCGCCTGCGGAAGCCCGGGAAGCTCGGTCGCGCCGCGGGTCGAGGCCAGGCGGGCGATCTGCTCCGCCTTCGGCATTTCGGGCGCTCGCTGGAGCACCGAGAGCAGCTCGGGAAGCTCGGCTTTGGGCGATCCCTTGGCGAGGAAGAGCTCGGCGCGCGCCGCGTCGTGGAGCGGCCCGTCGGGAAGCGAGGCGAGCTTCGCCGACGCTCCGAGCCAGTCGCCGGCCCGTATCGCCGCGAAGACTTCGCGATAGCCGTTGCGCTGCTCAATGCTGAGACCGGTCGAGACGGCCTGGCTCGTCCGGCTCGAATCGTCGGCCAAGGCGGGGGCGCCCGGCAGGGTCAGTGCCGCCGCGAGCAAAAGGAAGCGGAGCCTGGTCATTCCTTCACCTCTTCGATCAGCATCTGGAGGTCGGCCCAGGCCATGGCCTTGAGGCGCGGCGAATCCAGCAATTGTCGTGGAGCAATGGTTGCAAGCGCTTTGACGGGCCCGGCGTGAGTGGCGATCTCGTGCCAGCGGCCCCGCGCCTGCGGCACCGACAGGCCGAGAAGGGCCTTGGCACAGGCGTCGCCGAACAGGAGCACGGCACGAGGCGCGGCAAGGCCGACATGGTGGCGGGCGAGCGCGGCGCAGCTCTTCATCGATTCGCTGTTGAGCTGCCCCGACGGCGAGCGGATGCAGGAGAGCGCCGCGAGATAGATCGAGCCCCGGTCGCGGCCGATGGCGGCGAGCATGCGGTCGAACAATCGCCCGGACTCGCCGCTGATCAAGGTCCCGGCCGCGCAATCCTCGCCGCTGGGCATGTCGGCCAGGATCATGAGCCCGGAAGCGGGATCGCCGGCCGGACAGATCCGGGGCGCAGAGGGCGAAGCGAAGGCGAGCCCTTCCGAGGAGGCGAGCCACGCCTGGAACAGGTCGAGCTGGCCGGGAAGGGTGTCCGCGCCTGTCTCCGCAGGGGTTTCGGCGGCCTCGGGAGCAGGAGCGGGCGGATTGTTCGGCGCCGGGCGAAGCCAGTCGCGCGGAGACTCCGCGACGAGCGTGTCCACGCCCGCCTCGGTCCACCATGACAGCGCGCTTTCGACGGCCGCCGGTGAAAATGCATCGCTTCCCCGCTCCACCGCGCCATGGAGTCCGCCCCGCACGGGCTGGTCAACCTCAAAATCTCTATCTATCTGCCAGACGTTGGCTGCCTGCGACGACGTGAGTTGCAGGTGGAGCCCTGGCAGGAGCGCCTTGATGTCCGAACGCGAGTCGATGCCTTATGACGTGGTGATCGTCGGCGCCGGTCCGGCCGGGCTCGCCGCCGGCATCCGCCTCAAGCAGCTCGCCGGCGAAGCGGGCCGCGAGCTCAGCGTCTGCATCCTCGAAAAGGGCTCCGAGGTCGGCGCCCACATCCTGTCCGGCGCGGTGATGGACCCCCGGGCACTCGAAGAGCTGCTTCCCAACTGGCGCGATCTCGAAAGCCCTCTCACCGTGCCGGTGGTCGAGAACCACCACTGGGTGCTTACTCAAGGCCGCAAATATTCGCTTCCGCATCTGATGATGCCGCCCTTCATGAACAACAAGGGCACCTACACGGGGTCGCTCGGCAATTTCTGCCGCTGGCTGGCCGGGCAGGCGGAGGCGCTCGGGGTCGAGATCTTCCCGGGTTTCGCGGCGGCGGAAGTCCTGTTCAACGACGACGGCTCGGTGAAGGGCGTCGCGACCGGCGACATGGGAGTCGCCCGCGACGGCACCCGCAAGCCCGATTATCAGCCGGGGATGGAGCTTCACGGCCGCTACACCTTCTTCGCCGAAGGCGCCCGCGGCCACCTCACCAAGCAGCTCAAGCGCAATTTCCACCTCGAGCGCGACAGCCAGCCCCAGGTATACGGGATCGGGCTCAAGGAATTGTGGGATATCGAGCCGGGCAAGCATGTCGCCGGCAGGGTCATCCACACGCAGGGCTGGCCCCTCGACGACAGCGCCTGGGGCGGCGGCTTCATCTACCATCAGGCGAACAACCAGGTCGCCTTGGGCTTCGTCGTCGCTCTCAACTACCGCAACCCGCATCTCTCGCCTTTCGAGGAATTCCAGCGCTGGAAGCAGCATCCGGCGATCCGCGAAATGCTGGAGGGCGGGCGCCGGGTCTCCTACGGCGCCCGGGTCATCAACGAGGGCGGCTGGCAATCGGTGCCGAAGCTGTCCTTCCCGGGCGGCGCGCTGATCGGCTGCGCCGCGGGCTTCGTCAACGTGCCCAGGATCAAGGGCAGCCACACGGCGATGAAGTCCGGAATGCTCGCCGCCGAAGCGGCCTTCGCCGCGATCGCCGCGGAGCGCAGCGGAGACGAGCTGACCTCCTATGAGGAATCGCTTCGGAGCAGCTGGATAGCGACCGAGCTCAAGATGGTCCGCAACGTCGAGCCGTTCGTCGCGACGTTCGGCGGAACGGCCGGAACCGTGCTCGCCGGCGCCGACATGTGGATGCGCTACCTGAGGATCGGCCTTCCGTTCAGCCTGAAGCACCATCCGGACAACGAGTCGCTGTACCGCAAGGATTTGGTCAGGCCGATCGAATATCCCAAGCCCGACGGCGTGATCAGCTTCGACAAGCTCTCCTCGGTGTTCATCTCGAACACCAATCACGAGGAGGACCAGCCGGTCCATCTCACGCTCAAGGATTCGTCGATCCCGACCGAGGTCAACCTGCCGCTCTATGACGGCCCGGAGCAGCGCTATTGCCCGGCGGGCGTCTACGAATATGTCGAGGAGGCGAGCGGGCCGCGGCTCCAGATCAACGCGCAAAATTGCGTCCACTGCAAGACCTGCGACATCAAGGACCCGACCCAGAACATCAACTGGGTCGTGCCCGAAGGCGGAGGAGGGCCCAATTATCCCAACATGTGAAAAGCCCGCCCGCGCGCAGCCCGCCACTCCGGCGAAAGCCGGGGCTTCGTGGGGTGAAAAGCGCGGTCTCCTTTCGATCGCCGGGGTCCCGGCCTTCGCCGGGATGACGTGGGGCGCCTTCCTTGCCGCCGCTGTCCTCCTCGCCTCTCCCGCTTCGGCTTCGGTCGAGGAGGGTTCCGCGCTCGCCGCCTATGTCCGCGCCCGGGCCGCCGACAGCGCCGGCTCGGCGGAGCAGGCGGCCAGCAACTACGCGGCCGCCCTGGCGCTTGCGCCGCAGAACGAGGTGCTCGCCGCCCGGGCCTTGTCCCAGGCCATCGCCGCCGGCGACCGGACGTTGGCGCTCCAGGCGGCGCGGGTGCTCGACTCCTCGGGCAAGCTCGCGCCCGACGGACGGCTGCTCCTGGTCGGCGACGCGTTCCGCTCGAAGCAGTGGAAGGAGGCCGCCCGGCAGATCGAGCGGCTGGAGCAGGACGAGGTCTTCTCCTTCATGACTCCCCTGCTGCGCGCCTGGCTCGCCCAGGGGAGCGGCAAGGGCAACCCGCTGGCCTTGCTTCAGGCGGGTTCCGGCAACGCCCTCGCTTCGACTTACGCCTCCGAGCACCGGCCGCTGCTGCTCCTCGCGCAGGGCAAGGCGAAGGAGGGCGCCGCCGCCCTCGCGCCGCTCCTTGCCGACCAGTCGATCCGCTCTCAGCGCCTCCGGATCGCCGCGGCCGCGATCGTCGCTCGCAAGAGCGGGCGCTCCGAGGCGCTGGCGCTGTTGCAGGGCGAGGCGGACGCGCTCGCCGCGGCGCGCGGGCGATTGGAGGCGGGGAGGCGCCTCGGCGGGGAGATCGTGACTCCGGCCGCCGGAATGGCCGAGCTGCTCAGCCGGATGGCGCTCGACCTGAACGGCCAGGACGTGCCGCAGCTGGCGCTGAGCTTCGCCCGGCTCGCGACCTTCCTCGCGCCCGACAACGCCGAATCCTGGCTCATCGCGGCGGACCTGCTCTCCGGGCAGGGAAGGCACGACGCAGCGCTCTCCGCATTGGCGAAGGTGCCCCGGGATGATGTGTTCGCCGCCACCGCCGCCGACCGGCGGATGACCGTCCTCGTCGAGGCCAACCGAACCGACGAGGCTCTTGCCGAAGCCCGCAAGGCCGCGGCGGACGGTCCGTCCGGGATCGACAACTGGACCCGGCTCGGCGACATCCTCAACCAGGCCAAGCGCCATTCCGAGGCCGCGGCCGCTTACGGCAGGGCGCTCGATCTGGTGAAGGCGGGCGTGGAGGCCCAGCATCCGCTCTGGGCCTTGTGGCTGCTTCGCGGAAGCGCGCTGACCCAGGCGGGCGACTGGGCCGGCGGCAAGGCCGCGCTGGAAGAGGCGCGGCGGCTTGGTCCCGATCAGCCGGTGGTGCTCAACTTCCTCGGATATTCCCAGCTCGAGCGGCGCGAGAACCTCGCGGAAGCGGAGAAGATGATCGGCGAGGCGAACCGGCTCCAGCCCGGCGACGCGGCGATCACCGACTCGCTCGGCTGGGCGCATTATGTCCGGGGCGACGTCGCCAAGGCGATCGAGTTGCTGGAACGGGCGGCGCAGGGGCAGCCGGCGGATGCCGCAATCGCCGAGCATCTGGGCGATGCCTATTACAGCGCCGGGCGGCGGTTCGAGGCGCGCTACGCCTGGCGGGCTGCGCTCCACCACGCTGAAGGCCCGGCGGCCGACCGGCTTCGCACCAAGATCGACACGGGCCTTCGGCCGGAGCTCGCCGCCCCCTGATGCATGAGACGGCCTATGCGAAGCTCAACCTTGCTCTCCATGTGCGGGGGCGGGAGCCGGACGGCTATCACCGGATCGAAACCGCCTTCGCCTTCGCGGAGGACGGCGACAGGCTGAGCGTCGCGGACGGGGAGGGGATCAGCCTGAGCGTGGCCGGACCGTTCGCGGCCGACCTGACCGAGGGCGACAATATCGTGCTGGCGGCGGCGCGCGCGCTTCGGGATCTGGGCGGGACGTCGGCGGGAGCCTCACTGACGCTCGACAAGCGCCTGCCGGTGGCCTCCGGCATCGGCGGCGGCTCGGCCGACGCGGCGGCGGCGCTCAGGCTGCTCGACCGCCGCTGGCGCCTTGGCGCGCCCGAAGAAGATCTCGCCGGGATCGCCCGCGGCCTCGGCGCCGACGTCCCCGCCTGCCTCCTCTCGCGAAGCGCGCGCGGCGAAGGCCGGGGCGACCGCCTCGAACCCGCCGACTTCGGAGTCGCCGGAGCCCCCGTGCTCCTGGTCAATCCGGGCGTGAAGTTGTCGACCCGTTCCGTTTTCGAGGCGTGGAGCGGCGGCGACGGCGGGCCGCTCGGCGATCCGTGGGCCGGGCGCAACGATCTGGAGGCGCCGGCGCGGTCCCTCGCGCCCGGGATAGCCGAAGTGCTGGACGCGCTCGCCGCGGCGGGCAAGGCGGACATGGTCCGCATGTCCGGATCGGGCGCGACCTGCTTCGCCCTGTTCCGGCAAGCGGCCGATCGCGATGAAGCGAGCCGCCGGATCGCGGTCCTTCATCCCGATTGGTGGCAGCTCGCCAGTCGCCTCAGGTGACCCACGAGTCCCGGCCTGGCACGTAGTTTAACGGGCCTTAACCATCGTAACCCTACGGTTTGCGTCGTGGCACGATCCTTGCTGCTGGATGAACCGACGAGTCGAAACGGGGCCCGAGGGGGCTTGGTGGACATTCGCCCATGGTCCCGCTCCGTTGCGCACGGAGCCGGCGCCATGGCCCTCTGGAGCCGGCCGCGTCCGACCGCGCGGCCGGTTCTTTTTTTGGCGACAAAGCCGCCGCGGCCCGCCAAATCGGCCGATGTTCGAATTGACCCTGGAGGGGCCGGTCGCCCGCCTTCGCCTCGATCGGGCCGAAGCCCGCAACGCCGTCCGGGTTGAAGACTGGTCGCTCCTCTCGCTCCGCTGTGGGGAGGCGGTGAGCTCGGGCGCGCGCCTGCTGATCCTCTCCGGTTCGACCCAAGCCTTCTGCGCGGGTGCGGACCTCGCCGATTTTCCCGCTTTCACGGCCGATCCGGAACGGGTCGCGGACTTCCGGCGGCGGATGCGGGCTGGTCTGGATTCGGTTCGCCGGCTTGCGATCCCGACGCTCGCGGCGATCGAGGGCCCCTGCTTCGGCGCCGGCGTGGCCCTCGCCATGGCCTGCGACATCCGGATCGCGGGGGAGGGCTCCCGCTTCGCCATCACCCCCGCGAAGTTCGGGATATCCTATCCTCAGGAGGACGTCGCCCGGCTCGTCGCGCTCGTTGGACCCGGCCAGGCGTCCCGGCTCCTCTTGGGGGCCGTCGTGCTGGACTCCGCCGAGGCCGCGCGGATCGGCCTGGTGGAGCTTCTGGCGCCGGACGTCGGGCCGGTGCTCGAGGCGCTGGCGGAGCAGATGCTCGCCAACAGCGCACAGAGCATCGCGATTCTGAAACGCGCCGTCCGGCTCGCGGAGGATGGGAGCGGCCGGGACGAGGCGCAGGATCGAAGCTTCGACGAATCGTTCGGCTCGGAAGAGTTTCGCCAGCGGCTCGCCGCGCTCCGCCCGCCGCGCTGACTTGCCCGCCGCGCGGCAATGAAGGAGAAGCTCCCGACCATGAAGCGCCCCGCCGCTCTCCTCCTCGTCCTCCTCTCCGCCTGCGGCGGCCCGCCCGCCGCGACCGTGGCGCGCGACACGATCGAATGCGCGGTCGGCGGAGCGGCCGAGTTCAAGCGGGTCTGCACCGTCGAGCGCGGTCCCGGCCCCGAAATCGTCTTCACCATCCGGAGCCCGAGCGGCGGCTTCCGGCGCCTCGTCGCGACCCGTGACGGCCGGGGCGTGGTCGCCGCCGACGGCGCCGAAGCCGCGACGGTGAAGGTGATCGGCCAGGATCTCATCGAGGTCTCGATAGGCCCGGACCGCTACCGGCTTCCGGCGCGGGTGCGGTGAGCCGCTTCATCCTTACCGCGGCGCAGATGCGCGCGGCGGAAGCCGAGGCCATTTCGGCGGGAACGCCGGCCGCTCGGCTGATGGAGCGCGCGGGGGCGGCGGCGGCGGAAGCGATCTGGCGCTTCGCGGGTCCGCTTCCCGCGCTCATCCTGTGCGGCCCGGGCAACAATGGCGGAGACGGCTATGTGATCGCCCGGCGCCTTGCGGAGCGGGGGGCGAAGGTCCGCGTAGCCGCCTTCGCCGAACCGGCGAGCCCGGACGCCCGGTCCGCGCGCGAGGCCTGGCTCGGACCGGTGGAGCGGATCGACGAGGCCGGGCCCGAGCCGCTGCTGGTCGACGCTTTGTTCGGCACCGGGCTTACAAGGCCGCTCGACCCGGCGCTGTCGGAGCGCCTGCGGGCCTTCGCCGGGGCGTCCCGGACAGCCGTCGCCATCGATCTGCCGAGCGGAGTCGCCACCGACGACGGGTCGGTCCTTTCCCTTGTTCCCGATTTCGATCTGACCGTCACCTTCGGTACGCTGAAGCCGTCGCATCTGCTCCAGCCGGCGGCTCGGCACATGGGGCGGACCGTGATCGCCGGCATCGGCGTCTATGCCGCGAGCCGCCTCAGCGCCGTCGGTCGGCCGAAGCTCGTCCCGCCCGGCCCCGGCGACCACAAGTTTCGCCGCGGCTATGTGGCGGTCGAGGCGGGGGAGATGCCCGGCGCCGCCGCCCTGACCGCCGCCGCGGCGGCACGGTCGGGGGCGGGCTATGTCAGGCTCCTGGCCGAACATCGGGTGGCTGGCATTCCCAACGCGATCGTTCAGCGGCCGTCCGCCGACCTGGTCGAGGACGACCGGATCGACGTCATTGTCGCCGGTCCGGGATTCGGACGCACGGAGGCGGCGCGAGGGCGTTTGGACGATCTCCTGGCGCGGCGGGTGCCGCTCGTCCTGGACGCCGATGCGTTGAACCTCCTCGGCGACGACGCCCATTTGAAGGGACTCGCGCGGGACGTGATCCTCACGCCTCATGGCGGGGAGTTCGACCGCCTGTTCGGCGCCTTCACGTCCGACAGGGTCGCTGCGGTTCGGGCGGCGGCGGAGCGGAGCGGAGCCGTCGTCGTCCTGAAAGGCGCCGACACCGTCATCGCCGCCCCGGACGGCGAGGCCGCCATCGCCTGTCCGCCGCACTGGCTCGCGACCGCGGGGACGGGCGACGTGCTCGCCGGGGTGATCGCCGCCATCTACGCGCAGGGGCTGGCCGCATTCCCCGCGGCTTGCGCGGGCGTCTGGCTCCACTCGCGGGCGGCGGAGCTCGCCGGTGCGCCCCTGATCGCGGACGACCTTCTGGACCGGCTTCCCGCCGCCTTCGCCGAATGTCTCTAGAGGAAGGAGACAGGATCCTCCGCCTGGCCGGCCGAGGCGACGGGGTAGGGGAGAGCGGGCAATTCTACCCGCTCGTCGCTCCGGGAGACGTTGTTCTGGCGGGCGGCGGTGTCCAGCCGGGCATGCACCGGCAGGTTCCGCCCTGCCGCCACTTCCCCGAATGCGGCGGCTGCCAGCTCCAGCATGTCGACGATGAAGCCTATGCCGGCTTCCTTCGGGACCGGATCGTCTCGGCCCTGGCGGCGCAGGGGGTGCGTGCGCCCGACATACTGCAAGCGCACATCTCGCCGCCGAACAGCCGCCGCCGGGCCTCGCTGAGATGGGAGCGGGGCGGATCGCTCGGCTTCAACGCCGAGGCCAGCCATCGGGTCATCGACATGCGCGAATGCCATATCCTGAGGCCGGAGCTGTTCGCGCTCGTCCAGCCGCTTCGGACGCTTCTGCGGGGGATGAAGACGTCGGCGACGGCCGGCGTGCGCCTGACTCTCGCCGACCAGGGCGTCGACCTCCTGCTCGAGAAGGTCGAGGCGGAGGGGCTTGCGGCGGCGGAGGGGCTGGGCGCCTTCGCCCGCGAGCACCGGCTCGCCCGGCTGGCGCTGGACGACGGCTATGGCGCTCAGGACCGTTGGGAGCCGGAGCCGGTCACCGTCACCCTCGGTGGGGTTCCGGTGCCGTTGCCCCACGGCGCCTTCCTTCAGGCGACGGCGGAAGGGGAGCAGGCGCTGGTCGAGGCGGTTCGGCGATCGGTGGGGGAGGCGCGGATCGTCGCGGACCTGTTCGCGGGCCTTGGGACCTTCGCTCTGGCGCTTCCCGGCCGGATCCTGGCGGTCGAGGGCGCTCGCGACGCCGCGCTTGCACTCAAGGCCGCGGCCGCCCGGGCGGGGCGCCCGCTGTTCGTCGACCATCGCGATCTCTACCGCCGCCCGCTCGACCTGACGGAGCTCAACCGTTTCGAGGCCGTCGTGCTCGATCCGCCGCGGGCCGGCGCGAAGGAGCAGGCGGCTCTGCTCGCGCGCTCGTCGGTGCCTTCGATCGCCTACGTCTCGTGCAATCCTTCCACCTTCGCGCGGGACTGCGCCGCCCTGCTCGAGGGCGGCTATCGCCTCGAGTGGGTGCAGCCGGTCGGCCAGTTCCGCTGGTCGACCCATGTCGAGCTGGTCGGCGCCTTCGCCCGTCAGGCGTAGAGCATGTGGGCGTAGACCATCCTCACTCCTTGAACGGTGAGCCCGATCAGCGCGAGCGACGACAGCGCGAACAGGATGAACCGGTAGGTGATGACGTTGACGGTCGTCTGGACGAGGCTGTGGGCGATCCTGAAGCCGACATAGGCCCAGGCGAGGATCGTGCTGAAGCCGCCGCCGCCATGGCCGATCGCCAGGGCGAGGGCGATTGCGTAGAACAAGGTGGGTTGCTCGACCAGGTGCATGTAATTGTGGGCCTTCCACATCACCTCGTCCTCGACCACGCCTTCGAGGGCGGCGCCTCCGCGGCCGCCGACCCGGCCCTGGAGCGAGATGCCCTTGCGCTTCATCGCGGCGAAGCGGCTGACGACCATCCAGGCCATGATCAGCAGGGTCCAGGCGACGAGCGCGACGACGGGCGCGAGAATGGTGCTGAAGTACATGTTTGCGACTCCCCCTTTGGCGGGGGCAAGGTGGCGCTCCCGGGAGCGGGAGTCAAAGCGGCCTTCAGTGGCTGGAAAACCCTGCTAAACAGGGCGGCGGCGTAAACAGGAGTGAAGAAATGAAGAGGATCGCGACAACGGCCATGGCGGCCACGCTGCTGGCCGGAACGGCCCAGGCGCAGCCCGCCCAGCGCCAGGCGCAGCGTCCGCCGGCCCAGGTCCAGCGTCCCCAGGCCCAGCGCCCCGCCGCGCCCACGGTGCCGACGCGAGTCTCCGCCCAGACCCTGACGGCGCTATGCGGCCAGGACCGCAGCGCCTGCCTCACCTACGTGCTCGGCGCCACCGACGCCTTCGCCAGCGCGCTCGTCGCGGCGGGCCGGCCTCAGGTCTTCTGCATCCCCAAGGGGACCACCAACGACCAGATAGCCCAGTCGGTCGTCCGCTTCCTGCGCGCTCATCCCCAGGAAGGCGGCAGCAATGCCGGTCTCGTCATCCTCGCCGGTCTGACCGCCGCCTATCCCTGCGGCTATTGAGCCAGGAACCACCCGCCGGATGCGTTCGGCAACGAGGCGGAACTATCTTCCGAGGCTGAACCTGATTGCCGTGCCCATGTCGTTCCTCATCGACTGGACGTGGCCGGGATCGCTCCGCAGGTAGGCGTTGACATCGAGATGGCCGCCGAGGAGGCCGAAGCCGTAGGCGATTTCATAGTCGATCTCCCGCCCCGTCGGCGCGAGGTTGAAGAAGCGCCGTTCGAGCCGCGCCGTGCTCGTCGCATAGTCGTAGCCGACCGGCATATCGAGATCGAACCCGCCGCTCGCGACCCGGAGCGGCTGCATCACCCGGAACGCGAGCTTGTCTCCGGCCGTGAACATGCCGGTCCTCGATAGATCGAAGGCGAAGGCCTCCGTGCGGAGGCGGCCTTTCTCCACCAGCGAGCCCGTCCCGGGCATGGACGTCCAGCCGCGGCGATAGCTGGCATGGGCCTCGAAGCCGGAGCCGAGATCGAAGCTGGCGGTGCCGTCGGCGAACAGCGTCCTCGAGCCGCCGTTCGAGAAGACGGAGGAGAAGCGGGCGCCCAATATCGTGGCTTCCTCGCTCAGGCGCGAAGCCCCCATGCTCACCCTCGCCGGGCCGATCGTCCTCTCAAACGTGACCGAGCTGGACTTGTAGGACGGCCGGTCGAGCCGATGCCGGCGCCCGGACATGTGCACCTTGCCGCGCTCGCTGGTGACGGTCAGCGCGAGCGGTCCGAAATCGTGGCGGAGGCCGAGGCTGGAATCGGCGCCATGATGGAATCCGGAGCGGCTCGTCGGATCGCGGGCGACGAGGAAGCTGTCGTCCCACCGCCCGGAGAGCTGCTGCTGGAGCATCCGGCCGCTTTGGGAAAAGCCGAACGCGAGCGCCGTCTTCGGAGTCAGGCGGCTGAGCGCCATTCCGGCGGCCGCTTTGGCCCTGCGGCCATCTTCAGGGCCGAGGTGGAACGGCTCCATGTCCGCACCCGGCCGACCGTTCGCGTTCCGCCGGATTGTGACGGCGACCGAAAACCTTCCCGAGGCGGCGGCGGCGGTGCGGAGATCTCCACCGTTCACGCCCTGCGCGAGCGGCTGCTCCTGCGACACGCGCCCGAGCGTCCTGGCGAGATCGAGCACATAGGCCCGCGAATAGCCGTCCAGGATGATCGCGCCTCCGCCCGGCGCGGGCGCGGCATCGCCCATCGGTCCGGAGACGGTGCCGTTGTCGCTCAGCGAGATGGGCGCCATGCTCCCCGCCAGAGTCGTCGCGCCCTTCGGCTGGAAGGCGCGGGCGATGTTGAGGATGCCGCGGCCGTAGATCGGGTCGGTTCCGGCCGCGCCGGCATCGTCGGCGCTCGTCAGCAGTATCTCGACGATCTGCGCTCCGGTGAGGTTCGGGAACGCGCCCGCGAGCAGGGCCGCGGCGCCGGCAATGGTCGGCGCCGAGAAGGACGTGCCGTTGACGTTGACGTGCGCGCCGGTGTGGTTGACCGTCGCATTGCCGCGGCCGAGCGCCGTCAGATAGTGGCCGGCGCCGACGCCGGTGCCGGCGCCGGCGCGATCCGAGAAGCTGCTGATGCTCCTGTTCGAATCCATCGAGCCGGCGATGATGAACAGGCCCGTGGAGCCCCCGTCCTGAACATTCTTCAGGGCGAAGGAGTTCGGCTGGGGCGTGCCGGAATTGCCGGCGGACATGATGACGATGATGCCCGCATCCACCGCTCGGCGGACGGCGGCGAAGGTTTCGGGGGGCATCCCTTCTTCGTCGCCGAACGACATGTTGATGATCTTCGCGCCGTTGATCCGGGCAAGGTCGATCGCCTCGGGTATCGCCGAATCGAAGAAGCAGTCGCTCGTGCCGGGCTTGCAGCCGGCGGGATCGCCGACGTTGAGGGAGAGGATCGTCGCTTCATAGGCGACGCCCTGCATATAGATGCCGTCCCGGTTCGCCGCGATGACTCCGGAGACCATGCTGCCATGCCCTTGGTGGTCGACGATGCCGCGATTGGCGGCCACGTCCCGGCTGGCGGGATCGATCCGGCCGGCGAACTCGGGCAGCGAGGGATTGATGCCCGTATCGACCACCGCCACTTTCACGTTCTTGCCGGTGGCGCCGGCTTGATAGGCGGAAAGGGCGCTCGCCGAGGTCGCCGAATTGGAGGCCTGGTACTCCGCATCGTTGAGGCCGCCTGAAGGGGGCGGCGGCGGGGGAGGCGGCGGCGGGGGAGGAGGCGGAGGCGGAGGAGGCGGCGGGATCGCCACTGGCGGGCTGCCGCCGCCGCCGCCGCCGCATCCGCCGAGCGCAAGCGCGGCCATGCAGGCCGATAGGATGAAGGCTGCCTTGCCAGTTCTTTTCACGGCCCGCTCCCCCGCGCTTCCTCAAGCTCTGCCAACCCATTTTTGAAGTGAGTCGAGGAGAGCCTTGGAGGTGTAGAGTGGAGCCGGTCGCTGTTTCAGTCCAGCATTAGATATCAGAGCGCTGCGGGTTGAGCTTGATCGTCATCCCGGACTTGATCCGGGATCCACCTTCTTACGCCGCCTTACGAAAAGGAGGTGGATGCCGGATCAAGTCCGGCATGACGAACCAGCGCAGTTTATGCTCTAATCGAACAACTTGGCGAAAGCGCGCTTGGCGCGGTCACGCCAATGGCCGCGGTGGTAAGCGTCGCTGGCCAGCAGCGGGAGCACGCTGGTCGCCTCCGCGAACACCATCTGCTCCATCGCCGTCGAGACCTTGCCCCAGCTCGCCGCTTCCTGCAGCGTCGAGGAGGAGCAGGCGCCGTCGCGGACGTCCGCGACGGTGATCTGCACCGCATATTTGTGGACCTCGACGTCGTCGTGGCCGAGGATTTCGGCGCAGACGACCGTATCCTGGGTGAAGTTCTTGGGAACTCCGCCGCCGATCATGAGCAGGCCCGTCGTCCCGGCCTCGATCTTGAGGTTGGTGAGCTCGCGGAAGTCGGCGATGGCGTCCAGCACCATGTAGGGCTTGCCCGCCTTCATCGCGTCCACCTGGTGCTTGACGAGGCCGAAGCCCGCCGAGCTGTCGACGAAGGCCGGGCAGAAGATCGGAACGTCATGCTCGTAGGCGAGCTTGACGAGGCTGTTCTCCTTCTTGCCGTGGGTCATCAGCCACTTGCCCATCTCCTTGATGAACGCGCGCGACGAATAGGGCTTGGGCTCCAGGCTGTTGGCGATGTCGCCGATCGTGTGATCGGTCTCCTGAAGCTTCTCCTCATCGATATAGGTATCGTAGATACGGTCGATGTAGAGCGAGCGCAGAGTGTCGTCGTCGGGGATCTCAAGCGCTTGGTAGTGCTTGTGGCCAAGCGCTTCGAAGAAATCCATGTCGACGATGGTCGCTCCCGTGGCGACGATCGCGTCGACCATGTTGTTGCGCACCAGCTCGGCATAGAGGTCCATGCAGCCGCCGGCCGAGGTCGAGCCGGCGATGACGAGGATCACCGAGCAATCCTTGTCGGCGAGCATCGTGTTGTAGATCTCGGCCGCGCGGCCGAGGTCGCGGCTGGTGAAGCTCATCTTCTTCATCGCATCGACGATGGGGCGGGCGTCGAAGCTCTTGATGTCGATATGCTCGACGACGTTGGACAGGAGCTCGGCCTTGCGGGTGTCGTTGATCTTGGTCTGCTCGTTCACTTTCAATCCTCCAGCCTCGACGGCTCTGAATCGTCACTCCGGACTTGATCCGGGGTCCACCTCCTTCCTCACGAAGAAAGGCAGGTGGATGCCGGATCGAGTCCGGCATGACGGTTGGACTTTAGACGCAAGCCGGGCTCCCGAAGGCCACGCAGCTTGCGTCCGACTACAATGCCGCGGCTTGCCTAGAGCTTAACCACGTTGTTCCTCGCGACCTCCGCCGCGTCCTCGCGGTAGAGGGTCGCCATCGGCTCGTCCGTCATCTCCACCCTGGCGACGGCGCCGAAGCCGTTGAAGCCGGTCCGCATCGCGCATCCGTAGGCGCCGAGCATCCCGATCTCGATATAGTCGCCCGCGCCGACGTCGGCCGGAAGGTGGAACGGCCCGGCCATATGGTCGAGATCGTCGCAGGTCGGTCCGTAGAAGCTGAACGCCACGTCGCGAGCGTCGGAATCCTCCTCGCGGACGAGCTTCACCGGAAACCGCCAGCCGATATGCGCCGCGTCGAACAGCGCCCCATAGGCGCCGTCGTTGATGTAGAGCTGGTCGCCCCGCCGCTTCTCGACGCGGACGAGCACGCTGGCATATTCCGCGCACAGGGCCCGTCCCGGCTCGCACCACAATTCGGCCGAGTAGGAGACCGGCAGACTCTCGAACGCGCGCGAGATCACCTCGAAATAGGCTTCGAGCGGAGGCGGCTCCATGCCGGGATAGACGGACGGGAAGCCCCCGCCGACGTCGACGATGTCGACCGTCACCGCCGCCTCCACGATCGCCGCGCGAACCCGCTCCATCGCCTCCGAATAAGCCGCCGGAGTCATCGCCTGGCTCCCGACGTGGAAGCAGATCCCGAGCGCGTCCGCCGCCTGGCGGGTGGCGAAGAGCAGCGCCTTCATCTCGTCGGGCTCGGCCCCGAACTTGGAGGCGAGGCTGAGCTTGCTGTGCTCCGAGGAGACACGGATGCGGACGCACAGGTTGAGGTCGCTCGCCTCCACTCCGTCCGTCGCGGTGGCGCGCACGATCTTCTCGAGCTCGTCCATCGTATCGAGCGAGAAGGTGCGCACTCCAAGCGCATAGGCCTCGGCGATCGCCTCCTCGGCCTTGACCGGGTGCATGAAGCACTGGACGGCCCCGGGAAGGGTCTCGCGAACGAGGCGGACCTCGGCGATCGACGCGACGTCGTAATGCGTCACGCCGCTCTCCCAGAGGATGCGAAGCAGCTCCGGCGAGGGGTTCGCCTTGACCGCATAGAGCGACTGGCCCGGAAACTTCTCTACGAAGAATCGGGCGGCGCGCCTGGCGGCATGCGGGCGAAGCAGAGTGACCGGCTGAACCGGACGTTGCTTCGCGAGATCGGCAACGCAGGCGTTGCCGGACGGGGCGACAGCTAGCCCCAGCGCGCTATGATGTTTGTGCAACTCAAGGGACCTCCAAAGGCGGTAGTTGACGACGAGGCTGCCTTGCGGTTGTTGGAAGTCCCCATGGGGCAGCGAGGGCGGATATATGGGTGCTTCGCCC
>DASVTN010000137.1:0-19285 GCA_036387555.1 Allosphingosinicella sp. | reverse complement strand
TGCTGGGCCTGACCGCGGCGGCGACCTGGGCGATGACGCGATGAGCGTCGCCATGGGCTTTGGAATCGAGTGCGTCTGATGCTGTCCGGGATCCCCGTCCTTTCGATCATGCTGGCCGTGCCGCTGCTGGCCGCGGCGCTGTGCCTGTTCCTGCCGGGCTCGGCCGACGCGCGCGCGGCCGCGGCGCGCTGGATCGCGCTGATCGCGACTCTGGCCGACCTGGCGCTCGGCATCCTGCTGTGGAGCGAATACCAGATCGGAGGCCAGCAATGGCAGTTCCAGGAGCTGGCGCCCCTCTTCGGCCGCTTCTACTGGGCGCTCGGAGTCGACGGCATCGCGGTGATGCTGATCATGCTCTCGGTCTTCCTGATGCCGATCTGCATCCTCGCCAGCTGGAAGTCGATCGACCGGCGGGTACAGGAATATATGGCCGCCTTCCTCGTCATGGAGACGATGATCCTGGGCGTGTTCATGGCGCAGGACATCTTCCTCTTCTACATCTTCTTCGAGGCCGGCCTGATCCCGATGTTCCTGATCATCGGCATCTGGGGCGGCGCCGAGCGTATCTACGCCAGCTACAAATTCTTCCTCTACACCCTGCTCGGCTCGGTGCTGATGCTGGTGGCGATGCTCTGGATGGTGAATTTCGCCGGGACTACGGCGATCAACAAGCTCATGGTCACCGACTTCCCGGCCGAGGCCCAGACCTGGCTGTGGCTCGCCTTCTTCGCCAGCTTCGCGGTCAAGATGCCGATGTGGCCGGTCCATACCTGGCTTCCGGACGCGCACGTCCAGGCGCCGACCGCCGGCTCGGTCATCCTCGCCGGAGTGCTCCTGAAGCTCGGCGGCTACGGCTTCGTCCGCTTCTCGCTGCCGATGTTCCCGGAAGCCTCGGCGCAGCTCGTCTGGCTGGTCTTCGGCCTGAGCATGGTCGCCATCGTCTACACCTCGCTGGTGGCGCTCGTTCAGCGCGACATGAAGAAGCTGATCGCTTATTCCTCGGTCGCCCACATGGCCTTCGTCACGATCGGCCTCTTCGCGTTCAACCGGCAGGGGATCGAAGGCGCCCTCGTCGTCATGCTGAGCCACGGCCTGGTCTCAGGCGCGCTCTTCCTGTGCGTCGGAGTGGTCTACGACCGGCTGCACACCCGGGAGATCGACCGCTACGGCGGGCTTTCGAACAACATGCCGGCCTTCGCGGTGCTGTTCCTCCTCTTCTCGATGGCCGCGGTGGGGCTGCCCGGCACCGGCGGCTTCGTCGGCGAGTTCCTCGCCCTGATCGGAGCCTATGAGGCGAACAGCCTCGTCGCCTTCGTCGCCACGACCGGAATCATCCTGGGCGCCGGCTACATGCTCTGGCTCTACTGGCGGGTCGCCTACGGCACGAGCCGAAACGCGGACGCCGCGGCGATGCCGGACCTCAACCCGCGCGAATATGTCTCGCTCGGCTCGATCGCGGCGGTGGTGCTGTGGATGGGCGTCTATCCGGAAAGCTTCCTCAAGCCGATGCGCAACGACGTGGGCTATCTGCTCGCCCGGATCGAGCGGGCCAATCCGCCCGGCGATGCAGGGGTGACCAAGGGCGCCCCGCCCGCACCCAAGGCCGAAGCTCATGGCGAAGAGGAGGGCCATTGATGAACTCTCCCGTCATGCCAGCGGAGGCTGGCATCCCAGCGGGTGAAATCCGCCCGTGCTCTTCGCCCCCCGGGGCCCTGGCCTGCGCTGGGGCTACGGTGAACGCATGACCGCTTCCCTGCTCCTCACCCTGCCTGAGATCATCCTCACCCTCGCGGGTCTGGCGCTGATGATGGCCGCCGCCTGGATGGGCGACAAGAGCGCCCGGCTGCTCACCTGGCTCGGAATCGCGGCCCTGGCGGGGGCGGCCTTCGCCGTGCCTGGTATCACCGGACGGGGCGGCACCGCGTTCGACGGACTGTATGTCGGCGACAGCTTCGCGGCGTTCGCGAAGGTCCTGATCTACGGCGCGGCCGCCGCGTCGCTGATCGCCGCGTCGGGCTGGTTCAGCCGGGACCGCGACTATCGCGCCGAATATCCGGTTCTGATCCTCTTCTCCTCGGTCGGAATGGGGATGATGGTCTCGGCCGGAGACCTGCTGACCCTCTATGTCGGCCTCGAGCTCCAGAGCCTCTCGGCTTACGTGCTCGCCAGCTTCCAGCGGCGCGACGACCGATCGGCCGAAGCGGGCCTCAAATATTTCGTTCTCGGGGCCCTCGCGAGCGGGATCCTGCTGTACGGCGTGTCGCTCCTCTACGGCTTCACCGGCTCGACCCTGTTCGGCGAGATCGCCCAGGGGATCGGGGCCTCCAAAGCCTCGCCCGACGGCCTCTCGCCGGGAATCCTGTTCGGCATCGTCTTCGTCCTCGCCGGAATCGCCTTCAAGGTGTCGGCGGTGCCCTTCCACATGTGGACTCCCGACGTCTACGAAGGCGCGCCCACGCCGGTGACCGCCTTCTTCGCCTCGGCTCCCAAGGTGGCGGCGATGGCGCTCCTCACCCGCGTCGCCATCGAGGCGATGGGACCCGCGACGTTCGAGTGGCGCCAGATCGTGATTTTCATGGCGCTGGCGTCCACCATCCTCGGAGGAGTCGCGGCGATCGGCCAGCCCAACATCAAGCGTCTGCTCGCCTATTCCTCGATCAACAATGTCGGCTTCGCCCTGATCGGCCTCGCCGCCGCCACCCGCGAGGGTGTTTCCTCGGTGCTGTTCTACATGACCGTCTATACTGTGATGACGCTCGGCACCTTCCTGATCGTGCTCCGGATGAGGGACCAGGAAGGGCGGCCGGTCGAGAGCATCGCCAGCCTTTCCGGCCTCTCCACCACCCGCCCCTGGCTCGCCGCGGGCATGGCGCTCTTCATGTTCAGCCTCGCAGGAGTGCCGCCGCTGTTCGGCTTCTGGCCCAAGTTCCTGGTCTTCGACGCCGCCGTGAGGGCCGATCTCACCTGGCTCGCCGCGGTCGGCATCGCCACCTCGGTGATCAGCGCCTTTTATTACCTGAAGATCGTCAAGACGATGTATTTCGACGATCCGGCGCCCGCTTACGGCGAAACGCTCGATCTGCCGCAGTCGGTTCTGATCGTGCTCGCGGCCCTGTTCGTCTCGCCGCTCGGCTACCTCGCCATTCCGATCATCGGATCGTTCGCGAACAACGCCGCGGGCGCCTTGTTCTGACGTGCCTAGACTGGGCCGGCTTCCGGGGGGCCAGCCGCCGGCCCAATCCATGCAGCTACAGGCCGCGCGAAGGGACGGGATGCCTCCCCCCGGCGGCGGCCCCATGGTGCTCGCGATCCCGCGCCGGCTCATACTTCGCAAAAATACCTAGGTCCGGCGATGGCCGGGAGCCCCGGCCGCCGCTAATCTCCCGGGAGAGGCTGAGACAGATGGGCAATCGCCGAGCGTATATCATCGAGGACGAGAAGCTCCTGCGCGATATGATGCGGCAGTCGCTGGCCGACTGCTGCACCCATGTCGAAGAGTTCGATTCCGCCGAATCCTTCCTTGCCGGCCATTCCGACCGGCCGGCCGGGTGCATCATCGTCGACATCAACCTGCCCGGGATCAACGGCCTCGATCTGCTTGAAATGATCGCCAAGGGCCGGGCGGCCTATCCGGTGGTGGTCGTGTCCGGCAACGGCAACGTCCCCTATGCGATGCGCGCCGGGCGGCTTGGAGTGGTCGACTTCATCGAGAAGCCGTTCAGGGTGGCCCACCTTCTCGCCGCCGTGGAGACCGGCTTCGCGCTGCTCGAAAGCCAGCCCGTGTCCCGGATATCCGCGCTGGCGACGCTCACCCGGCGGGAGAAGGAGGTGCTGGTGGCCTTCGCGGACGGAGCGCCGAACAAGATCGTCGCGCACGACCTTGGACTGAGCGTTCGGACGGTGGAGCTGCACAGGGCCAATCTGATGAAGAAGCTGGGCGTCAGAAGCCTTTCCCAGGCCCTGCTCATCGCCAAGGACGGCGGCTATGTCTGACCCGCGTCCGAGCTCCGGGAGCCTGATCCGGACCGTTCCGCTAACCGGTTCCACGAACGACGATCTGGCGGCGATGGCGCGCGACGGGGCGGCGGAGGGCGTCTGGCTTCGCGCCGAGCGCCAGTCCGGCGGCCGCGGACGGCAGGGGCGCGAATGGCATTCGCCGCCGGGGAACCTCTACGCCAGCACGATCGTCAGGCTGCGTCCCGGCGATCCTCCCGCGCCGACGCTGGCGATGGTCGCCGCCGTGGCGCTGCACGAAGTCGCCTGCTTTTTCGCGAGCCGCGCTCCCATCGAGATCAAATGGCCCAACGACCTGATGGT
The DNA here is from genome assembly GCA_036387555.1 of Allosphingosinicella sp. GTDB lineage: Bacteria > Pseudomonadota > Alphaproteobacteria > Sphingomonadales > Sphingomonadaceae > Allosphingosinicella. The sequence continues at coordinate 14,968 of DASVTN010000137.1, read as the reverse complement.
CGTGGGCGCCAAGCTGTCCGGAATCCTGCTCGAGCGGCTGGAGGACGCGGTGATCGTCGGTTTCGGAGTGAATCTGGTCGACCATCCGGACGAGGAGGCGCGGCCGTCGATCAGCTTCGGCCAGCTCGGGGGCGCGCCCGAGGCCTCGCGCTTCCTCGATGCCCTCGCCGAAAGCTTCGCCCGCTGGCTGGAGCGCTGGCGCCAGGAGGGAATGGAGCCGGTCCGGGCCCGCTGGCTGGCCGCCGCCCATCCTCCAGGCACCGCGCTCTCCACCCACACCGCGAGCGGCGCGAGGATCGAGGGCCTGTTCGACGGGCTCGACGAAAGCGGCGCCCTGAAGCTGAGGCTCGCCGACGGCTCCAGCCACGTCATCCATGCCGGCGACGTGTTCCTGATCTAGAGCGTCGGGCGTTCATTCGGCATCATCTCGTCATGCCGGGCTCGACCCGGCATCCAACTTCTTTTTCCCAGGGCGGCCGGCAAGAAGGTGGACCCCGGGTCAAGCCGGGGGCGACGATTCAGCTTTAGCCCCGCCGCTCTAGCCGCCCCCCTCGCCAAATCTCCTCCCTCCGGCTAGAGAGCGCCGATGCTGCTCGCCGTCGACGCCGGGAACACCAACATCGTCTTCGCTTTGCTTGAGGACGGGGTGATCCGCGCCCGCTGGAGGATCGCGACCGACGCCCGTCGTACGGCCGACCAATATGCGGTCTGGCTCCACCAGCTGATCGAGCTGGAGGGGCTGCCCCGAGACGTGGTCGATGCGGTCATCGTCGGCACCGTCGTGCCCCGCGCCACCCACAATCTCGAGGTGCTCGCCGCCAAATATTTCAAGGTCGAGGCGCTGATCGCCGGACAGGCGGGAGCGGAATGGGGGATCGAGCTCGACGTCGCCGAGCCCAAGAGCGTCGGAGCCGACCGGGCGCTCAACGCGATCGCCGCCCATGCGCTGCACGAAGGCGATCTGATCGTCATCGATTTCGGCACCGCCACCACCTTCGACGCCGTCGATTATTCGGGCGCCTACAAGGGCGGGATCATCGCGCCGGGGATCAACCTCTCGCTCGACGCCCTCGTCACCGCCGCCGCGAAGCTGCCCCGGATCGCCATCGAAGCTCCGGGCGGCAACCTGTCCGTGATCGGCCGCACGACCGAGGATCAGATGCATATCGGCATCTACTGGGGCTATGTTGGGATGATGGAGGGTCTGGTGGCGCGGATGAAGTCCGAGATCGGGCGGCCGGTGAAGGTGGTCGCGACCGGCGGGCTCGCCACCCTGTTCGACCAGCATACGACCATATTCGACGAGATCGAGCCCGATCTGACCATTCAGGGCCTGGGCTTGTTGTACAAGCGGACATTATCTGCCTCCCCATCGTAGATGGGGAGGGGGACCAGCGAAGCTGGTGGAGGGGTAGAAGGCGCCGCACTTGCCGGATAGCCTCGAACCCCCATGTTCCGTGAGATTTACCCCTCCACCACCCTTCGGGTGGTCCCCCTCCCCACCGCTTCGCGGCAGGGAGGCAAATGAAAGAAGAAAATGAAACCCGGCAAAGAACTGCTTTTCCTCGCGCTCGGCGGCTCGGGCGAGATCGGAATGAACGTCAATCTGTACGGCTGCGACGGCAAGTGGATCATGGTCGATCTGGGCATGACCTTCGCCGATCCGGCCTATCCGGGAGTCGAGCTCATCCTCCCGGACCTGACCTTCATCGAGGAGCGGCGGGACGACCTGCTCGGAGTCGTCCTCACCCACGGCCATGAGGATCATATCGGAGCGATCCCCTATCTCGCCGACGACCTCGGAGTGCCGCTCTGGGCGACGCCCTTCACCGCCGGGCTGATTGCCGAGAAGCTCCAGGAGGAGGGGTTGGAGCGGCAGGTGAAGGTGAACATCATCGACATAGGCGGGACGATGCAGATCGGTCCGTTCGGCTTTCGCTTCGTTCCGCTCGCCCATTCGATACCCGAGGGCAACGCCCTCCTCATCGACACCCCCTACGGCAAGGTCTTCCATACCGGCGACTGGAAGCTCGACGAATTCCCGCAGCTCGGCGATCCCGCCGACGCCGCGGCGCTCACCCGGGTCGGCGACGAAGGCATTCTCGCGCTCGTCTGCGATTCGACCAACGTCTTCCAGGAGGAGGCGTCGGGATCGGAGGAGCAGGTCCGCGAGGGCCTCGACCGGGTGGTCGGCGAGGCCGAGGGGAGGGTGCTGGTCACCACCTTCGCCTCGAACGCCGCCCGGCTGAGCACGCTCGGCAAGGTCGCTCAGGACACGGGCCGGCAGGTCTGCGTCGCCGGCCGCTCGCTCGACCGGATCCTGAGGGTCGCCCGAAGCGTCGGCTACCTGACCGATTTCCCGGAAACCATCGACTTCGAGACCGCCATGTCGCTGCCCAGGCGCGACGTGATGATCATCGGCACCGGGGGCCAGGGCGAGAGCCGGGCGGCGCTCGCCCGGATCGCCTTCGACCAGCACCGGATCAAGCTCAGCGAAGGCGATCTCGTCGTCTTCTCCTCCAAGCAGATCCCCGGAAACGAGATCGCGATCGGGCGGATCCAGAACGAGCTGGCCGCCCGCGGCGTCAAGATGATCACCGACCGCCAGGCGAACGTCCACGTCTCGGGCCATCCCGGCCGGCCCGAGCTCGCCGCCATGTACGGCTGGATCCGGCCGGAGATCATCGTCCCCGTCCACGGCGAGATGCGCCACCTGGCCGAGCATGACCGTTTCGCGCGCTCGCACGGGGTTCCGCGCGGAATCGTCCAGAAGAATGGCGACGTCGTCCGGCTCTCCCCGGACGGGCCGAGGAAGCTGGGCGAGGAGCGGGTCGGCCGTCTCATTCTCGACGGCGACGTCATCCTTGCGGCCGACGGTCCGACGATGAACGAGCGGCGCAAGATCGCCAGCTTCGGGGTGATTTCCGTCGCTCTGGCGCTCAACGCGAAGGATCGGCTGGTCGGCGACGTGCAGGTCGCCATCGAGGGCATTCCGGTCGAGGAGGATCGGGAGGCTTTCATCGAGGAGGCCGCCGACGCGGCTTCGCAGGCCGCACTCAAAGGCGCGGCCAGCGAAGACAAGCTGCGCGAGTCGGTCCGGCTGGCCGTCCGCCGCTGCGCGACGGACTGGACCGGCAAGAAGCCGGTGGTGGACGTCCTCGTCGTGAGAGTTTGAGCAACAATCGTCATTGGGAGGCCTTCGACGCCGCCTGCGGCGGCTCAGGCGTCCGAAGCTGGATTGCTTCGTCGCTTCGCTCCTCGCAATGACGGCTAGAGGCGTATCATGAAGATCCAGTCGATCCTGGCCATCTACGTCCTGTTCTGGACCTTGAGCCTGTTCCTCGTCCTGCCGTTCGGGGTGCGGACGCCGGAAGAGGAGGGGGTGGAAACGCCCGCCGGCCACGCGCCGAGCGCTCCGCACCGGTTCAGCTTCGGCCGGACGGCGCTTCGGGCGACGATCGTCTCGGCGGCGGCGTTCGGCCTGTTCTACGCCAATTACCTGTTCGGCTGGGTGACGGTCGACATGCTGGATTGGAGCCGGTGACCTGAAATCCTCCCCGAGAAATCTCGGGGAGGACTTGTTACGACCGGATCCGCTCGATGGCCTGGGCCAGCGCCACGTAGAGCTTGCCCATGTCACTGGAGAGGATGGTGACGCCCAGGGGCGAGCCGTCGCGGTCGGCGAGGATTCGGCGGAGCATCGCCTCGAAATCGTGGATGTAGCGGTTCACCTGCTCCCGGAACTCGGGCTCTTCCTCGTAATGGCGGGCGATCTCGCGGGCATCGTTGCGGTCCAGCAGGCGCACCGCGCGGCGGGTGAACACGCCGCGATCTCCCTTCAGATAGGCGGTCCAGGCGCTGTCGGTGACTTCGTTCGACAGGATCTTGGTGACGTCGATCGCGGTCGAGTTGAGCGATTCGATGAGCAGCGCGACCCGGCGCGAGAAATTCTCGCTCTCTTTCTCCTCCCGCTCGCGGCGTTCGTCGTCGATCCGGGCCTCGATCGCGGCGGCCGTCTCGCCGAGCGACAGCATCTGGCGGGTGAGCCGCTCGGAGGCTCGCCGGGCGGTGTCGATGGCGCGTTCGGACACGGCGGAAAGCTCCGCCATCTGCCGCTCCACGGTCTCGCTGACCGCGCGCTCGAGCGCCTCCCGGCTCGCTTCGCCCAGGGCCGCGGCGCTGGCCGGAATGGCGGCGGATATGGCCTCGCGAGCCCGTTCCGACGCCTGGCCGGCCGCCTCCCGGACCCGAAGCAGAGCCTCGATCAGCTCAGGGCCGGTGTCCGCCGCGATCCTGTGGGCGGCCGTTCGAGCCTCCTCGGCGGCGCTGCCCAGCGCCTTCAGCTGCTCTTCCGCGCTCGCCGAGCCTTCGCCGATCCGGGCGAGCAGCACCTCGAGCCCGACCTGCTGCCGGGCCAGCGCCGCTTCACCGTCGCCGAGCCGCGCCGCGGCGGCGCCGCTCATCGCCTCGATGTCGCCGACGATCGGCACGATCGCCTCGGCCGCTTCGAGCGTTCGGCCGGCCTGCTCCTCGACGCTCCTCAGGGCGCCCGGCAGCGACACGCGCAGCTCGCCGGAAATGGAGCTCAGGGAGGCGCCCAGCTGGCCCGCGCTGGCGATCAGCGCGCCCGCCTGTGCGTGACCCGCGCCAAGCTCGTCGATCAGGGCCGCCGCCGCCGTTCGGACCTCCGCCACCGCCTCGCCCGTGCCGGCCGCGATTCTCTCGCCCGCCGACCGAGCGCCGTCGGCCGCGGCACCCAGCGCGCGCAACTGGGCCTCGGCCTCGGCCGAGCCTTCGGCAACCCGGGCGAGCAGCGCGTCGATCATCTCGCGGCTCCGGCCCACGGCCTGCTCGCTTTCGCCGAGGCGCGCCGCCGCCGCCTGCGCGGATTTCTCGACTTCGCCGACGACGGGAACGATCGCCTGCGCGGCCTCCCGAGCGCGGCCCGCCTGCGCCTCGACGCCTCTCAGCGCCGCCGGCAACTCGTCGCGAAGCTCGCCGCCGATGGCCGTCAGGGTGGTGCCGAGGCTGCCCGCGCTCTCGATAAGCTCGTCCGCCTGCCGCCGTCCCGAGTCCAGCTCGTCCAGAAGGGCCGCCGCGGCCGAGCGGATCTCCGCCACCGAGGCTCCCGTTTCCGCGGCGATGGTGCTGCCCGCCGTCCGCGCCTCGTCGGCCGCGGCGCCGAGCATCCGCAATTGCTCCTCGGCCCCCGCCGTGCCTTCGGCGATCCGGGCCATCAGCGTCTCGACCGCCTCACGCTGGCGGACCACCGCTTCCTCGCTCTCGCCGAGGCGGGCCGCAGCGGCCCCGGCCGACCTTTCGACCTCGCCGACGACGGGAGCGATAGCCTCGGCGGCTTCCCGCGCCCGGACCGCCTGAGCCTCGAAACTGCCGAGAGCGGCGGGGAGGGCCTCCCTCAGCTCGACGGAGATTCCGGACAGGGTGGCGCCGAGACCGTCGGCCCGCTCGATCAGCTCGCCGGCTTGCCGCTGCCCGGCGCTGAGCTCCTGGAGGAGCGCCGCCGCAGCCTCGCGGACGGCCGCCACGGAGTTGCCGAGCCGCTCCCCATGCGCCCCGCCGCTGCGGCCGAGCTGGTCGAACCAGCGGTCGAGCTCCGCCAGCTCCTTGCCGAGGCCCGTCACCAAGGCGTGGCTCGCCGCGTCCTGCGCGGCGATATGATCCGCCAGACCCTCGATCTTGCCGCTGATCATCTCCAGCCGCTGCGAGAGGTTGCGGGCGCTGTCCTCGCCGGCGCGGTCAAGAGCGGCTCGGCTCTGCTCGATCGCCGCGAGGGTCGTGTGGCCCTGAAGCTCCAGCGCCGCCCGGGCCGTCTCGACCGCTTCGGCGGCGCGGCTCATCGCTCCGTCGACGGCCGCCGTCATCTTGGCCGAAGATTCGTCCATGCTCGCCGCGGCGGCGGCGCTTCCGCTCTCGATCCGGGCGACATGGGCGGACATCCGCTGGGCGGATCCGCCGAGGATTTCATCAGCCTCGCGGCCGCGGGCGGCCAGCGACGCGAGCTGCGCCTCGAGGGCGCTGGCCTGGCCGTGGGCGTTGAGGCCGGCTTGCTTCATCGCGTCGGCGACCGCGCGCGCCTGATCCTCGGCGCGGGGGAGATCGTGGAGGAGCACGCCAATGTCGACCTTGGCGGCGTTGGCGGCCGCATCGAGCGCCGCGGCCTTCTGGTCGAGCGTCGCCGTCTCCTTGGAAAGATAATAGGTCACCCGACCGAGCCGGTCGGACGCCTCGTCCCCCAGGGACATCAGCCGCTCGGCCTCGCCCCGAAGCCTGGCGTGATTGTTCTCGATCCGCTCCGCGACGATCTCGAGGACGCTTTCCAGGGCGCGGCTTTCGACGGTCATCTGCTCGACGGCGCGAGTGAACCTTTCAGCCTCGCGGCGCGGCGTGCGGCCGAACATCAGCCACAGCAGGGCCAGGAGCGCGAGTGGACCGGCGAGCGTGGCGGTCCAGCCGACGGCGTTGCCCAGCGAAACCGGGGGGCGGGTCTGCCAAAGCCACAAGCCCACGGCCGCGATCCATCCCGTCGCGAGAAGTGCGAGGAGGGCGCCGACCAGCTTGCCGGGGGCCTGGCTCTTGGGCTGCGCGGGATCGGGCGCTCGGGCCGGCGCCTCCACTTCGAGCGCTGGTCCGAGCCAGTCGCCGCCGGTTGTCGCCGTGAAGCCTTCTTCAGGCTCCGCCTGTGCTCGTTCTGCCCCCGTCATAAGGCTTTGTTTACCATGATTCCGCCGGCAAGGAAGCCGGGAAGGATACGGTGCGTTAACGCGCGGGCCCTAGGGGAGGGACATGGTCTACGATCCCGGAGCCTTGAACGCCTCGCTCGCCGCCGCCGTCGGAAGCGATCCCGAGCTCATGCGCGAGCTTCGCGAAGCGTTCGTCGAAAGCGCGGCCAGGCAGGCGGACCTGATGGGCCGGGCGCGATGCGACGCCAATTGGGCGATCGCGGCGTCGCGGCTGAAGAGCGTCGCCGCCAGCTTCGGAGTGACCGGCCTCGCCGCGCTTGCGGACGAGGCGCTGGAAGGCGCTCCCGGCGATCCCGTGGTGCTGAAGAAGCTCAACGCCGCCATCGCCGATTTCGCGCAATAGGGTTAGCCGCCACCGTCACCCTGATCCGGTTTCAGGCTCCGGCGCTCTATCCGCCTGGCGGTTCGACCCGGGATGCTGAAACAGGTTCGGCATGACGTTCACGGCTTTACGCCGGGCGCTCCGCCCCTCTATCGCCTTGATGATGGGGAGCGAACCGTGACTCTGGCGGCCTTGATCGCCGCCTATCACGAAGCGGACGACGCGGGCGGAGGGCTGCGCGCGACCCTGCCGATCGCCGGCCGCACGCTGATCGAGCGACAGGTAAGGCTCGCCTCCGCCGCCGGCGCCGATCCCGTCGTGGTCGTCGTGGAAAGGGTGACGGCCGCGCTTGGGGCGGCGCTGGACCGGCTGCGGTCGGAAGGGGTCGTCCTCGTCCTCGCCCGAAACGCCGCCGAGGCCGCGGAGGCGGTGCACAGCAACGACCGGGTGCTCCTCGTCGGCGACGGCCTGGTGGCGCCCGAGGCGGCGATCGCCCGGCTGATCGCCATCGAGGGAAGCTGCATCCTGGTCGTTCCCGATCTGCGCGTGGACGACCGCTACGAGCGGATCGACGCGCAGAGCCGCTGGGCGGGCCTCGCCCTCATCGACGGCGAGATGATCAAGCAGACCGCCGCCATGCTCAGGGACTGGGACCTCCAGTCGACGCTGCTTCGCCGGGCGGTGCAGGCCGGGGCCCGGCAGATCAGCGTGCGGGGCGAGGCGGAGGACGAGCTGCCGCTGGTCGCGGAGACCTCGGAGGACCTGGCCGAGCTTGAGGCCCGGATCGTCGCCGGCGCCCATCTTCGCCGCAAGGACTGGGTTTCCGCTTACCTTCTTGCTCCCGTGGAGCGGGCGGCGACCCTCGCCCTGATGCCGACGACGGCGACCCCGACCGCCGCAGGCCTCGCCGCGACCCTGCTGATGACGCTGGCCGGCCTCGCTTTCGCCAAGCACTGGCTTGGGTTCGGACTCGCCCTTCTGATCCTGGCGACGCCGCTCGACGGTATCGGCGAGCGCCTCGCTTCGCTGCGCCTGCAGGGGAAGAGGGGGCCGAGCTGGTGGGGCTCGCTGCTTCCGGCGCTTTCCGCGGGGATATTGCTGCTCCTGGCCTCCACGCTCGCCGGGACCCGGGGCTGGGGCTGTTTCGCTTTGGCGGCGACGATCATCGCCTTCACGGTCGCTCTGCGGACCGAGGCGGCCGGTCGCGAGATCCCGGGCAGGCTGTGGCTGGCGGAGCCCAAGGGCATGGCCTGGCTCCTTCTGCCCTTCGCCGCCGCCGGCCTGTGGGCGACGGGCCTGGGCGCGCTGGCATTCTATTCCGGCGCCAGCTTCTTCTGGGCCCAGCGCCACGCCCACGCGCCCGCGCCACCGCCTCCACAGGATTAGCGGGGCTTTAACCCTGAGCGGGCTATGTACGGGCGATGTCCGAAGTGCGCGCTAACGGGGGTGAGCTGGACGGCGCGGCACAGCTGCTCGCGTCGGCCCACGCGCGCGTCTCGGCGGCGATCGCCGACATGGGCCTCCCGGAAGCCTTCCGGCTGAGCGACCGGCAACGCTTCACGCTCTCCCACCTGCTGCGCCGGCTGATCGGCGACATCGAGGACGAGCTCCGCTCCGCGCTCTCCGCCCGCTTCGCGGGCGCCGAGGAGGCGGTGAGCGCCGCCTTGTCGTCTGCAAGCCTCCCGATCGCGGTCCCGATCCTGGAGAGCGGGGGAGCGCTCGCCGATCCCGCCCTCTTCGGGTTGCTCCTGCGCCGGGCCGAGGAGCACCGCCTCGCCCGCGCCGCGCCGGATCGGCGGCTCCTCACCGATCTGGCCGGGGACCCGGATCCCGACGTGGCGGCCGCCGCCGTCTCGCTGCTGATCGCCGACAGCCGCCGGGTGGACGCCTTCCAGGAACCGCTTCTGGCGAGCGGGGACCTGCCGGCCGAAACGGCGCACAGCCTCATCTGGACGGTCGCCGCGGCGCTGCGCACCTATCTCGTCGGCCGCCATGGCGTCGCGCCCGCGGCGGCGGACGAAGCCCTCACCGCGGCCGCGGCCGGCCTGCTGAATGGATATGACGAAGGCGCGGGCGCGGATTCGCTGGCTCGCCGGCTCGGGCTCAGGCTGGAGGAGCGCGGCCGGCTCGACGACGATCTCCTCGTCCGGACCGCGGCCGAGGGCGTGTTGCCGCTGCTCCTCGCCGGTCTGTCGCTGCGCACCGGTCTCGAGCCGCAGGCGCTGTGGGAGCTTTTTCCCGATACGGCCGGGCGAGGGCCGGCGGTCCTTCTCAGGGCGGCCCATGTCGGACGCGAGGCCGCGGCCTCGATCCTCCTGCATCTCGCCGGGCGGGCCGAGTCGGCCGAAGCGCAACTCGATCTCTATGACGCCCTAGACGAGGTCCGGGCCCGGCAGCTCATCCTCCTCTGGCGGCTCGATCCGGCCTATCGCGCCGCTGTGGCGAGGCTCGCCTCGTGACCCCCGGCACAGTCAAAGGGCGTCTCGACGCGGATGGGCGCCTCATCGCGGCCGAGCCGCGCCTGATGTCGCTTCACCGCGCCGCCGGCGGGGAGGAAGGCGGGCCGCTGGCGGTTCCGCAGATCGCATCGCTCGCCCGTCTCGCCCGCCGCCTCGGGATCGTCATATCGCGCAGCGCGGTCGCCGCCGAAGGGGAGATGGACCTCGACCTGTGGGTAAGGGCCGAACCGGCGGAGAGCGGGGTCGAGCTCGAAGTCTCCGGCTGGACCGCGCGCTCCGCCCGCGGCCCTGCGCCTGCTCCGGATTCGGAGCGGCAGGCGGATTTCCTGCGCGCCGGGGCCGACTGGATCTGGGAGACGGATTCGGCGCTTCAGCTCACGACCGTCTCGCCGGCCGCGGCGGCGGCCTCGGGCAAGACTCCGGCCCAGCTCGTCGGCCAGCCGCTCACCCGGCTCTTCCGGCTCGAGGCCGGCGCGGAGGGAGAGCTGCCACTGCTCACCGCGCTCGCCGGCCAGCGCCGCTTCGACGGTCAGCTCGCCGAGCTGCTCGGCGGGCGCGGCGGGCGCTACCGCCTCGCCGGGATTCCCCTGATCGACGGCGCCGGCCGCTTCGCGGGTTTCCGCGGCTCCGCCGCCGCTCTTCCCGCCGCGTCGCCCGTCCCTCCCGCACCCGCCCAGACCGCTCCGGAGACCGGCGCCTTCGGCGAACGGCTCGATTCGGCGCTTCGCGCTCCGCTCGCCCGGATCATCGCGAGCGCCGAGACGATCGGAGCCCAGGGCGAGGGCCCGATCCGGACGGACTATGCCGGCTATGCCGGCGACATCGCGACGGCCGGCCGCCATCTCCTGGCGCTGGTCGACGATCTCGTCGACCTGCAGGCGATCGAGCGGCCCGATTTCCACCCGGAAGGGGAGGAGATCGACCTCGCCGACGTCGCCCGCCGCGCCTCCGGCCTGCTCGCCGTCCGCGCCGGCGAGCGCCAGGTCAGGATCGACGCTCCGGCCGCCGCGGACAGCCTCCCCGCCGCCGGCGATTTCCGCCGGGCGTTGCAGATCGTCATGAACCTTCTGACCAACGCCATCCGCTACTCGCCCGAAGGCGGCCAGGTCTGGGTGCGCGCCGACCGCGAGGGCGATCTCGCCGCACTGATCATCGCCGATCAGGGCAAGGGGATTTCCGCCGAGGACCAGTCGCGGATCTTCGAGAAGTTCGAGCGGGTCGATCCGACCGAGGCCGGCGGCACCGGCCTCGGCCTCTACATCGCCCGGCGGCTGGCGCGGGCGATGGGCGGCGACGTCGCCGTCGACAGCGCCCCCGGGCAGGGGGCGAGGTTCACCTTCACGCTGCCGTTGCGGCCCTGATCGTCACCCCGGCGGAAGCCGGGGCCTCGGGGAGCCCCGTGGAGACTTCTCGTCCTGAGGTCCCGGCTTTCGCCGGGATGACGGCTTAGTGCCCCGAATGCTTCCCGGCGCTCTTTCCAGCGACCGCCATCGGCTTGTGGAATTGGCAGGTCACCGTCGGGTTGAACTGCGCGAACATCCCGTTCGCATTGGGGCGGTAGAGCCAGACGTGCCGGTCGTAATGCGGCTCGAACATATGGGCTTCGTCGATGGCGGTCTTCGGATCGTCCGCCATGTCGTCATATGCGACTCCATGGAAGGTCGGCAGGCCCTTGTTGCCGGCTTCATGCCAAGCCTTCTTGAACACGAGGTTCTCGACCGCGACCAGCTCCAGTGTGCCGTCGGTGCGCGGTTCGTAGATCAGGATGGAAGGCTTGCGGAAGTCGGTATGGGTGCCGTTGCCGTCGACTCGCGGGTTGGGCGGCCCCTTGATCCCGAGCAGATCAGGCCGGAAGAAGTGGATGCCCATTCCCCCCAGCGTCTTCCCCCGGCCCATCATCGAGGCGGTCTCGCACATGTCGCCGGGATCGCGGACATAACCCGCGGCGAGCGCCACCTCGACGTCCTGGAAGCGGGCGGTGGCCGCGCGGACCTCGTCGAGCGTGGGCTCCCCCGGTCCCGGGGCGGCGGCGGCCAGAGCGGCCGCGATGATCGTCAACATCGAAAAACTCCTCGATCCAGATACGCTGATCGGGAGCCTGCTACCGGCCGCCCTTTGCCCCATCATTTCGAACCGGCGGCGAGAGTGTTTCAATTGTTGCGCGGGCCGGGTCGTCTTGGCAGTCTCGCAACGGAGCCATGGGGGGGGGTGATGATCCAGCTGACGTCGACGGACTTTCAGGCGCTCTGCGCCGACGGCATCGTGCGCGAGCGCATCGGGGCGCTGGAGGGCGAGCGCAAGGCGGCCGTCCGGAAGTTATGGCTGCGGGGCTCGATCGGCCTCGCGCTCGCGGCGGCGGCGCTCGCCACCCTGCTCAACGCGGGCTGGGAGGTGGTGGCCATCATCATCTTCGTCATCTTCCTCATCGGCACCATCATCGCCGCCGCCGGTCCGCTGATGGCAGCGAAGGAGGGGCTGAAGCATCCCGTGCTGGAGGAGGTGGCGAAGCGGGCCGGCATGGAATATCTGCCGGTCGACTTCGACCCGCCGGCCTTCGGCGCGGCACGGCTCCTGTTCGGCGGGGCCACCAGCCGGAGCTTCACCGACCTTTTCCACGGCAAGGACGAGGAAGGCCATGGCTACGCCGTCTACGAGGCGTGCCTGCAGCGCCGGGCGGGCAAGAGCAACGTCATCATCTTCCAGGGCCAGCTCTACGGAATCCAGCGCCGGCCCGGCCGTTCGAGCGGGATCACCGTCCTCCTTCCCGACCGAAAGCTGTTCAACTTCTTCAAGCCGGCGAGCGACATGGAGCGGGTCAGGATCGAAGGCGACGAGGCGTTCGAGAAAAAGTTCGAAGTCTATTCGACCGCTCCGCTCGAGGCCCGGCAGCTGCTGTTCGATTCGGACCTGCGCCGCCGCCTCCTCCAGCTGCGCGAGCAGGGAAGGGTCTATGTCGCGCTGAGCCCGGAGGAGGCGCTGGTCGGCACCTGGGGCAAGGACCGGTTCGAGCCGGGCTCGATGCTCCGCTCGAAGCCCGGCGAGGAGCGCGCCAGGCTGATGTTCGACGACGTGTGCGCCTCGCTGGAGCTGCTCCGCGAGCTGAAGGCGAAGCTGGGGTGAGCGGGCCCTGATTCCCTCCCTTCCCGGGAGGGGAGGTCAGAGCGGCACCCGCCCCGGCGCCTCGCGCTTCAGCTGGTCGAAGAAGGCGCGCATGACCACCAGCCGCGGGATCGCCATCCGCTTTGCGGCGGCGGTGAGGAGGCTTGCCGGAATTTCCTCATAGACCTGCTCGAGGCGCTTGAAGGCCGAGTCCATGTCCGGCGCAGTGCCGGTCGCGGAGAGGCGCCGGGCGATACCGGTCGCTCCGAGGAAATCGAGCGCGTCCGCATCGTGAAGCGCCCGGGCTTCCGCTCCGGCGCCCGCTTCCTTGTCGAACATGTGTCCGATTATGGCAGCCTTCACCGCCGGGAACTTCGCCATCGGGAAGCCGGCCTTGCGAAGCAGCGGCTCGGCCAGCTCCGCCGAGCGGACCGAATGGTCGACGCCGTCCCTGGCGAAAGGCGCGATCGCTCCGGAATCGTGAAGGAAGGCGGCGGCGAACAGCACGTCCTCGTCGATCGGCAGGCCTTCTTCGCGGGCGATCTGGCGGGCGAGCAGGAAGTCGCGCTCCGAATGGCGCCAGCCCCAGGCGGGATGGAGCAGCTTGTCGCGGGCATGGGCGTAGACGGCGGCGCGCCAGGGGGAGGAGAGGGGGATTCCCGCCGCGCTCACCTTTGGATTGACGGGAAGCTGCGCGGGCGAGGGGGACGCGAAGAGCGCGAAGGCGAGGGCAACGGGCACGGCCCAAAAAACCCTCTCCCGTCCTCCACGGGAGAGGAGGGGCCCGCCCGCGCAGCCGGTGGGAGGTGAGGGTCTGTGGCAATGAGTCAGGAAGGCCCTCACCTCCCAAGCCTTCGGCTTGGGCCCCTCCTCTCCCGCGCAATGCGGGAGAGGGGTTTCAACGCTGCTCCACCGGCACGTAATCGCGCTGGGTGGGGCCGGTGTAGAGCTGGCGCGGTCGGCCGATCTTCTGCTCGGGGTCGGAGATCATCTCGTTCCACTGGGCGACCCATCCCACGGTCCGCGCAAGAGCGAACAAAGCGGTGAACATCGACGTCGGGAAGCCGATCGCGGAGAGGACGACGCCGGAGTAGAAATCGACGTTGGGGTAGAGCTTCTTCTCGATGAAATAATCGTCGCTCAAGGCGATCTGCTCGAGCTCGCGGGCGACGTCGAACACCGGATCGGTGACCCCGAGCTCCTTCAGGACCTCCTGGGCCGTCGCCTGCATCACCTTCGCGCGCGGGTCGTAATTCTTGTAGACGCGGTGGCCGAAGCCCATCAGCCGGAAGGGATCGTCCTTGTCCTTGGCGCGGGCGATGAATTCGGGGATCCGCTCGGGGCGGCCGATCTCGTGAAGCATGTTGAGCGCCGCCTCGTTGGCGCCGCCATGGGCGGGCCCCCACAGGCAGGCGATCCCGGCCGCGATGCAGGCGAAGGGATTGGCGCCCGACGAGCCGGCGAGACGGACGGTCGAGGTCGAGGCGTTCTGCTCGTGGTCGGCGTGGAGGATGAAGATCCGACGCATCGCCCGCTCGACGATCGGGTTCACCTCATAGGGCTCGGCCGGGACCCCGAAGGTCATGCGAAGGAAGTTGCCGGTGTAGGTCAGGCTGTTCTGCGGATACATGAACGGCTGGCCGAGCGTATATTTGTAGGCCATCGCCGCGATCGTCGGCATCTTGGCGATGAGGCGATGGCTCGCGATCATCCGCTGCTTGGGATCGGTGATGTCGGTCGAATCGTGGTAGAAGGCCGAAAGAGCCCCGACCACTCCGCACATCACCGCCATCGGATGGGCGTCGCGCCGGAAGCCGCGGTAGAAGGTCGAGAGCTGCTCGTGCAGCATGGTGTGGCGGGAGATGGTGTAGGTGAAATTCTCCAGCTCCGCCTTCTGGGGAAGCTCGCCGTTCAGAAGCAGGTAGCAGACCTCCATGAAGGTCGAATGCTCGGCGAGCTGGTCGATCGGATAGCCGCGGTGGAGCAAGATGCCCTTGTCGCCGTCGATATAGGTGATCGCGCTCTCGCAGGCGGCGGTCGAGGTGAAGCCGGGATCGTAGGTGAAGGCTCCCGTCTGCCCGTAAAGCTTGCGGATATCGATGACGTCGGGGCCGACCGAGCCCTGGCGCACGGGAAAGCCGTGATTGGCTTCGCCGAGGGTGAGAGTGGCCTGTCCGTCCGCCATTTTATTCTGCTCCGTCCATCCGGTCCGCGATGCGGGCGAGGCTCTCCTCGCGCCCCAGCAGGACCAGAACATCGAATATGCCGGGCGAGGTCGCCCGTCCGGTGAGCGCGGCGCGAAGCGGCTGCGCCACCTGGCCGAGCTT
>DASVTN010000136.1:0-12229 GCA_036387555.1 Allosphingosinicella sp. | reverse complement strand
ATTTTTACCATGCGCAGGTATCTCATGGCGGCAAGACTCCGGACGACAGGCGCCGGTTTCGTGACTCGGGAAGGACGATCAGGTGACGGCGAGCCGCCTCGCTTCAAGGCAGGTCGAGAAATTGTGGGGGCGAGCCGAGCTTCCCAAGAGCTTCGGCGCGGCCGCGGCCGGGAGCGAGCCGATCGGCGAGATCTGGTTCCAGGACGGGCGCGGCCCGGAATCGGAACTGCTCGTCAAATATCTCCTGACCCGGGAGAAACTGTCGATCCAGGTTCATCCGGACGGCGAGGCGGCCCGCGCGGCAGGCCATCGCCGCGGCAAGGACGAGGCGTGGCTGGTGCTCGAGGCCGAGCCGGGCGCTCTAATCGGCCTCGGGCTGAAGCACAGGGTCTCGCCGGCACAGCTTCGCTCGGCGATCGAGGCGGGAACGCTTGAGGCGCTGGTCGACTGGCGGGAGGCGAAGGCGGGCGATTTCTATTATTCGCCGGCCGGAACGATCCACGCCCTCGGTCCGGGCCTCACGCTCGTCGAGATCCAGGAGAATGTCGACCTCACCTACCGGCTCTTCGATTATGGCCGCGAGCGCGAGCTTCAGGTGGAGGCGGGAGTGATGGCGGCCCACCCCGAGCCCTACGGCGCCCCGGCACCGGCCACCGAGATCGAGCCGGGGCGCGAGATACTCGCCCAGGGCGGGGCGTTCGTCGTCGAACGCTGGACCCGCGGCGCCGGCGGCCGGCTTGCGGGCGAGGTCGAGCGCCCGGTCTGGCTGGTTCCGGTGCGCGGCAGCGGCCTGATCGACGGGCAGGCGCTCGAACCGCCGTCCGTCTGGCTGATCGAGGATCAGAGCCGGGTTCGGCTCGATCCCGGATCGGAAATGCTGTTCGCTTATCCCGGGCCGGGCGTGATCGAAGCGTTGTTCGTGGATACGCGCCGGTCGCAGCCGGTGGAGCGGAGCGAGGAACGGCGCCGCTACCGGCCGCCGGTCCGTCTGGAGCCCAGCTTCCGCTGATGATCAACGGTTCGGCGCAACCGGCGGAACTTGAAGACTCGCGGAGCTTTGTCGCGCCATGATGTACGCGTTCCCGATCCTTATCGCCCTCATGCTCAGCTATATGTTCTGGCTTGCCGCCTACCGCCTCCGGCGGGACCGGCTCGCCGTGGCGCGGATCGCCCGCCGCCCTAAGCGAAGTCAGCGCCGCCGCGCGCTTTCATAAGGCTCCTCGGTCACCGGATAGCCGATCCCTTCGGGGATTCGGACGAAGCGTTTCCCGTCCCGCACTTCCACCCAGGGGGTGATCCGCCGGACCGGGTGCCGGGCTGCGTCCGCGCGCGCCTCCGCAAGCGAGGCGAACCGGGCCAGGCGCTCCAGGTTGCGGCGGGTGGGGAAGATGGCCTTGGCGCGTCCGGCCTCGATCTCCGCCAGAACCTGCGCCGCGCTTGCCCAAAAGGTGTGGACGCTCTCCGTCTCGTCGGCGCTGTGCAGCGTCCTTCCCCCCGCCGGCGCCTCCGCCAGGTAGAAGAGGGTGTCGAAGCGTCGCGCCTCGCGGAAATTGGGGCACCAGCGGGCGAAAGGCGTCAGCGAGTCGAGGTCGAGCAACAGGCCCATCTCGTCCAGCAGGGCGGCGAACGAGCGGCCTGCTGCCATCGCGCTCCGGAGTGCCGCGGCGTCGGGAGCGGGATTGAGTGCAGGGGCCACCCCCGTTTCCTCGATCGTCTCCCGGATGGCCGCGATCCGCGCGGCGGCATCCGGGAGTCCGGGAAATCGATCCGCCAGGGCCTCGTCACCCGGGTCGATCCGGCCGCCAGGAAAGACCAGCGCGCCGGCTGCGAAGGCCATGGTCTCCGCCCGCTCCAGCATCAGGATCTCGGGCGGTTCGCCGGCGGCCGCGGGCCGCATCAGGATCAGGGTGGAGGCCGGGATGGCTTCCGGCAGGTCGTCGTCCATGGCCGAGCGTTAGGCGCGGAAGTGGGAGCAGTCACTAGCTCTATTCCTCCCCGAGCTCGCTCGGGGAGGAATGCCTCAGGCGAAATCCGGGGATTTGACGACGTGGAGGAGGGCGCCGGGCGCGTAGGGCTTGGTGAAGAAGATGGCGCGCTCCGGATAGCTGCCCTGCGGCGGCCGAAGCCCGCCCGACACCATGACGATGCGCAAATGCGGCCACCGCTCGGCCGCGACCCGCGCCAGGGTCATCCCGTCCCCCGGACAGGCGACGTTGAGATCCGTGACGAGCACCGCGGTGCCGGGCTCGGCCTCGAGCCGCGCCAAGGCTTCCTCGCAGCCCGTGCACTCGGTGACGTCATAGCCGTCCTCGATGAGCAGATCGGCGGTGTTGCGAAGGACGAGCGGCTCGTCCTCCACCAGCAATATCTTGGTCCCTGACACTTCGGAACCTTCCCCTGTCTGGGCCGAGAAAACGACCGTAAGGCGTTAACCCAGATCAGCAAGGGGCGTTCCGGGGGAGCGTCACCGAAATGAAATAATCCTGGGGATTGTATCCGCTCGTACCCGAGGCCACGCTGAGCCGACGCTAGTCCGCCAGCCCCAGCCTCTCCGCCACCGCCTTCGAATAATTGGGTCCGACCGCGACGACGGCTCCATCGCGCAGGACCATGGCGCTGATCGTCCGGCCGAGACGCTGGACCTCGACGACTTGGGCGGGCCGGGCGAAGGCCGAGCGGTGGACGCGCATGAGCTGGCAGGGATCGAGCCTTTCCTCCAGGGCCCGCATCGAGATCCGCAGGATGTGGCTTCGAGTGGCGGTGTGCAGCATCACATAATCGCGCTGGGCCTCGATCCAGTCGATCGTCTCGACCGGCACGAACACGGCGCCCGTGCGGGTGGGAACCCAGAGCCCGTCTTCACGGCCGTCGCCCTCCGGAGCGGCGGCCGCTTCCGCCCGCCCGGCCATCGCGCGCAGATGCTTTCGGCGCTTGGCACGCTCGACCGCCTGCCAAAGCCGGTCGAAGCGCACCGGCTTGAGCAGATAATCGGCCGCTTCGACCTCGAAGGCGTCGGGAGCATATTGTTCGAAGGCGGTGACGAATATGATCTCCGGCCGGTTCTCGGCCGGCAGCGTGGCCGCCACGCGGAGGCCGTTCTGCTCGGGCATCTGTATATCGAGCAGCGCGAGGTCGGGCCTCAGCCGCTCGATCGCCTCCGCGGCTTCCCGGCCGTCGCGGGCCGTTCCGACGATCTCGGCCCCGTCGATGTCGCGAAAGAAGACCCGGAGGCGCTCGAGCGCGAGCGGCTCGTCGTCGACGAGGAGGGTCCTCAGCGTCATGCGACCAGCTCCATCGCCGGCGCTTGCGGAGCCGGGATCCGGATGAGCGCGGTGAAGCCCGACTCGTGGGCCAGAGTCTCGAGCCGGGCGGCGGGGCCGTAGATCACCTCCAGGCGGCGGCGGGTATTGTCGAGGCCAACCCCGGTGCCCGAGCCGCCGCCGCCGCGCCCGTTCCGGGAAGCGCCCCCATTGTCGCTGACCGAGAGGATGAGGGATTGGCCGTCCCGCCGCGCGCCGACGCGCACGACGACCGGCCGGCTGGAAGGGGCTACGGCGTGCTTGATCGCATTCTCGACGAGGGGCTGGAGGATGAAGTTGGGGACCGGCACCTCGATGAGGTCGTCGGCCGCGGCGAATTCGACGGTCAGGCGGTCGCCGAAGCGGATCGACTCGATCTCGAGATAGGTCTGGAGCGTCTCGAGCTCTTCTCCGAGCGTCACTTCGCTTCGTCCCTCGCCGACGAGGGCGGTACGCAGGAAGACGCACAGCCTGGCGAGCATCGCCTCGCCATCGCGGTTGCGGCCGGTGACGATCAGCGAGGAGATGGCGTTCAGCGTGTTGAAGAGGAAATGCGGGTTGAGCTGGAGCCGGAGGGCCGTCAGCTGCGCCGTCTGCGCGAGCGTCCGGGCCTCGGCGAGCTGCAGGTCGCGCTCGCGGATCGCGGCGTTGGTCTGGAGGATGACGTAGGTCGTGCCCAGCCAGCCGTAGAGCCAGGAGAAGCTGATGAAGTTGGAAACGGTGCGGTTGAGCACGTCGGGCGGGATATGGTGCTCGCCCATGAACATCTGGACGATGTTTCCGCCCAACAGGGCGTCGCTAAGCGAAAAGCCGAAGGCCGTGGCGCAGACGGCGGCGAACACTCCACCCACCTTGACGGGGGTCCGCGCATAGCGAAGCCGCGCACAGGCCCAGTAGAGCAAGGCGGAAAGGGCGATGCCGAAGGCGACGACGACCGCCGTCATTCCCAGCGCGAACGCGGGCAGGCGGCCGGTCGCCGCGACGACCGGCATCAGGAACAGGATGAAGGTGAAAACCCAGATTCCGAACGTCAGCTTCGCCGCCTGGCGGGCCACGGGCGGAGGGGAGGAGGGCGTTTCCACGTCCGCCATGCTACAGCGCAACGTCGCGCCGCGCCGCCCTTTTCGTCGCATCGTTCGCCGGTTTCGCAGACTTATCCGGCTGGCGGCGGCGGCGGACTGGCGATGAGGTTGTCGACGATCAGCTTCCATCCCTCGCGGCGGCGCTGCCAGATCCGGACATAATGGCCCTCGACGGCGGCGCCTTTCTCCTTCCAGCGCGCGCTTCCGTAGGTGTAAGCGAGATCGCCCGCGGCGGAGGCGGCGCCGCCGAGCGGAGCGGTTTCCATCCGCTCCGGTCCGGCGGCCAGGATGGGCGCCCAGGCGGCGGCGCCGATCGCGGGTTGCGGCCCGACGCGCATCAGCCGGCCGTCGCCCGCCAGGTAGCTGGGCAGGGCGGAACGCGCGTCCACCGCGAGGTCGAGGGCGAGCCGGGCCTCGGCTGCCCTCACCGTCGCGAAGGCATCGGGCACGGTCCAGCGCCTGCCGGTGGGAAGGGCGGCCACCTGGCCGCCACGCACGAAGGGCGCGGCCTCGAAGGTGCTCGGGCCGTGATCGATCACCCAGCGCCAGCTGCCGTCGGGCTGCCGCCTCCAGATGGTGAAGTACCAGCCGTGGCCTTTGCGGGCGCCGCTGCCGGCGACATAGGGGCCGGTGGTGAAGCCGAGATCGCCGGACACCGCGATTCCGGCATAAGTGGGCCACCAGTCGAGCGCGATGGGCGGGATCGGCCGCGCCTGGAGCGCGGCACGGGCGAGCTTGGGGCCGGGCTGGAAGACGAGGCCGTCCGGAGCCGAATAACGAAGAAAGGCCGCGTTGACTCCGTCCGTCCGGGCGGCGCGGGCGAAGGCGCGCTCGGCGTTCACGACCTCGCGGACGTCGCCGCGCGCCGCCGCCGCGGTGTTCGAGGCCGCGACCAGGGCGACTAGGGCGAGGGGCAGGGGCTTCATCGGGGATCGGACCTTTCGAGGCGAAGCTTTGCCGCCGCGGGAGGAGGCGAGGGGGCGCCGGTCTCCCGCGCCGGCGCTCCCGGCAATAGCGGCTCCGGCGGCGGGCACGCGGTCGGTTCGACCAGCGGGAAGCTGGGGCGGGCGAACGGCGCGGCGGTGCGACGAAGGAGCCGTTCAGGCGGATCAAGACCTTTCGCCGCGAATCGGCGCGACGAGTCTTGCGCCGGTCACGATCCACTGACATTGAGGTACCCGGTCCCGAGGGATTCGCTAACTCGTTAAAATTTTGACGTTTTCGACGCACGCTCCGGCGCGCGGCGAATCCGGCGGGACGGCTTATCCAATGATCTGAAGGCGCGGCGTCTGACGTTGCGTCGCAGGGTCATTCGGGACCGCTGCGACATTGCGAAAGGATGATCTGATGGCTGGCCCCGGTTCGATTGCATTCACTGGTCTGAACGCCGACGATCCCGACAGCATCGCCTTTGCGGCGCTCGAGGATCTTCCGGCCGGCACCGTCATCATCCTCGACGACAATGAATGGAACGGCAGCGCCTTCAATACCGGGGAGGGCACGCTCACCATCACCCTGACCACCGCGGTCACGGCGGGGACCATCATCCGGATCGACGCTTCCAACACCGCTTCGCCGACCATCTCGACGGGCACCGTCAGCCGCGGCGGCAGCTTCGACGTCTCCGGAACCACCGAGTCGGTCTACGCCTATGTCGGCAGCAGCGCTTCGCCGACCTTCCTCACCGCGATCGGGATCAGCGGCTTCACCGGCGCGACGACGACCGGGCTTCTGACCAACACCGGCCTCACTCTGGGGGTCGACTCGATCGATCTGGGGACCGTGGACTCGGGGGCCGACATCGGCGCCTATAACGGCGCCCGCACCGGCCTGGCGAGCTTCGCCGACTATCGCACCGCGATAAACACCGCCTCCAACTGGGTTACCCAGGACGCCGCCAATTCGCAGGCGGCCGACGGCATCAATCCTGACACCCCCTTCTCGGCGACGCCGTTCGTCGTCAGCGGCGGCGCCGAAACCCAATCGGTCATCTTCAGTCCGGTCTCCGTCACGCAGGACGAGGGCAATTCGGGCGCCACGATCTACACTTTCACGGTGACCCGCACCGGCGGCACCACCGGAATCCTCGATTTCTCCGGAACGGTCGCGGCCGGCTCGACCAATGGGGAAGATTTCACCGGCGGAGTCGCTCCGACGACCTTCAGCGGCTCGATCGCCGCCGGTCAGTCCAGCGGGACCTTCACGGTCAGCGTCGCCGGCGACACCGCCATCGAGGACAACGAGGCCTTCCAGCTCACCCTGACCAGCGTCAGCAACCAGTCCGGAGTGGCCGCGAGCATCGGCTCCAATGCCACCGCGACCGGCAACATCACCAACGACGACACGCCCGCCCTGTCGATCGCCAACGTCACGGCGAACGAGGGCAATTCCGGAACCGTCGTCTACACCTTCACAGTCACCCTCGACCGCCCGGCGCCGACGGGAGGAGTGACCTTCAACATCGCCACCGCCGACGACAGCGCGACCACCGCGAACGGCGACTATGTCGCCCACTCGCTGGCCACTCAGACCATCGCCGCAGGCGCCACCAGCTACACGTTCGACGTTTCCGTCAACGGCGACACGGCTTTCGAGGCCGACGAGGCCTTCCTCGTGAACGTCACCAACGTGACCAACGCCACCGTGTCCGACGGGCAGGCGATCGGCACGATCCAGAACGACGACACCGCTCCCGTGGGCGCGTTCAGCGTCAACGACGTCACTCATGACGAAGGCAATTCGGCCGCGACGAACTACAGCTTCACGGTCAGCCGCACCGGCGGCAGCGCCGGCGCGGCGACGGTCGATTACGAGATCGTCGCGCCCGGCGGCGCCGGCCTCGCCGGCAGCTCCGATTTCGCGGAGGGCGGCATCTTCAGCGGCACCCTGAGCTTCGCCGACGGGGAGACCAGCAAGACGATCTCGATCGACGTCCAGGGGGATTCCGACGTCGAGCCCACCGAGACTTTCTCCGTCAATCTCTCCAACGCCACCGGCGGCGCCTCGATCGGCGACGGCACCGGCACCGGCACCATCACCAACGACGACGCTTTGCCGCCCGCCGGCAGCGTCTCCATCGCCGATGCCCAGATCGTCGAGGGCAATGCCGGCACCTCGATCCTGATGCTGACCCTGACCCGCAGCGGCGGCGCGGCGGCCTTCTCGGTCGATTACGCGACCGCGAACGGCGGAAACCCCAACAACGCTTCCGCGACCGCGGGCAGCGATTACGCCGCGCAATCGGCCACCGTCAGCTTCGGCGAGGGCGAGACCGTCAAGACCGTCTCCATCACGATCAACGGCGACACCGCCTTCGAGCTCAGCGAAGAGTTCAGCGTCAATCTCTCCAACGCCACCGGCGGCGCCACGATCGGCGACGGAAGCGCGATCGCGACGATCACGAACGACGATTCGGCGCCGACCTCCCTGCGCCTCTTCGACGAGGATTTCACCGGCTTCACGGCCGCAGGGTTCGCTCCCAACCCCACCCCCGCGCAGCTCGATTCCGACATCTGGCGGGTCGTCGGCCTCAGTGACATCTCCAATCCGGCCTACGGCTTCACCGCCGTGTCGCCCCCCGCTAACGACTTCGCCCGCGGCGTCATCACCGGCTCGGCGGACCCCGCCACCGCCGGCGTCTATTCGCCGTCCGGAGGCGCGGCGCTCGTCCTTCAGGCGACCGGCGCCGAGCTCGAGCTCGGCGGCTTCATCGAATCGCGGATCCAGAACACCACCGGCTCGACGGTGACCGCACTCTCGGTCGCGTTCGACTGGGTCTATCGCAACAGCGGCGGCCGCGCCGACAATCTCCAATTCTCCTATTCGACCGACGGCACCAATTTCGTGACCGTGCCGGCCGCGAACTTCAGCACCCCCGCGGCCGCCGAAGCCGCCGTTCCCTCCACCTTCAGCGCAACGGGCGAGGCCGTGAACCTGACCGACCTCTCCGTGGCGGATCAGGGCTTTGTGTACTTCCGCTGGACCCACCTCAACTCGGCCGGGAGCGGCAATCGCGACGAGTTCGGAATCGACAATCTCATCGTCGACGCCACCGTCTCGGGCCCGCCGGCGCTCGCCGTCTCCGTCTCCGACGTCTCAGTCAACGAAGCGGCGGGGACGATGAGCTTCACCGTTACTCGCAACAGCCTCGTGTCGGGCGCCTTCACGGTCGACTTTGCGACCGCCGACGGCACCGCGGTCGCCGGCCAGGACTATAGCGCGACCAGCGGCACTCTCTCCTTCACGGACAACCAGGTCCAGGCGTTCGTCACAGTCCCGATCATCGACGACTCGACGCCCGAGTTCGACGACACCGTCCTCCTGAACCTCAGCAACCCGACCGGCGGCGCCGTCATCGCCGACGGCCAGGGCGTCGGCACCATCGTCAACGACGACGGCGCGCCGATCAGCGTCTCGATCGGAGACGTCACCATCACCGAAGGGCAGTCGGGCACCACCACCGCCACCTTCACCGTCACCCGCACCGGCGGAACCGGCGCGTTCAGCATCGACTACGCCACCGCCGACCAGACCGCCGTCGCGCCCGGCGACTATCTCGCGGCGAGCGGCACCCTGAACTTCGCCGAGAACGACATGACCGAGACCTTCACGGTCACGATCAACGGCGACACCCTCACCGAGGATTCGGAGACCTTCCGGGTCCAGCTCTCGAACCCGACCAACAATGCCCTCATCGCCGATGCCGTGGGCATCGGGACGATCGCGACCGACGACCCGACCTATATCCATTCGATTCAGGGCACGGCCTATTACAGCCCGATCCTCGCCGCCGAAGGGAAGACGGGCTTCAACGTCGCCTCGACCACGGTCGTCATCATCCGCGCGGTCGTCACCGCCGTCGACGACCAGGGCACGCGTCAGGGCTTCTACGTCACCGAAGAGACGGCCGACTGGGATTCGAGCCTGCTGACGTCGGAGGGCATCTTCGTGATGACCCGCAACGACGCCAATGCCGGGACCACGGTCACCACCGCCGCTCCGAACATCAAGGTCGGCGACATCGTCTACTTCAGCGCCCAGGTGATGGAGTATCAGTCCTTCTCGAGCATGCCGCGCACCACGCTGGTCAACATGACCGGCTTCGCGATCGAGAGCAGCGGCAACGCCCTGCCGGTGCTGACGCTCGATGCCTCGCACCCGATCCCGAACTCGATCCTGACCGCCGTCACGCCCGACTATACGGACTCAGTGGACGGCGCCGGAGATACGTTCGACGCGTCGCTCTACGCCCTCTCCTACTTCGAGACGGTCGAGGGCATGCTCGTCACCATCCCCGACATGGTCGTGGCCGACGGCTTCGTGCAGACGGTGGGGGCCGCCAACGATCCGGTCTTCCAGGCCTATTCTCGAGTCCATGCCGACGCCGATCAGATCAACAGCCGCGGCGGCTACACCGTCGCCGGCGATCCGCCGCTCTCGCCGCCCGACACGGCGGACACCGATGACGGCACCATCCAGGGCGGCCGTCACGTCCATGACGGCGACGCCAACCCGGACATCATCGAGCTCGATTTCTCCGACTTCGCCATGTCCTATCCGGCCGGCCAGCTCGAGAAGATGTCGATGGGCGACGGCCTCGGCGACGTCACCGGGATCATCGATTTCGACTTCACCGACCGCAAGCTTTTCGTCACCGACATCAATCCCGCCGCCTATCAGGACACCGTCCCGGCGCGCGAGACGACCACGCTGGGCAACGACGACCGGGCCCTCACCGTCGCCACCTTCAACGTCGAGAATCTCGATCCGGGCGACGGAGCGGCGCGCTTCGCCTCGCTGGCCGCGATCATCGCGAACAACCTGAACTCGCCGGACATCGTCATCATCGAGGAGATGCAGGACAATAACGGCGCCGCCCAGGGCACGACCGATGCCTCGCAGAGCTGGCAGATGCTGACCGACGCGCTCAACGCCGCGGTCCCCGGCGCCAACTACCAGTGGGTGGACCAGGAGCCGGTCAACAACGCCGAGGGCGGCGAGCCGGGCGGCAACATCCGGGTCGGCTTCCTCTACGACACCAACCGGGTCCAGCTCGGCGACCTTGCGCCCAACGCGTCCATCGCGGAGCGCCGCCAGTTCACCGACCGGCTCGGCGACGGAGTCCGCGACGCCGGCGACCGGATCCTCTTTTCCGACGACATGATCGCCGGCGAGATCAACACGGCGGACTGGGCGGGAACCCGCAAGTCGCTGCTCGCCCAGTTCACCTTCCACGGGCAGACCGTGTTCGTCGCCGCCAACCACTTTCCCGCAAAGTCGGGATCGGGGAGCTTCTGGCAGTTCAACCAGAATATCGACGCGGGCCAGCCGGCCAACAGCGATTTCGCGCAGCGAAACGCGGTCGCCAACGACCTCTACACGATGCTCAACCTCATCGAGACGAGCGCCCCGGGCGCGGGCGTCGTCAGCGGCGGCGACTATAACGACTTCTACTTCTATCGCCCGCTGGAGGTCGCCACCGGCTACGTCCTTCCGGAC
Source organism: Allosphingosinicella sp. (assembly GCA_036387555.1). Classification (GTDB taxonomy): domain Bacteria; phylum Pseudomonadota; class Alphaproteobacteria; order Sphingomonadales; family Sphingomonadaceae; genus Allosphingosinicella. The sequence goes on along the minus strand of DASVTN010000136.1, from coordinate 1,350 downwards.
GGCACCGCACGGGCCGGCGGCGCCCGCTTCGACAACCTCACCGTCACCGAGCTGCCGGAGGCGGAGCGCTACAGCTACACCTTCGACGGCCGCAGCCAGACGCTCGACCACATCATCGTCGATCCCATGCTCAGCGGCGTGGCGAGCTACGACGTGGTCCACGTCAACACCGGCTACAGCAACTTCGGCACCGGCGCGAACGCGAACCCGGCCCTGTCCGATCACGATCCGGCCGTCGCCTCGTTCGACTTCCGCAGCCTGTCCGAAACCCTCGTCGGCACCCCGCAGGCGGACACGTTCAACCTCAGCCAGGGCGGCGACGACAATGTGAGCGGCCTCGAGGGCGACGACATCTTCTATTTCGGCGGGGCGCTGACCGCGGCGGACAGCGTCGACGGCGGCCCGGGCACCGACACCATCGTCCTGCAGGGCGATTACAGCCAGGGGCTCACGCTCGACGAATCGGTCGTCAACATCGAGAGGATCTCGATGCTCGCGGGCACCAACACGGCGTTCGGCGATCCGGGAACCAACCTCTACGACTATGTCCTCACCACCGCCGACGCCAATTTCGCGGCGGGCATCCAGGCCCGGATCAACGGCGGCGCGCTGCTCGCCGGCGAGGACTTCACGTTCAACGGATCCGCCGAGACCGACGCCAGGTTCGTCGTCTACGGAGGCCGGGGAACTGACGACCTGACCGGCGGCGCGGGCAACGACATCTTCTTCTTCGCCGGTGCCGGCCGCTTTGCGGCGGGCGACACGGTCGACGGCGGAGCGGGCTACGACGGCTTCTTCCTGCGCGGCAACTACACGATCGACTTCACCCAGGCGGGCTTTGCCGGCGCTCTCGCCAACGTCGAGAACCTCACCGTCTCCGGCGCCGCCGACGAGCGCTACTCGCGCGGCGGCGGCACCGAATTCGACTACAGCATCACCTGGGACAATGATCTGCTTGCCGCCGGAATGACCTTCACGGTCAACGCAAGCACGCTCGGTTCCGAGGAAAGCCTGGCGTTCAACGGGTCGGACGAGACGGACGGCAGCTTCCGGCTCTTCGGCGGCGCGGGCAACGACGTCCTCACCGGCGGCTCCGGCGCCGACGTGATCTTCGGCGGGCTGAGGGGCGACACCCTGACCGGCGGGGCCGGCAACGACGTCTTCCGCTACAATAATGTGGCGGAGTCGAACTCCACCGAACGCGACGGGATCCAGGACTTCAACGCCGGCGACCTGATCGACCTGTCGAGGATCGACGCCAACACTCTGGTCGCGGGCGACCAGGCGTTCAACTTCGTCGGCAACGCCGCCTTCAGCGGCACGGCCGGAGAGCTTCGCTTCGAGAACATC
>DASVTN010000135.1:0-4687 GCA_036387555.1 Allosphingosinicella sp. | reverse complement strand
GCGCTGCGGCTGCTTGAGGCTCACCTTGCGCCCGGCCCGCGTCGACAGTGCCTCGCACAGCAATTCCGCCTCGGGCAGTTCGCGGTCGAGCAGCACCAGCCGCGCCGGCGGCACCTCCTCGTAGAATTGCATCAGGAAGCTGGCCAGCACCTCCTCCTCGGGCACCTCGGCGGTGTGCTGGGGGAAGAAGCTGCGATGCCCCCAATTCTGCCCGCCGCGAATGAAGAAGGCCTGGATGCCCATCACGCCCGATTTGCAGGCGAGCGCGAACACGTCCGCGTCGCCGATTCCCTCGGCGTTGATCGCCTGCGCCCCCTGGATGAAGGTCAGCGCGCGCAGCCGATCGCGGAAGACGGTCGCCAGCTCGAAGTCCATTGCTTCGGCCGCGGCCGTCATCGACTCGCCGAGCTTCTTCTGCACCTCGGTCGATTTGCCGGCGAGAAACGCCTTCGCGTCCGCTACCAGCTCCGCATATTCGTCCACGCCGATGCGATCGACGCACGGCGCCGAGCAGCGCTTGATCTGATGGAGAAGGCACGGGCGCGACCGGTTGGCGAAAAAGCTGTCGGTGCAGGATCGCAACAGGAATAATTTCTGCAGCGCGTTGAGCGTGCGCGTCACCGATCCGGCGCTGGCGAACGGCCCATAATATTGCCCCTTGGCTCGGCGCGCGCCGCGGTGCTTCTGCACGCGCGGAAAATCATGGTCCTCGCGCAGCAGGATGAAGGGGAAGCTTTTGTCGTCGCGCAACAGCACATTGTAAGGCGGCCGGTAGCGCTTGATCAGCTGCGCCTCGAGCAGAAGCGCTTCCGACTCCGTGTTGGTGGTGACGATCTGCATCGATCGGGTCTGGGAGACCATCCGCTGCAGCCGCTTCGTCAGCCGGGCGACCTGGGTGTAGTTGGTGACCCGGTTCCTCAGCGCGCGCGCCTTGCCGACATAGAGGACGTCGCCTTTCGCATCGAGCATGCGATAGACTCCGGGCCGAACCGGCAGGCCCTTCACGATCTTCCGGATCGCCGCGACCCCCGCTTCCAGATCGGGCTGGTCGCTGCCGCGGACGGTGAAAGCGGACTTCTCCTCGTTGAAGCGGTCGGTGGGGGGCGTGTCGGTCACCGGGCCGATTTAGGTGCGCGGCCGCCATTAGGCCACAGTGAAGCGCGTCCGCCGCCGCGTCCAATGCATCGACACTCTGCCCTATCAAATCGGGGCTTTATGCGTCGAACTAACAAATCTACCATAGCCACGCCATATGTGCGTCAGCGCAGCACTCAGAGGTAGGGTCTGATGGATGATCGAGTAAGCCAATCCGGCGACATGGAATCGGACGATACGGTGAATATCGTACGCGACTCCACTTTCGTGCGCTTTGTAGCCGACCGGCTGGTTGTAGCCGACCTGGGACGAGACCTGGAGATCGCATGTTTGCAGACCGGCCCGATCCACTCCCGAATCATCGACCGCGGAGACATGGAAGAGTTCGACTCGCAGTCCGTAGCAACCGAGGTCGCCAGAATGCGCATCTCGTACGGAGTGATGGTACAGACCGTGATGTCTTTTCTTCACGGGGCCATTCAAGAAGATAGGATCAAGGGTCCGGCCATTGTAACCCAGCTGGACCAATGGGTTAAAACCTATGCTCGTGAAAACAAAGAAGACGATTAGGCTATAATTATCATCGTCCAGAAGGTTGATCCAGAGAAAACATGATGAAAGAAGACACGGCTACCTATCTTACCGAAGATTCATATCCGTTGAGAGTGTCGTCCCTGGACACCTATCCAATAAGTACATTTCATGTAAGCGATTCCCTTATGCCGTGGGGAGACGCTCAAGTCTTGTTCAGCCAGTCTCAATTTGTGCAGTATCGCGTACCGAAGCGCATGGACGTCAGTACGTTGCTCACAGAGCATCAATTGCAGGACTGCGGCCTCACGCTTGCGGGTGCGGAGAACGCGCAACGTTGGCTTGTCCCGATCAGCCTTGGCAACGCGGCTCATCAACCTTCGCGCGCAGATTGGATGAGCGAACTCAACGCGAGGATCGAGCAGCTGAAAGAAATAGCCGAGGAGGAAAACCTTCCCTTCAGCCAGGTCTCGGCGGATCAGGCACTTTCGTTCGTGCTCCAGCTGAACGGCTCACGGCGGCCCAGTGCATTCCTGATCGGGAATGGCAACGTGAGGCTAGTTTGGTCGAGTCAGAAGGGCGAGCAGGTCGGGCTGCAATTTCTTGGAAATGGCGAAGTGCAGTTCGTCCTCATTGCACGACGAGAACAGAATCTGAGCACCTCGATGGGGACCGATTTGCCGGACGCCGTCATGCGCTTCATCGCGGCGGCCGGCCTTAGTCATCTGGTCAGGCGCTGAGGGCGAGACAGTGGCGCAGCCTCAGGTGCCTCCGCAGGACAACCTCGCCCGCTATGTCGGCGGTGCGCATTTCGACCCCGGCACCGGAGAAATCAACGGCAGCGCCTTTGAAAGAACCGCCAAGGACACGGATGGCCTGTCGGTAACCCGGTGCAGATTTTTCGCGGCCGACGTGCCCACGGATGACGAGGCAATCCGGCACGTGGTCGGATCGCGACTCAAGCTTGGAAAAACTGCCGTATTCGCAGAAGTGAATACGGGGCAGGTCTTGGATGTCCTCGGTGTTTTCGAGCAGGACGTTTCGATAGTCCAGGATCCACTCTTGGCCAAGCACGCAGTCCTCGCAAATCCAGCCCACGCTCTAATCATGGGCTTGCCCTTCAAGGGAGAATCGGTTGGGTCGCTCAAGTCCGAGATAGCCGGCGACAAGCTCAAACAAATCATCATCCGGAAATTTCCAGCAGTTATCGCGCCGCCGCGGGTCCCCACCGGGGCCTGACCACCAGTGAGCTCGCCCAGGCCGACGATCGGCGATCGAGTGACGATCCCCGGCCGGCTGGAAGCCGGACCGCCGCGCTTCCGCCCTTTCGGGGGGCAGTGAACAGCCGATGCCGACAGCCGACGATTTCCGCCGAATCGCCCTCGCCTTTCCCGGCGCGGAGGAAGGCAGTCATATGGGTCATGCCGATTTCCGCGTCGGCGGGAAGATATTCGCGAGCCTCGGCTCGCCGGACGAGGCCTGGGGGATGGCCGCGCTGATGCCGGAGCAGCAGGAAGATTTCATGTCGTTGGCGCCGGAGGCGTTCAAGCCGGCGGCGGGCGCGTGGGGGCGCGGCGGGAGCACCTTGGTTCGGCTGGAGGCGGTGAGCGAGGAGTTGCTCGAGACGGCGCTTGCGGCGGCGTGGCGGAAGCGGGCGCGATAATCGCCATTCCGGCGAAGGTCGGAATCCATGAACACGGCCGATCGAGACCTCGCACCCGCTGTTCGTGGATCCCGACTTTCGCCGGGATGACGGGTCAGTGCGCCTGTCCCAGCCCTTCGATCGTGCGGTCGACCAGGGCCTTGTCGGCTCCCGCATCCAGCTTCTCGCGGATCAGGCTCTCCGCCGCAGCTGCGGCGGCTCTGGCGGCCTTGGCTCGGACCTGGTCGAGGGCCGTGCGCTCGGCGGCCGCGATCTTGTCCTCGGCCATCCGGCCGCGGCGCTCGACCAGCGCCGAAGCGTCGCTTTCGGCCTGGCGCACGATTCCTTCGGCCTCGGCGCGGGCGCGGTCGAGGAGGGTCGCGGCCTCGGCGTCGGCCTGGGCGGCCTTGGCTTCATATTCGGCCTTGATCGCCTCGGCTTCGGAGCGCAGCTGGGCGGCTTCGTCGAGCTGGGCCCGGATTCCCGCGATCTTCGAGTCGAGCGCCTTGCCGATGATCGCCGGGACCCGCTTCCACAGGAGGATGGCGAAGACCACCACCATCGCGAGCGCGATCCATTGCGGGGCATCGAGGCCCAGAGCGGTGGGGAGCTCGTGATGCTCGGGCGCTCCGACGTGGCCGGCCGGGGCGGCCTCTGCGCCGGGCTCTCGGACGTGGACGTCCTTGGGGTTTTCCTCAGCCATTGCTCATCGCCGTCCTGACCGCGCGCGCGGCCTCGTCGCTTCCAACCGAGAGCCCGGCCAGCCGCTCCACCATCTCGCGCGCGGCCTCGGCCGCGACGCCTTCGATCTCAGCCAAGGTGGCCTCGGTGGCGGTGCGGATCCGCGCCTCGGCGGCTTCCACTTTCGCCCCGATCTCGCCGTTCGCCGAGCGGACCCGCTCCTCGGTCGCCTTGGCGCCCGCCTGCTTGGCGGCCTGGGCCAGCTTGAGGGCCTCGCCGCGGCTCGCGTCCATTCGGGCGCGATAGGCGGCCTCGGTCCCCTCCGCGGCTTCGCGCGCGGCCTGGGCCGCGGCGAGATCGCCCGAGATGCGCTGGTCGCGCGCCTCGACCGTGGACTGGATCCTTGGAAGCATCATCCGGCCGATGCCGAAATAGATGATGGCGAGCACCAGCAGCAGCCAGAAGAACTGCGAGTAAGCGGCGTCGGCCAGCTGATTGATCTGGGGCATGGGCGTTGCAGGGGACAGTCACTAGTGACTGTCCCCATCCTTCTCTTAACGAGCGTAGAGGATGATCATCGCGACCGCGAAGGCGATGAGGCCGAGCAGCTCGGCGGCGGCGAAGCCGATGAACAGGCGGCCCTGCTGGCTGTCGGCGGCGGCCGGGTTGCGGATCGCGCTCTCGAGGAACGAGCCGAAGACGTTGCCGACGCCGACCGCGGCGGCGCCGACGCCGATC
>DASVTN010000134.1:0-18527 GCA_036387555.1 Allosphingosinicella sp. | reverse complement strand
CGTCTCCGTCGTCGCGGCGCTGGTGGCGGTGAACATGGTCGGCGGCACCATCAACACGATGACGCTCGGCGGCCTGGCCATCGCGCTCGGCGTCCTCGTCGACGACGCGATCATCGTCGTCGAAAACATCGTCCGGCGCCTGCGAATCGAGCGGCAAAAGCCCGAGCCGGAGCGAGCGCCCTATGTGACGGTCGTCGGCAACGCGGCCGTAGAGGTCCAGGGATCGATCGTCTTCGCCACGCTCATCATCCTTCTCGTCTTCCTCCCAATCTTCGGCCTCAGCGGCATCGAAGGCCGCCTGCTTCAGCCTCTGGCGCTCGCCTACGGCGTCGCCCTTCTCGCTTCGCTTGTGGTGGCGCTCACTCTGACGCCCGCGCTCGGCCTCGATGTCCTCTCCCGCAGCGAGAAGGCGCTGGGCCGCGAGCCACGCTGGGTCCATCGAATGAAGGAAGGCTATTCGCGCCTTCTCTCGCGGCTCCTGCCCAACTGGCGCAAGCTGGCCATCGGCTCGGTCGCGCTGGTGCTCGTGGCCGGGGTTGGCCTCGCACTGTCGGGCCGGGCCTTCCTGCCGGAGTTCAACGAGGGCAGCCTCACGGTCAACATCACGACGTTGCCGGGCACTTCGCTGGAGGCGTCAGATCGGGCCGCCGCCGAAGTGGAAGCCGCCATGCTGGCGCAGCCGGAAGTGCGCACGACCGCTCGGCGGACTGGACGCGCGCCTGGTGATCCGCACGCCCAGGAGGTCTTCGCCTCCGAGATCGAGGCGACGCTGAAGCCCGGCGGCCGCGACCGCGAGGAGCTTCTCGACGCCCTTCGCAAGTCGGTCGGCGGCATCCCGGGCGTCCAGGCCATCTACGGCCAGCCCATCTCCCACCGGGTTGACCATATCCTCTCCGGCGCCCGTGCCAACATCGCCATCAAGATCTTCGCCCCGGACACGCCGACACTGCGCCGCCTCGCCAACGACGTGCAGACGCGGGTTAAGGCCGTGCCGGGCGCCGTGGACGTCCAGACCGACACCCAGTCGCAGGTCGGCTATCTCCGCCTTCGCTTCCGGCGCCCTGAGCTCGCCCAGGCAGGACTGACGGTCGAGGATGCCGCCGAGGCTGTCAGCGCCGCGATCGGCGGAGCGACCGTGGGCACTCTGATCGAACGCCCCGTCATCACCGACGTCGTCGTCCGCTACGATCCGGCCATTGTCGGGGAGGCCGCGAACCTCGAAACGCTGCCACTGGCGGCGAGCGAAGGCGTCCTGCTACCGCTGGGCGCCGTCGCCGACGTGGTGCGGGACCAGGGGCCGAATGCCATCTCCCGCGAGAGCGTCGAGCGGGTCCAGCTCGTCCTCGCGAACGTCTCCGGACGTGACCTTGGCGCGGTGGTCACCGACATTCGAACTGCTCTCGAGCCGATGCCGCTGCCGCAGGGCGCGCGGATCGAGCTCGGCGGCCAGTTCGAGAGTGCGTCCTCGGCGACACGGACACTGCTTGCTCTCGGGCTCGTCGTCCTGCTCGGGATGTTCCTGTTGCTGCGCCAGGCGTTCGCCTCAAGCCGTGACGCCGGGATCGTCATGCTCAACCTGCCCCTCGCCCTCGTCGGCGGCGTTATCGGCCTGTGGGTGACGGGCGGCGTCCTCTCCGTGGCGACTATCGTCGGCTTCATCACCCTCTTCGGCATCGCCACCCGCAATGGCGTCATGCTGATCTCGCACATCAAGCACCTGCGAGAGATCGAGGGCGTCACCGACCTCGAAACGGCAGTCCGACGAGCCGCGGAGGAACGACTGGTGCCGATCTTGATGACCGCGCTGGCGGCCGGCCTTGCCCTCGTTCCGCTTGCGCTGGCGATGGGCGAGCCGGGCAGCGAGATCCAGGCGCCTATGGCCGTCGTCATCCTTTGCGGACTCATCAGCTCGACCGCGCTCAACATGCTGGTTCTGCCGGCAATCTACCTTCGTATCGCCCAGGGCGGCTGGCGCCGGGGGAAAGCGGCGGCGCCGGTAGCCGTATGAGAGGACAAGACATGCCCCCAACGAAAGGCCCTCCCATGATTATGCCGGCACTCGCCTGGCTTGGCCCGGACGTCCGGATGCGAAGGCTATTCCTGCTGCTCGGCATGCTGGTCCTGGTGCTGCTCGGAGCCGCCGATGCCCTCGCCCATGGCGTCGCTGAGGGGGACAAAGGCTATATCGAGCAGACCAGCGGCCCGCAGATCGGCGCCTTCCTCTACCTCGGCGCAAAGCACATGGTCACCGGTTACGACCATCTGCTCTTCCTCTTCGGGGTCATCTTCTTCCTCTACCGGATGAAGCATGTCGCGACCTATGTGACGCTGTTCGCGATCGGCCACAGCACCACCTTGCTGGCCGGCGTCCTCCTCGGCACTAGCGTCAGCTCGCACCTCGTCGACGCCATCATCGGCCTCTCGGTGGTCTACAAGGCGCTCGACAATATGCGCGCCTACGAGCGCTGGTTCGGAGTCCGGCCGAACACCAAAGCGGCGGTGCTGATCTTCGGCTTCTTCCACGGCTTCGGCCTGGCGACGAAGCTCCAGGAGTTCTCGCTCTCGCCCGACGGCCTCGTCGTCAACCTCCTCGCCTTCAACGTCGGAGTCGAGATCGGGCAGATGCTGGCGCTGGGCGCGATCCTGATCGCCATGAGCTACTGGCGCTGGACGTCCAGCTTCCGCCGCCACGCCTTCACCGCCAACGCCGTGCTGATGACGGCCGGCTTCATTCTCTTCGGCTACCAGCTGGCCGGTTATTTCGTTCTCGAAGGAGCCTAGAGACATGGAAGAGCAGATCCACGCCCCCGCCATCGACGAGCTCCCCTCGAAAGGACAGCTCAACCGCGCCACCCTCATCGCCGCGGGAGTCGCCGCCGTCCTTCTGGTGACGACCGTTCTCCCCGCCGAATATGGCGTCGACCCCACCGGCATCGGCCGGGTCCTCGGCCTCACGCCGATGGGCGAGATGAAGCGCGACGCGGCGGCCGCACCGGAGGCTGAGCCTGCGCCCGCAACCGAGGCGGCGGCGGCCGACAACGGCGACATCACGCTTGATCCGGAACCCGCATCCCCCGCTTCGGCGGCGGGCGGCTCGGTCGGCCGGGTCCAGCTCACCCTCGCGCCCGGCCAGGGCGAGGAGGTCAAGGCGACGATGAATGCGGGCGACGAGTTCACCTACGACTGGTCAACCGGCGGCCCGGTCATCCGCTTCGAGCTGCACGGTGAGCCGATCCCCGCCAAGGGCGACGAATTTACCAGCTTCGAGAAAGGAAGCTCGGCCGGCGCCAAGGGCAAGTTCCGAGCCCCCTTCAACGGCACCCACGGCTGGTATTGGCGCAACAACACCGACGCGCCGGTTACCGTGACCGTCAGCGCCACCGGGACGTTCCAGAAGTTCGCCAAGGTCGGCGCATAACCTCAGCACTCGTTCATCGCCACTCGACTAATATCACTCAACTTTCCAGGAGATCAGCATGCGCCTCGCCCTCGTCGCCCTTGCCGCTGCCGCCGGCAGCCTCACCGCCCCCGCCATCGCCCACCCCGGCGGCCACGACGATCAATACCGCTCAGAGCGTCGGCCGATCACCGAGATCGCTCAGGAGTCGGTGGTCAAGCTCGTCACCCAGGCGAAGCTGCCGGTGAGCTGGTCGAAGGCGAAGGTCGTGAAAAGCGAGCTGCGCACCCGCGCCGGAGCCCAGCAGTGGGTCGTCACCTTCCAGAACCTTGCCGAAGGCAACCGCGCCAAGCGCGTGCTCTACGTCATCATGAGCACCGACGGCACTTTCATCTCGGCCAATCACCGGCTGACCTGATCAGCCTTTTGCTTTGTGTGCCGAATGCACCGCGGACGTTCGCAACGACTTACCCTCCCCAAGGGCTACAGCGTGGCGGAGAAGAACGGCACTCAGCGTCGACCGAAAAAAGTGACATCAGGTCCGGCTCAGCGACCGTAGGAAATGCGGTGTTCCCGCCTCGTCGATGACCTTTACCGCCGTTGCCCCGAACCGGCTCTGCATGTCGGACATGCGATCGGTGGCATAGGCGGTCGCGGCGGGGAGGTCTTCGAACGCCTCGGCTCCCATCGTCAGAGGTCCTCTCATCCACATCACTTTGAACGTCATCGATCGCTCTCCATTTCGATCTAGGCTGCGCAGGCCTTGCGTGGCTCTTCCACGCGGATGATCTTTCCCGCCTCGAGGCGGAGGACCAGATCGGCCTTCGCGATCAGCGCTGGCCGGTGGGCGATTACCACTCGGGTGACGGGGAGGCTCGCGAGCATGGCCGCGATCGCCGCCTCGTTGGCGTCGTCGAGATTGGCGGTACCCTCGTCGAGGAACAGGGCGTCCGGATCCCGGTAGAGCGCCCGGGCGAGCATTATGCGCTGGCGCTGGCCGGCCGACAGGGCCGAGCCCATGTCGCCGATCAGGCTCTGATAGGCCATCGGCATCCGCACGATGTCGTCGTGGATCCGGGCCATTCTCGCCGCCTGCTCGACATTCGCCTGGTCGAGAGTGGGATCGAAGAAGGCGATATTGTCGGCGAGGGTTCCGGTGAGAAGGTGATCGTCCTGCATCACCGCGCCGATCCGGCCGCGCCAGGCCGAGGTGGTGGCGGGGCCGAGCGGCACCTTGTCGATCAGGATCTGCCCGGAGGAAGGCTGCAGCAGGCCGAGCAGGATCCGCATCAGGGTCGTCTTGCCCGACCCCGACGGGCCGACGATGGCAACGAACGCGCCGGCGGGGACCTCGAAGTCCAGCTTCTCGAAGATCGGAGCCTCGGCAGGTCCGTAGGCGAAGCTCAGTCCTTCCGCACGGATCGCGGGGGCCGGCAACAGCCCGCGGCGCGGCGTGAGCCTCAGCGCCTCGCGCTTCTCCGCGACCACGTCGGACAGCCGCTCCAGATGGAGGCCGAGCAGGCGCCAGCTCTGCAACTGCTCGATGAGCGCGATCGCGCTGGTCGTAAAATTGGTCCGGTAGGCGAGGAAGGCCAGCAGGAGGCCGATGGTCATTTGCTGGCCGAGCACGGCGAGCGCCCCGGCATAGACGACGATCAGGAACTGGAAACCGAACAGCAGGCTTTCGGCGAGGTCGAGCTGGATCCCGAAGATCCGCGCGCGATAGCCGGCCGAGATCACCTCGGCATAGCGGTTGCGCCAGCCGTTTTCGCGCAGCGCCTCGTGGCTGTGCAGCTTGACGGCCCGGATCGCACGGATCGATTCGAGCAGATAAGTCTCCTCGTTGGCGCGGGCGAGGATCTCCTCCTCGGTCCGCCGCCTGAGCGCCGGGTAGAGGGCGAGGCTGACGCCCAGATAGAGGAGCGTCGTGACGACGACGAGCGCCGTCAGAAGCGGGCTGATCAGCAGCATGACGACGAGCGTGGTGACGGCGAGTGCCGCGTCGATGACGACGTTGACCAGTCCCTGGGTCAGAAGCGCCTGGATCGGCTGAACCGAGCTCAGGCGCGACATCAGGTCGCCGATGTGCCGCCGCTCGAAGAAGCCGAGCGGGAGCCCCAGCATGTGCCGGACGACGTTGCCGGCCAGCTGATAGGAGAGGGACTGGCCGAGGACGAGCACCACCCAGGAGCGCAGCGCCGCGACGACTCCGTTCAAGGCGAAGACAAAGCCGAAGCCGAGGAAGAGGACGAGCAGAAGGCTGGTGTCCCCCTGCGCCACCGCCTCGTCCACGACCAGCTGAAGGAAGAGCGGCGCGACCAGCACCGCTGCCTGCAGGACCAGCGACAAGGCGATCAGCTGGGTGAGCGCACCGCCATAGCCGGTCAGCCGGCTCCACAGATCGCGAAGCCGGACGCGCGTGCGAATCTCGAGCGGATCGAAGTCGACGGCCGGCGATAGCTCCAGGGCAACCCCGGTGAAATGACGGTCCATGTCCCGGGTGGAGACGGTCTTCCGTCCCGCCGAAGGATCGAGGATTACCGCCTTGCCCGATCCGACGCTCTCCAGGACCACGAAGTGGTTGAGGTCCCAGTGCAGGATCGCCGGCAGCTTGAGCTTGCCCAGCTCGGGGAGGTCCAGCCGAACCGCCCGAGGCGCGAGGCCGAGATCCGCGGCGATCGTCACCATCTGGGCGAGAGTCGCGCCCTGGATCGAGGTCGGATAGCGGTGGCGCAGCCCGACGAGATCGACCTTATGGCCGTGGCGGTTCGCCACCATCGCCAGGCAGGCCAGCCCGCATTCCGCGGCTTCCGCCTGCAGGATAGGACGGGTCTGGCGCGCCCAGGGCCATTCCATGCTCACGATGCCGCCGCCATGACCGCCGGGTTGAAGATGATCTCCCAGAAGCTGCGGCGCTCCAGCACCAGATTGGCCGACAGGGTCATGCCCGGCCTCAGCGCCTGGCCCCGGGTTGCGCGGGGCGGCATCCGGTCGAGGCGGACCCGGATCCGGAAGACCGGCTCGGTGATGCCGAGGTCCGAATCGATCGCGCTCGCCTCCACGGGAACTCGCGAAACGGCGGTGACGGTGCCTCGACCGATCCCGAAGCGCTGATAGGGAAAGGCGTCGAAGTTCAGCCGCACCTGCTGGCCGGGACGGACGAAGCCGATTGCGCGGGACGGGGCATAGAGCCACACTTCGAGGCTGCTGCCCTCCGGAACGATGGTGACGAGCGACGTGTCGGGCTTGGCGCGGAGGCCGATCTCGGTGGCGACGTCGCCCACTTCACCGGCCACCGGGGCCGTCAGCACCAGCTGATCGGTCCGCTTCAAGGCTGCGCCCTGCTCGGCGAGGGCGGCACGTCGAGCCACGATCTCGGAACGGCTGCGGTCCGCCTCGATGCCGCGCTGGGCGATGCGGGCCTCGACCTGGCTGAGAGCATCGCGCTGAGTGATGATCCGTTCGGTCAGGCTTTCCAGCTCGGCGCGCCGGGCGAGCAGGGCTGCACGCCCGTCCTCGACTTGACGCTGGGTGCCGGCGCCTTCGCCAGCGAGCTGGATGGACCGCCTTGCAGTGGCCTCGGCGAGTCGGATCTGGCCGGCGGCGATGGTCCGCTGGCGCTCAAGGGAAGCGATACCGGCGCCGAGATTGCTCCGCTGCGCCTGCAGGGCGTGGGTTTCGCTGGAGCCGAGCATCGAGGCGAGCTGTTCCTGGCGGGCAAGCTCGGAATCCTGGACAGCGACTTCGGAGAGCTGGCCGCCGACTCCGCCCGCCCCCTGTGCCAGGCCGAGCGTGACCAGCGGGGCTCCGGCCGCGACCCGCATGCCCGTCCGAACGTGAATGGCGCGAACCTCGCCCTGGGCGGACGGGTAGACCCGGGCAATGCCGGCATCGAAGGCGACGACGCCCCGGACCTGCGCGCTGCTCGCATATTGGCCGAAGACGAGGAAGGCGATGAAGATCGCGGCCACGACGAGGACCAGTGCGACATAGAGCCGCCCGCGCGGCGGAGTCGCGGCGACGACCGTCCCCGCCAGGCGGTCGCGGCCGGCCTCGATCACTTCTTGCCGGAATAATTGTGTGGCCATCTGCCTTCGACGTCGCCCGCCTGGTTCAAGCCCGGCTGGTAGCGGGAATGGCTGAAAGGTCGGTTAATCGCGCCTCAACCGTCCCGCGAACGTGGCTTAGCCAATCTTAACCGGATCGCCTTAGACGACGCATGATGATCGCAAAGCGTCGCCTGCCCCGGAAGCTCGGCTGCGTCGCGGCCTTAGGGGCCGCCGCGTCCGCTTGCGCACCCACTCCGCGGCTGCAGATCGCCCCCGAGGTCCTGTCGACCGAGTGGCGGGCCGGTCCCACCGCACAGTCGGTCGCAGCGCCGCTCCCCGACAATCTGGGCGTGGCGCTCGCCTCGCCCGAGCTGGAGGGCCTCCTCGCCCGTGCGCTGGCGGCCAACGCCGATCTCGGAGTCTCCACCGCCCGAATCGCCCAGGCGCGTGCACAGCTGCGCCTTGCCCGTGCCGAGATGCTTCCGGTCGTGTCCGCGTCCGCCGGCCTAGCCGGCAGCCGCGCCGGCGGCGGCGGAGTGAAGCCGTTCGACTTCAACGAGGGCTATGCGGGCCTCGACGTTGCGTTCGAGATCGACCTTTTCGGAAGGCTCGGCGCCGGCAAGCGCTCAACACGGGCCCGCTATATGGCCGCATCGCTCGACCGCCAGGCGCTGGCGCTGATCGTGCAGGGCGACGTGGCGCGAGTCTTCGTGCAGCACGCGGCCCTGTCCCAGCGCCTCGGCCTCCTCGACCGCAACATCGGCCAGGCCCGCGAGCTGCTCAGGATCATCGAGGTGCGGCACCGGCTCGGCGAAGCCACGCGCGTCGACACCGGACTCCAGACCATCCAGCTGCGCCAGCTCGAGGTCGAGCGCGAGCGCCTGCTCGAGGCGCGCTCGCGCACGGTCAACGCACTCGCCGTCCTCGTCGGCGAGGAAGCGCCGCTTTTTGTCATGCCCGAGGCGGAACTCTCCGCTCTGAAAGTCCCGACGCTCGCCCCTTCGCAGCCCGCCGACCTGCTCGTGCGCCGTCCCGACATCCTCGCCGCCGAAGCCAGGATCTCCGCCGCTCGAGGCGACATCCAGCAGGCCCGGGCAGCCTTCCTTCCCCGTCTCAGGCTCAGCGCCAGCGGGATCGCGGAATCCGGCACCCTGGGCGGCCCCCTCGGCACCGTCATCACGGCCGGCCTCGGCCTGCTTGCACCGATCTTCGACCGAGCCCGACTTCGCGGCAATCTGGACATGGCGAGCGCCGTGCAGGTGGAAAGCGTCGAGCTGTACCGAAAGGCGCTGCTCACGGCGCTCGGCGAGGCCGAGGACGCCCTGGAAGCCGTCGAGCGATCCCGCGCCCGGGAGGCGCTGCTCGACACCATCGTCTCGGAAGCGGTGACCACCGCCCGCCTCGCCCGCCTCCAATATGTCGAGGGCGCGGCCGATCTGCAGTGGGTTCTCGATGCCGAGCAGCGCCTCGTCCAGGCCCAGGACGCCCGCGCGATCGCCCAGCAGGAGCGGCTGGAAGCGGCGATCGACCTCTATCGCGCGCTGGGCGGCGCCCCCGCCGCGCCCGCTCTGCGTCTCACCGCGCAACACTATCCAGATCAGTCGGAGCCCGCCGATCATGCTTCACCAGCGCGCTGAAAGCCCTGCAGGCGAGGCGCCCGCCCCGCGGCTTCGGATCAATCCCGATCTCGACCTGGAAGCGCTGGCGCAAACCTATGCGGCGGAGAAAAGGGTCCGGATCTACGGCCTGCTGTCCGAGGGCGCGGTGGAGCTGCACGAGCAGCTTGAAACCCGACAGGACTGGATCCACCTGATCAGCTGCGCGGACGGGGTGATCGAGCTCGACCGCAAGGCGCGGGCGGAATTGAGCGCCCGCCGCTGGGCCGAGATCGAGGCCGCCGCCCACGCCCGCGCCCGAACCGGATTCCAGTACCGCTATTTCGGGCTGCGCGTGCCGGACGAGAAAGAGCGCGGCGGCCGGCACGACCTGCTCAGCGAATTTTCACGGCTCATGACAAGCAAGCCGATGCTCGACCTGCTTCGGGCCGTCACCGGTCATGACGGAGTGGCCTTCACCGACGGCCACGCGACGGCTTACGGGCCGGGTGACTTCCTGACCGGACATGACGACGCCGTCGCCGGCAAGAACCGGCTCGCCGCCTATGTCTACGGTCTCACCCCCAACTGGCGGCTCGAATGGGGCGGGATGCTGCTCTTCCACGGCCATATGGACCGGACCGCCACCGGCCTGGTGCCGCGCTTCAACACGCTCGATCTGTTCACCGTGCCGCAGCAGCACAGCGTGTCCCAGGTCACTCCCTCGGCACCGCATCGCCGGTTCTCGGTCACGGGATGGCTGCGCGGGACCGGCGCGTAAGACGCAAACGGAAAACGCCCCGGCTCCTCGGAGCCGGGGCGTCCTTCTATTGGTGCGTTAGCGCGGGCCGCGGCTGTCGCCGACGCTGCCTTCCTTGCCGCCGCCGGTCTTGCCGGAATTGCCCGGCGCGGCGAGGTTGGCGTCGGCGCCGTTGCCGAAGCCGTTATTGCCCTTCTTCTGCTTCTTCGGGTTGGACTCCGGCGGCGGGCAGTAGCAGCCGCAGGGGCCGGACGGAGAGCTGCCGGCGCCGGTGACGGCCTGCAATTCGAACTCGTGAAGATCGCGCATAATACCTCCTGTTGACCTCGTTCGGGCCGCCCCAGGGAAAGACGATTCCAGTGCGGTCGAACGGGTCCTGACGAAGGTCCCGGGGCTGGACAATAGGGCAGAATCGGAGGTCTCTAATTGGGACAAGGTGGACACTTCGGTTAACCGACGAGTGTTAGAATTTCTGGCCTCGTTCCCTGGCGGCGGAAACCGTCTTCGGCCAGCGCTGCCTTCATTTCCCAGACTGAGACGGCGCAATTCCCCGGATTGACCCGCCCGCTGAATTATGGCCCGCTGGCCCGGGGTTTTGCGGGGGCATGCAGGTTGGACAGGTCGAGCTTGAAGGGCGTTGCCCTTGTCACTTTGGTCGTGAGCTTCGGGCTCTGGGCGCTGATCATTTTCGCCGGGGCGGCTATCCTCCGGCTCGGGCTCCCCTGACGCGCTGAGCCGTCAGGCGCCGCCGGTTACCGGAAGAGGTAAGGGGAAGGCGGCTCCCCCGGCCGAGCCATGGCTCTGCGCCGCTGACCGTGGAACTGCACCGCTTACGCTACCGACCAGCAGGCCTGTCGGAAGGCACGCATGTCGGCGAGCAGGTGACTTTCGTGCGTGGCCGGACCTCGGGATCGCTTCCGAACCAGGGACGCCGGGGGTCCAGATCGATGTCGATGAACCTGCCCCCGAAATCCAGTTTCAAACTATGCGCCTGGTCCGCCCACTGCAGGGTTCCGCTGAAGCGGGCCGCGTGGCCCGGGCCCAGCGAAGGAACCGGAGGGGCCAGTCTCCAGTCGCCTACGGTGCCGGTGCCGCCCCGGTCGCCCGAATCGCCGACCACGTCGAAATAGATATCGGGCACGCGCTGGGCTTGGCCGGTGCGGTTCTCGATGCGGCCCGAGACGATGAACAAGACAGTTTGTCCGCCCAGCGGCCTTCGCTCCGCGTGCAGACCGATCGTCAGCGGCGTCACGGAGCGGCAATCACTCTCCCTGGCCCAGGCGTAAGCGCCTTCGCAGCTCAGAAATCCGTCGCGGAGCCAGAAGAGCAGGCCAGCGATGACGATCGCTGGAAGCAGTGCCAGCTGCAACAGGCGGCCCCGGGGGCGCTTGCCCGTCGATGCTCCGCCGACCATTGAGCCTCCTTGTGACCGCGTTCGTATGAAGTCCTGCCGGCATCGGCGTCAACTCGGGTCCGATAGCCAGCCGGTGCGGATCGCGGATACCGTAGAATGTCGCGGTGGTCCGTGATTGTCTCACGCGCTAAGCCGCGCCCCGCTCCTCCCCGTCGAGGATATCCACGGCAACGAAGTCGTCCGGCAGGATCGCCGCGGAATAGAGCCGCCAGGTCTTGGCCTGGCGCAGGCTGGCGCCCGCCGGGTACATCGCGGCGAGGAAATCCGGGGGCAGATTGCGGCGCGCCCAAGGCAGCCATTGGTGCAGGTTGCGGTCCGTCCCGGACAGATCCACCGTGATCCGTACCGACGCCTCCTTGGCATGGCGCGTTCCCGGCGGCGGAAGTACGGCGCTCCATTCCTGCGCCTGCAGCCGCTCGTCCTCGGTCATGACCCGGCCGCCCTGCTCGAGGCCGTGGCCGTCCGGCCCCGGATCGGAAGTCAGCCATATGGCCATCACAGCGCGGTCCGGGCCGACGGGAACTCGGCCGTAAAGGAGGCCGTCCCGAAGGATGGCCGGGAGGTGTCGGCGCTCGGTAAAGTGGTAGAGAAGCATCCTCGCTGCCTTATGGGTTCGATGTGGCGGGGTCCTCGTCTTCCCCGTCATCGGGATGATGGACGGGGAGCGACCACAAGATCTGCCCGCGCAGCAACGCCTCCTGATCCTTCAGGCCCGCGCGCCGGGCCGCCGCCCGCTTGGAAAGCAAGGCCGCCAGGATCGCCTCCCGGCTCGCGAGGGCGCCGGGCGCCCGGCCCTTGTTCAGGGCCTGGGCGAGCCGAAAAGAAAGACTGGTCCGCTTCACGGCCGAGTGCCTGACGGGAGAACCCCCCGAACTTCATCGCCGGTGCCGATCGACGATGGGTAATCCGACATGGGTGCCTCCAAACGATTTGAACGTCGGGGCTATCTCAAAAGCTTTAATCAACTCCTTCACGCCGCAAGGGGCCTGCCAAGCTAGGGCCCGGGGGGCGGATCGCGGAGCAAGTCGATGCGCTCGCGTCGGTGGCGGTCCTTGCGCTGCTGTCGCCAACTTCCCCGCGCTCGCCACATGGTCAGTGCTGCAATGATGGCGAGGATGATGATGGCCAGGGCGATCATTTCTCTGGCAGCCACGACCGGATCCTTCCTGAGTGAAGAGAGGCGCCCGGGTTGCTTGCCCCGAACGCCTCTCGCCAGCAACGTCGCTTGAACGCTGCCGCGAAGCACAATGCAGGGGGCGCAGCCGGGTTCCGGCCAAGTGGAGGGGACCAAGTCAGGGGTTCCCTGCACTTGGTCCGTCGACGAGATTTCAGCGGGCTCGCTTGCGTGGCGTCAAGCCATCGGCATCGGCGGCTCGACGTCCGGTTCCAGAGCCCGCGCCTCCGTCTCGTAGGCATCGGCGTGTTCGAGCATCTCGGCGGCTATCGATTCGTCCGCGTCCGCGGCCAGCTTTCGAAGGTTTTCGGCCAGGCGCCGAAGTGTAGGAGCGTCACGCATGCCCACAAATCCCTGTTCGTCCCCCGCCGATCGCTCCTATTCCGGATCAACCTCGCGGTCACCAGCCATTATCCTCCTTTGCCCGCTTCCCTGGCTCGATTCGTCCGTCACCCGATATAACGGCAGGGCATTCCGGACCGCTGCCAAGGCCGAAATCAGGCCGCTCCGGCGGTATCGAACAGCACTCGCGAATCGAACGCCAGCCCGATCAGCCCGTCGGCGCTCCACTTCACCGTCGCGGGGACGAGAAGGCCGCCCTCGAAACGGACCTGGACGCTGTCTCCGGCCTGAAGCTGCGCCGGAGCATCGCCCATCAGCCCGCCGGCGGAGAGGTTGTGGATCGCGAACTCGAGCGGTGAGCCGTCGATCAGAAGCTCCAGCGTCCGGTCCGCGACGGGCACGCGCTCGTGCCGGCGCCGGTTCGAGCTCTTTTTGGTCTCGACCGGCGCGGCGGACTTCGCGGAGCCGACCCATTTGGCCTCCGCGAGCGCGATCGCGGTCCCGCAGAACGCGCATTCCGCCGTCTGCCGTCCGACATGCCACTGAGCGCGTCCGCAGCCCGGGCATCGATTGGTCTCCTCCGCCCGATACACGACGTGGTGACCTCGGCCCGCGAGGTCCGCCCCCAGCGTTCGCTGGTCCCGAGAATATATGCTGACCGCGCCCATCCGTTGGTTCTCCGAGCCTGTGGCGGGCCGATCGCTCACCGACCCTGAGACGGGCTTACGGTTAGAAGTTTGCGGAAGTCCTTACGCGCCCTCAATTTGTCCCAGGCGTCAGGTGTTGATCCTTGAGAGGCCTGGTTTGCGGGGTCACGGAGAGCGGGGATGGATTGAGGTCGCGCCTGCCCATTCCGCGCAGATCGCTTCTCGGCGTTGCGGTGAGGGAGCAGATCAGCCAGATATCGCTGATGGATCCAGGAAGCTCAGGCCGCATCATCTCGCAAGGCATCGGCCGGGCGCTGTTGGGCTTCGCGGCGCTTGCCGCCGCCGCTCCGGTCGCCGCCATGCCGCCGCCGCTTCGACTGCCGGTCGTGGTGGTATCCGAAGATGCGGAAGCTCAGGCCCTGGCCGAGGCGTTCATGACCTATCTCCGGGAGCAGGGCTATTTCGCGCGCGAAAGCCCAAGCTTGGAGCGAACCGCGCTTTGGCCGTGCCTGCGCGGAAAGGCCGATCAGGAGGCGTGCATTCGGAAGCAGCCGGAATGGAAGGCTTCCGGCGCCGCCGTCGTCGTGATCGTCTCCGGCCCGGACGCTCGGACCTGGCGCTGCATAGGAGTCGGCGCCAAGCCCGCCAGCCCCACCGTCCAACTCGTGCAGGTCGACGTCAAGGACGGGCTGTTCGGAAGTGCCGAGGCGCGACGGAAGGCCCGAAGCACCGCAGCGCAGTGCGTGACAGCCGCGGGTTCGGAGAGCGGCTGGTGAGGCGCCGGGCGACCTCCCTGGTCGGCGTTGCGGTCGCCGCGGCCGCGTTGCTGCTCCACCCTGCCGCCTCCCGCGCCTCGATCCCGCCGTCGCTGTCGCTGCTCGTCCTGTCGGACGATCCGCACACGGAAGCTCTGAGCCGTTCCTATGTCGAGTTCCTCGTCGCGGGCGAGAACTTCTTGCTTGCGGGGCCGCCCATGCCTCGCCGGACCGTCGCCGAATGTCTCGGCAAAGCCGGAGATGTCGTTTCGTGTATCGCGGGAAAAGTGGCGGCGAGCCCGATAGACGGGCGGGGCCCGCCAGTCGTCGTACTGGCTCGGCCGGCGAAGGGGAGTATCTCCTGGATCTGCGTCGGAAGCGATCCAAAAAATGTCGGCAAGACCAGCAAGCGGGTCACTATCGATTTGCAGGCGGCGCTCTTCGGCACCGCGTTGTCGCGGTCGACACAGCGGACCATCGCACTGGGCTGCCTCTTCGGCGCCGCGGCAGAAGCCCAAGGGATCATTCGGCAATGACGCTCGGGGCAACGGCAGGAGCAACGATGTGATCGGAACGGGCCGTACTGGCAGCCTCAGGGCTAGGAGCGCCAGGATTCCGTGTGTCCTGGCCGCTCTGCTTTTCGCCTCTGCGAACCCGGCTCAAGCCATGTGCTCAAGCTCCGAGCGGCGCGTGTTCTTCGTCGAGTTCGACGACGGAAGCGCGAAGCCCGACGAGACGTTGCCAGAGCGGCTTTCGGCCCTCCTCCTCCCGTCGACCGCGGGCGGGAGATACGTGTCCTCCTACACCGTCCTGGCCTCGGGCGATATCGGCGAGGGCGCCGATTGGGACAGAGCCCCCAAGAGCGCCCGGGCCGCCGATCGACGGCTCGGCGAGACTCGATCCGCCTCGATCAAGGCGATGCTGGCCACGTTGCCGGAAGCCCTGCGGAGCGGCCACGTCCAGGTAACCGTCAGGCAGAACCGCCAGATCTTCAGCGAGGAAGAGCTGCGCGCGAACCGGTCCCTCAATGCCCGGGTCCGAGCGGGGATCGTCGCGGACATAAGGGTCCGCCCTCCGAAGCGTAAAAGCAAAAAGCCGGTGCCAGTCTGCTAAACCTCGGCGGGCCGCAGCTAGTGGCGTGCGGGGTCGTTCGCGTGAGGCTCCGAGATGCAATGCCTCCTCGGTCTACGCAGGGAGGACAGTGGATTGTGCATTCGAGCTGGCGCGTGGAAGACCGACTACAGGTGGAAAGCGGACATTTACCGGAGGGAAGCAACCGCCTTTTCGCCTTACAGCGGCTTTTTCACTCGGACCGTCGGGTCGCGCCAAACCGTGCCAGGCGCCGCAGATCCGGCTTCCACTTTGTTCTGAAGAGCAACCAGAAACCGGTGATCGCGAGCCAGATGATGCCGAACGCCATCACGATGATCAGCGGGTGATTGAAGCTGGTGCGGCTCACATAGTCCATATTGTGGAGCATCCAGGCGAAGTCCCAGATCCTCCAGGTGTCATTGCGGCGCTCGAGCAGCTTGCCGGTCGCCCCCGAGACATAAAAGCTGCTGTTCGCCGCGTCGGCGAAATCGACCCGCCAGATCGGAAGTTTGTGCTCCCTCACGGCGAGTTCCACCTCGCGTAGCGGCGCCACGGACGAAACCTTGCCGCCGCCCGCGTAGCTCGCCTCGGCCACCTTTCTGGCGAGAGGCCCGTCCACCCGGACCGGACGCCCGTCAGCGGCGTCGAAAAGCCGAACTCCTGCAGGCGTTGCCACCTCGAGGACCTGCCGGTCCATAAGCGGGCGAACCGCCACGCCGGTGACTGGCTGGCCGCTGAGGGACCGCTGAACCTGCCGCCATGCCGGGCCCCCGAGCGGTAATGCCGGTGGCGCCGCGGCTGTCCGCGCCTTGCCTCCCGCGACCGTATCCATGTCGAGAAGCGCCATCGTTGCGCCGCTTACCGTCCAGATCACGAACTGGAGCCCAAGGATGAGCCCGATCCACTTATGGATTCGGCGCAGGAGAGGCGCTGAGAGGCTCACGGCTACGCCTTCCTGCGCCTGCGGCGGGGGAAGCTGTAGGCGAGCAGCCACGCGCCGGAGAGGGCCATCAGGGCGGCGGCCCAGGTGAAGACCCGAAGCAGCGGGTTGTTGACGTTGTCCCGCGTCTCATAGTCCATGATGTGGAGCATCCAGGCGAAGTCGAAGACCCGCCACAGCTCGTGGCGTCGCGATACGAGCTCCCCGGTTTGAGGCGAAAAATAGAGCGTCGGCTTGTTCCAGCCGTCGAAGTCGGCTCGCCATAATGGGGGCTTCCTGCCCCTGATCTCGCCGGGGATCTTGTCGATCAGCACGACCTTCACCAGCCGCTCCTCGCCGGTGAACCAATGATCGGCGAGCCGGCGCACATCCGCCTCGCTCGGCGGCGGCAACCGGTTTCCGGTTATCACGTCGACCAGCGAGGCTCCTCCCTTCCTCGTGACGATGTAGGTCGGCCGGTCGAGCAGCCAATGAAGCCGCACGCCGTCCGCCCCGGGCACCGATCTCGCCGCCGCGAGCGGGTCGATCAGCCTTGCCGGATCGATCGGGCGGGCCGCGGCGTGGCGGATGAAGTGGTCGCCGTGGATGATGTCGATGTGGACGACCGTCATGTAGAGGCCGGTCAGGGTCCAGATCAGCGCCTGGAGCCCGACAAAGAGCGCCAGCCACTTATGAGTCCTTCTCGCCAGCAATG
The DNA here is from genome assembly GCA_036387555.1 of Allosphingosinicella sp. Lineage (GTDB taxonomy): Bacteria > Pseudomonadota > Alphaproteobacteria > Sphingomonadales > Sphingomonadaceae > Allosphingosinicella. Next base: position 1,668 of record DASVTN010000134.1, on the reverse strand, counting down.
GTGCCGATATCGCCAACCTGAAGCTCCTGCCCGTGCCGCATCAAGACGCCGGGGCCGCCTCACCGGCCCCGGGCTGCCCTTTACTGAACTGTCAGCAGTGACCTGCCGCCCGGTGCTCGGGCAAGCACTCCGCTTTCGCCGGGGGAGAAGACTCAGACTTCGGCGCCGCCTTCGGGGCCTCGGCCTTTGCCTTCGGAGCGTCGGCCTTCGCCTTAGGCGGAGCCTTCGGAGGCGCCGGTGGCGCAGGCGCGATCTTCACCGCCGCGGGCTCGTTGGCGACGGCGGGCTCGACCTCGGGTTCCGGCGCGGTGGCGACGTTCGTCTGGACTGCCGCATTCGGGATCTCCGGATCCACGATCATCCCGTTGTCGACGATATTCTGCTCATTCGCTGCAGCATGATTGTCGTGGGACGGCGCCTCACTCCCGCAACCGGCGGTCAGGACCAACAGGACGACGCCCAGTCCCAGTTTCGATATGGTCTTCATCTCTTCCTCCTTCTCAACTCAAAGTCAGTTTTCACCAGTCCATGTGATCGATGCCGTGGACGAGCGCGCCGCCGAACCATCCCTGGACGACGATCGCGGCCGTGATGCCCGCGAGGGCGGCAATCATTCCCGGGCGCCTGTCCTGCTCGGGCCGCTTCCAGGCCCAGATCGCCAGCGCGAGGGCTGCGAGGCCTATTGCCGTCCCAAGCCAGCGATGGACGCGAAGCAGCGGGTCCGTGTCCGTCAGGGTCAGTCCGCCGGTGAGCCAGCCCAGCACCATCGCAATCGGAGCGATGATCCCGCCCGCCACGACCAGAAACTGGACCGGCGCGGCAAAGGCGGGTCTCCTTCGGCCGACGATCGCGGTGAACAAGGCGGCCGGGAAGAAGGCCAGGGGGAAATGGATGACGATCGGATGCAGCCGGCCCAGCCAGTCGCCAAATCGCTCCAGCGCCGACATTCCGGCGCGGTCCTCCTCCATCTTCTCCATCATGCTGCTCATGTCGTGGCCGGCCATGGGAGCGTCCGTCGGCCCTGCAGCTCCCGGAACCGACCCCTGCTGAGCCGCGGCCGGCGGAGCATGCCTCTCCTTCTTGTGAGCGCCGGCCGGCGACACACCGAGGGCAAGGGCGGCCAGCCAGATCGCGATCAGCGCCGCAAGGCGGGTCAGAACCATGCCCTCACTCCCACCAGGAAGTTCAAGCCTCCGGCCCGGTCGCCGGCGGCGCGTCGGAAGTCGGCGGTGTCGCCGAAGGCGCGCTCGTAAGCGACGCCGACATAGGGCGCGAACTCGGGCACGATTTCGTAGCGGAGGCGAAGCCCCAGCTCGGCGGTGGAGAGGCCCGCGCCGATTCCGAGCTCCGTGACATCCTGGGCGGCGAGGTCGAACTCGATTCGCGGCTGGAGGATCAGCTTCTGAGTTAGGCGCTGGTCGTACTCGGCCTCGAAGCGGGCTGTGACGTCGCCCTTGTGAGAGATAAAGGCCGCAGCATCGATCTCGAACCAGTAGGGAGCAAGCCCCTCGATCCCAAGCACCAGGTGCGCGCGCTCCGGATCCGGCCGGAAATCATAGCGAACTCCGGCCTGCAGGTTCCACCACGGGTTGATGGCCCGGCTCCAGAGCGCTTGGACCTCGGCATGCTCCGGGCTGCGGCCAAACTCCCCCTCGAGCTCGGTCTTCA
>DASVTN010000133.1:0-19288 GCA_036387555.1 Allosphingosinicella sp. | reverse complement strand
TTCACGGGAGAGGAGGGGCCCAAGCGAAGCTTGGGAGGTGAGGGTCTGCAGCACCGACCCGGCAAGACCCTCACCTCCCACCGCTTCGCGGTGGGCCCCTCCTCTCCCGCGAAAAGCGGGAGAGGAGACGAAAGCGGACCGCTGAATGTCGATTCAGCCTAGAGCCCTGCCTTCGCCCTCAACTCCGCCTTCGCTTCCACATACTGCCGGATCAGCTCCGCCACATATTCGCCCGCGGGCCGCACCCGGTCGATCGCGCCGATGCCCTGGCCCGAGCCCCATATGTCGCGCCAAGCCTTCTTGGCGCTTTCGCCGCCGCCGAAATCCATCGTCTTCAGGTCGCCCTCGGGAAGATTGTCGGGATCGAGGCCGGAGGCCGTGATCGAGGCGCGAAGGTAATTGCCGGAGACTCCGGTGAACAGGCTCGAATAGACGATGTCGGCCGCACGGCCCTCCACGATCCCCTGCTTGTAGGCCTCGGCCGCGTTGGCCTCCTGCGTCGCAATGAAGGGCGAGCCGATATAGCCGAGATCGGCGCCCATGGCCTGGGCCGCGAGGATCGCTCGGCCCGTGGCGATCGCGCCCGAAAGGATGAGCGGCCCGTCGAACCACTGCCGGATTTCCTGGACGAGGGCGAAGGGCGACAGCGTCCCGGCATGGCCGCCGGCGCCGGCCGCGACCGCGATCACTCCATCCGCGCCTTTCTCCACCGCCTTTCGGGCGAAGCGGTCGTTGATGATGTCGTGCAGCGCGATCCCGCCCCAGGAGTGAACCGCCTGGTTGACCTCCACGATCGCTCCCAGGGAGGTGATGACGATCGGCACCTTCCATTTGGCGCAGGTCGCCATGTCCTGCTGGAGCCGGTCGTTGGAGCGGTGGACGATCTGGTTGACGGCGAATGGCGCGGCGGGCCGGTCCGGATTGTCCCGGTCCCAGGCGGCGAGCTCCTCGGTGATCCGGTGGAGCCATTCGTCGAGCAGGCTCTGCGGCCGGGCGTTCAGCGCCGGGAAGGAGCCGACGATCCCCGCCTTGCACTGCGCGATGACGAGGTCGGGATTGGACACGATGAACAGGGGCGCGCCGATCGCGGGAAGGCGAAGGCGCCGGAGGACGGAGGGCAAGGTCATTGCGCCGCCTTAACGGAAGCGGGTGGCGGTGCAAGGCTGGGCGGAGAAGGTGAGGGGGACCGCCCCCCGTCATCCCGGCGAAAGCCGGCACCTCGGGGAGACCCGCCCCCCCGTCATCCCGGCGAAAGCCGGGACCTCGGGGAAACCCGCCGAGACTGCTCGACCTGGGATCCCGGCCTTCGCCGGGATGACTGGGACTAGGCTGAATCGACATTCAGCGGATGCTGGAGGCGCACAGCCCCTCTCCCGTCCTTCACGGGAGAGGAGGGGCCCAAGCGAAGCTTGGGAGGTGAGGGTCTGTACATCCGACTCGGCAAGACCCTCACCTCCCACCGCTTCGCGGTGGGCCCCTCCTCTCCCGCGAAAAGCGGGAGAGGAGACGAAAGCGGACCGCTGAATGTCGATTCAGCCTAGTCTATTGCCCGCCCGCGCGTCTCCGGCAGAAGGAACAGCCCGACCACCAGAGTGAGGACGGCGATCCCGATCGGGTACCAGAGCCCGTAGTAAATGTCCCCCGTCGCCGCGACCATCGCGAAGGCGGTGGTGGGCAGGAACCCTCCGAACCAGCCGTTGCCGATATGATAGGGAAGCGACATCGAGCTGTAGCGGATGCGACTTGGGAACAGCTCCACCAGAAGCGCCGCGATCGGCCCGTAGACCATGGTCACGTAGAGGACGAGCAGGAACAGGATGCCGACGACGAGCGGCTTGTTGACCCGCGCCGGATCCGCCTTGTCGGGATAGCCGCTGAGCCGGAGAAGGCCGCTCACCGGCTCCCGAAGCAGCCTCAGATTGTCCGCCCGGTCCGATGCCGGAGTGTCGCGGATCTCGAACATCTCGGCGGTGACCGAGCCCGCGCGAACCGCGAACCGGCCGGGCGCGGCGGCCTCGTTCGAATAGGAGACGCCCGATTTCGCGAGCAGCGACTTGATCACGTCGCAGCTCGTGCTTTCGAACTTGTTCCTGCCGATCGGATCGAACTGGACGGAGCAGCTCGCCGGGTCCGCGATCACCGTCACCGGCGCCGACTGCTGCGCCGAATGCAGGGCGGGGTTGGCGGCCCGGGTCAGCCCCTCGAACAGCGGGAAATAGGTCGCCGCGGCGAGCGCGCAGCCCGCCAGGATGATCGGCTTGCGCCCGATCCGGTCCGACAGCCAGCCGAAGAAGACGAAGAAGGGGGTCGCCAGCGCCAGGGCGATCGCGATCAGGATGTTCGCCGTCGCTCCGTCGACCTTGAGCGTCTTCTCCAGGAAGAAGAGCGCGTAGAATTGCCCGGTATACCAGACCACCGCCTGGCCGGCGACGGCTCCGAACAGGGCGATGAGCACGATCCGGCCGTTGCCCCAGTTCGCGAAGCTCTCGCGAAGCGGCGCCTTGGACGTTGTCCCTTCCGACTTCATCTTCTTGAAGACGGGGCTCTCCTCGAGCTGGAGGCGGATCCACAACGACACGGCCAGGAGCAGGATCGAGAGCAGGAACGGCACCCGCCAGCCCCAGTCCGCGAACGCCTCCTCGCCGACGAGGGTGCGGGTGCCGATCACGACCAGCAAGGCCGCGAACAGCCCCAGGGTCGCCGTGGTCTGGATCCAGCTCGTGTAGAAACCGCGCCGCCCCGGCGGGGCATGCTCGGCGACATAAGTCGCCGCTCCGCCATATTCGCCGCCCAGCGCCAGGCCCTGGAGCAGGCGCAGGATCACGAGGGCCACCGGAGCGGCGACTCCGGCGCTCGCATAGCTCGGCAGCAGCCCGACCAGGAAAGTCGAAAGGCCCATGATCGCCATGGTGACGAGGAAGGTATATTTGCGTCCGACCAGGTCTCCGATCCGCCCGAACACCAGCGCCCCGAACGGCCGCACCGCGAACCCCGCGGCGAAGGCGGCGAGCGCGAAGATGAAGCCCGTCGTCTCGTTCACTCCGGAGAAGAACTGGCTCGAGATGATCGTCGCGAGCAGCCCGTAGAGATAGAAATCATACCATTCGAAGATTGTGCCGAGCGAGGCGGCGGCGATGACCCGCCGGTCGCGGCGGGCGGTGGAGGGCGCGGGGGCGGTGGCCATGGGGGAGGGTGTTCCGCGAATCGCCGCGGAGCGCAAGCCGTCGTCAAACCCTCTCCCGCTTTCCGCGGGAGAGGAGGGGCCCGCCGCGAAGCGGTGGGAGGTGAGGGTCTGTACACCGGAGTCCACAAGACCCTCACCCCCCAAGCCTTCGGCTTGGGTCCCCCCTCTCCCGCGGAAAGCGGGAGAGGATTACCCCCGTCAATTTGCTATTTTTCCCCTCCGGGGCTACATAGAGTGACGCTACCAGTCGCAAATGAACGGTCTTTGGCGCTTTGCGGCTCCTTATTCCTTCTCGCCTCTCGCAGCACCGGCGGGCCGACGATCGTCCCGCCAGACGAAAAGGAAAAAGTGATATGACCATCGGAACGGTGAAGTTCTTCAACGCGGACAAAGGCTATGGCTTCATCCAGCCCGACGGCGGCGGCAACGACGCCTTCGTGCACATCAGCGCCGTCCAGGCCGCCGGGATGCAGACCCTCGACCGCGATCAGCGCGTCTCCTACGATCTCGAGACCGATCGCCGCGGCAAGACCAGCGCCGTGAACATCCAGTCCGCCTGACCGGAGCAGGGTACACGTCCTTTCGCGAAAGGGCGTGTCCCCATCCGGACGGGGCAGAACAGAAAGCCATTATGTCCGCACAGCACGATTTCTATTCCGCCCGCGCCGCCGAGGCTCGCGCCGACGCCGACAAGGCCACTCTCGACAACGTCCGGGACCGCTGCCTTCGCGCCGCCGGCGCCTGGGAGGCGATGGCCGCCCGGGCCCATCGAAGCGACGTCTTCCGCGCCAAGCAGGCCGCCGACAAGGATTCCGCGGCTTCCGTCGAATAATCCGTCATCCCGGCGAAAGCCGGGACGTCCGGGAGACCCGCCGATACTTCTTGTCGCCAGGTCCCGGCTTTCGCCGGGATGACGGCTCGTCCGGAGGTGCGGGCTTCCGCCGGGATGACGAGGGACTTGCTCCCGCTCCACTGAAAGCGTAGCGCGCCCGGCGGTCCGGGCCGGAACGCGCCGGGCCTGCCGGCCACTCCTGCCGGGCGATGCCAAGGGACGAAGGATGAGCGAAGCCTCGGCCGCCCAGGCCCTGCCGGACGTGCGCGACCCTGCCCCCGGGCATCATCACCATGGCGGGCTGATGAAGCTGACCGTCGGGGCGATCGGGATCGTCTTCGGCGACATCGGCACCTCGCCGCTCTACGCGTTCCGCGAGACCTTCGCCGGCCATCATCCGCTGCCGGTCGACCGGCTTCATGTCTTCGGCGTTCTCAGCCTCATCTTCTGGTCGATGATGATCGTGGTGACCCTGAAATATGTCACCATCCTGATGCGGGCAGACAATAAGGGCGAAGGCGGGAGCCTCGCGCTCCTCGCGCTCATCTCGCGCAAGACCGAGGCGGCCCGCTGGGGCGCGGCCATCGTCCTGCTCGGCGTTTTCGCCTGCGCGCTCTTCTACGGCGACTCGATGATCACTCCCGCGGTTTCAGTGCTCTCCGCCGTCGAGGGCCTGGTTGTCGTCGAGGCTGGTCTGAAGCCCTGGGTGGTGCCGATCGCCGTCATCATCCTGGTCTGCCTGTTCATGATCCAGCAGCGCGGCACCGCCGCCGTCGGAGCCTTGTTCGGCCCTGTCATCATTGTTTATTTCCTCACCCTGAGCGTGCTCGGCGGCCTCGCGATCGCGGGGAATCCGGAGATCGTCCTCGCCCTCAACCCATGGTGGGCCCTGCAATTCTTCCTGGAGGAGAAGTTCCTCGCCTTCGTGGCGCTCGGCTCGGTCGTCCTCGCCGTCACAGGAGCCGAGGCGCTCTACGCCGACATGGGGCATTTCGGCCGCCGCCCGATCCGCGCCGGCTGGATCTATTTCGTTCTGCCCGCCCTGATGATCAACTATCTGGGGCAGGGGGCCCTTTTGATCTCCAGCCCCGATGCGATCCACAATCCGTTCTTCCTCCTCGCTCCCGAATGGTTCCGGCTGCCGCTCGTCTTCATCGCCACGGCGGCGACCGTCATCGCCAGCCAGGCGGTTATTTCCGGCGCTTTCTCCGTCACCCAGCAGGCGATCCATTTGGGTTACATCCCGAGGATCAAAATCACCCACACCAGCGCTTCGGCGGCGAGCCAGATTTACATCCCGGCGGTCAATTGGGCGCTGATGGTCATGGTTATCCTCCTCGTCCTCGTCTTCCAGACCTCGTCCAACCTGACCGCCGCCTACGGGATCGCGGTGACCGGGGCGATGTTCATCGACACCTGCCTGCTCGCCGTCGTCCTGTTCGCCTTGTGGGGCTGGAACAAGTGGCTGGCGGGAGCGCTGCTCGCCCTCTTCTTCCTGGTCGACACCGCCTATTTCGCCGCCAACCTCCTCAAGGTGCCGAGCGGCGGCTGGTTCCCGCTGATGATCGGCTTCATCATCTTCACCCTGCTCACCACCTGGGCCAAGGGCCGCAAGCTGCTCCATCGCCAGCTCAAGCAGGGCGACATCCCGATCCAGCTCTTCATCAAGTCGGCGGCGGGATCGGCCTCGCGGGTCCCGGGCACGGCCGTCTTCATGACCAGCCAGGCCGACGGCGTCCCCCACGCCCTCCTCCACAACCTCAAGCACAACAAGGTGCTCCACGAGCGCTCGATCTTCCTCAAGGTGGCTATCGAGGACGTGCCCTATATCGACGAGGACCGGCGGGTGGAGGTCGAGGCGCTGGGCGAGGGCTTCTACAAGATCATCCTCCATTTCGGCTTCATGCAGGACATGAACGTCCCCGAGGCGCTCGCCCGGATCGACCGCTGCGGCTTCCCCTTCAAGATGATGGAGACGAGCTTCTTCCTGTCCCGCCAGACCCCGCTCACCTCCACCGTCCACGGAATGGCGATCTGGCGCGAGAAGCTGTTCGCCTGGATGATGCGCAACGCCGAAAGCCCGATGGAATTCTTCGCACTGCCGCCCAACCGGGTGGTCGAGATGGGCAGCCAGGTGAAGATCTGACGACTTCTCCTCTCCCGCTTTCGCGGGAGAGGAGGGGCCCAAGCCGAAGGCTTGGGAGGTGAGGGTCTTTTCCGACTTCGAGGTGCAGACCCTCTCCTCCCACCGCTTCGCGGCGGGCCCCTCCTCTCCCGTAAAGGACGGGAGAGGGCGCTTTTGTCGGCACCGGCCACCCCGATGGACGTTCCCATCGCCGAAGGGAGCCCCCGCGATGCCCAAGATCCTCATCCTCTATCACTCGACCCGCGGCCAAATCCTGGAGATGGCCGGGGCCGTGGCCGAAGGCGCTCGTCAGGCCGGCGCCACCGTTCACCTGGCGCGGGCGCCGGAGCTGGCGCCCGAGGCCCTCGCCGGAGAGTCCGGCCCTCTCCTCGATCAGCCGCATCCGCTCGCCCGGGTCGAGGACCTGCCCCGCTACGACGCCATCGTCATCGGCGCCGGCGCCCGCTTCGGCCGGATCGCCGCGCCGATGGGCGCTTTCCTCGACCAGGCGGGCGGCCTCTGCGCCTCGGGCGCGCTCGTCGGCAAGGTCGGCTCCGCCTTCACCTCGAGCGCCGGCCGGGATGGCGGCGAGGAGACCGCCTTGATGGCGATCCACGCCAACCTTCTCCATTTCGGGATGGTCTGCGTCGGGCTTCCTCATCCCTTCCCCGGCCGGAGGGCGATGGAAGAGATCGCCGGCGCAAGCCCCTACGGAGCCTCGACCGCCGCCGGCGGCGACGGCTCGCGCAGCCCCTCCGCGAACGAGCTCGACGCCGCCCGCTTCCAGGGCCGCCACGTCGCCGGGATCGCCGCCCGCCTGTTCCCGCCGGGGCAGGCCGCCGAGGCGAGCGAGGGCTTCATGCTCGCCGACTAGGAGGGCTTGAACCGCCGGACCAGCTGTATTATATCAATAATACAGCAAGAGGAGCCCGTCATGGATTTCATCCGCCGAATGCAGCCCAGGGACTGGACGATCGCGCTCGTCGCCTTCGTCGCGGGCGCCTTCATTTTCTAGGAAACGCCGCCTCCCTCGAGCGTTGGCCGTTCCGAAAAGGAGCGAGTCATGACCAGGGACAGCGGCGGAGCGGCGATGGACGGGGGCGGTTCCTCGTCGCCCGCCCGGGAGAACCCCCCTGGCGGCGATGCCGCGGACAAAGGCAAGGAGGAGTCCCCCGGGAACACGAACCCGGGCGAGGCTGATTCCTCCGCCATCGACCTGGAAACCGTCCGCGACCGCGCCAGCTGATGAATTTCGTCGTCCTCGGGCGCGACAAGCCGGGGGGTGAGGCCCGCGCCCTCCGCCGCGCCGATCATCTGCTCTACGTCGCGGGGAAGCAGGAGCTGATCGTCTATGCCGGGCCGCTTCTCGAGGAGGGGCGGATGGTCGGAAGCCTGTTCGTCTTCGACGTCGCCGACCGCGAGGCGCTCGACGCCTGTCTGGCCGGCGATCCCTATTTCAATCCCGGGATCTTCGAGAGCGTCGAGATCTGGGAGAGCCGCTGGATGGTGCCCGAGCGCGAGCCCGGCTTCCTCGCCGCCGAGGCTGAGCGGGCCCGGCGGTAGCAAAGGGGACAGTCACTGGTGACTGTCCCCAACGCCTCAGCAGCTGCGGGCGATCTCGCGCCCGACCAGCGCGCCCGCGGCTCCGCCGACAATGGCGCCCGTCGTCCCGCCTCCGCGCCGGTGGCGATAATAACGGTGGCTTCCGCCGCGGCCGATCTCGCGCCCGAGGAGCGCTCCCACCGCGCCTCCGACGATCGCTCCGGCGGTGCCGTTGCCCCGCCGGCGGCAATCGTAATGGTCGGAATGATAGCGCCCGCGATAGGCGCGGCGGCCGTAATAGCGGTCGTCATAGCCCCGCCCGTAATAGCGCGGGCCGTAATAGCCCCGCCCGTAATGATGGCGCACCGGATAGCGCCGGGCCTGATAGGGATCGTAATAGCCGCCATAATAGACCGGGGCGGGAGCGACATGGACGACGATGCGGCTGCGATGGTGGCGGTGACGGGCATCGGCGTCGGAGGGAAAAGCGGCGAGCGCCGCGGCGCAGGCGGCGAAGGCGAGGGCGATCTGCTTGAGCACGGGCAAGCTCCTTCACGAAGGCTGGAACGCACGGTGAATTCTGGCTCCCGGACCCTGACCGCCCGATGAACGGCCGCGCCTCCTCCCGCCCGGCTCCCGCCGCCTTCCGCCCCGGCTAGGCGCGGCGGCGCCGAGCCCCTAGGGGCAGGCGCGATGAAACCGCAAAGCTTCGATACCATCGTGCTCGGCGCCGGCGGAGCGGGAATGATGTGCGCCGCCGTCGCCGGCCGCCGGGGTCGCCGGGTCCTGGTCGCCGATCATGCCGACGCTCCGGGGAAGAAGATACTCATCTCCGGCGGAGGGCGGTGCAACTTCACCAACATCCACGCCGCGCCGGACCGCTTCCTCTCGGCCAATCCGCATTTCGCGGTTTCCGCGCTCGCCCGCTACACGCCCGCCGATTTCCTCGCTTTGGTCGAGGCGCACCGGATCGCCTGGCACGAAAAGACGCTGGGCCAGCTCTTCTGCGACGGCTCGGCCCGCCAGATCGTCGCGATGCTGCTCGATGAATGCGCCAGGGGCCCAGTGGAGTTCGCTCTCGGCCGCCCGGTTTCGCGGGTCGATCATTCCGACGGGCGGTTCCGCATCGCGCTCGGCGACCGCATCGTCGAGGCGCCGTCCCTGGTCGTCGCCACCGGCGGCCCCTCCATTCCAAAGCTCGGCGCCACCGGCTTCGCCTACGATCTCGCCCGCCGCTTCGGCCTCAAGGTGGTCGAGCCGCGCCCGGCGCTGGTGCCGCTGACGCTCAGCCGCGAGGAGGCCCTCTTCCACGCCTTGTCCGGAGTGTCGGCGCAGGTGGTGGCGAGCGCGGCCAAGGCGCGCTTCCGCGAAGCGGCCCTGTTCACCCATCGCGGCCTCTCCGGCCCCGCCATCCTGCAGATTTCGAGCTACTGGCGGCCCGGCGAGCCGATCGCGATCGACTTCCTCCCCGACGCGCGGCCCGGCTGGCTCCGCGAGGCGAAGCGGACCAGCCCCCGCAGCGGGGTGAAGACGATCCTCGCCCGCCTCCTGCCCGAACGCCTGGCCGAAGCGCTCGCCGAACGCCTCGCGTTGCCGGGCGAGCTCGCCAACCTCCCCGACCGCAAGCTCGACGAAGCCGAGCGCCGCCTGGCGCAATGGCGCTTCACCCCCGACGGCACCGAGGGCTTCGCCAAGGCCGAAGTGACGGTCGGCGGAATCGCCACCGCCGGCCTCTCCTCCAAGACCATGGAAGCCCGCAAGGTCCCCGGCCTCTTCGCGATCGGCGAAGCGGTCGACGTCACCGGCTGGCTCGGCGGCTACAATTTCCAATGGGCCTGGGCGAGCGGAGTCGCGGCGGGGGAGGCGGTCTAGAAGCGCGCCGAGAGCGCCCGGCGTGACCGCCCCCTTCGTCATTCCGGCGAAGGCCGGAATCCATGAACACGGGCGCCGTGGATCCAGACCGGTGGTGTCTGACACCAATTCGAGCTTTCGGCGCGGGAACCGGGGAAATAGCTGTCAGACACATTTTCGAAAGGGAACATGGCGGTAATCGGTGTCAGGCACCATTTTCGCCTGGCGTGACCCAGGTCACGAGCGCAGGCGGCCCGCTTCCCCATTATCTCCTCCAGCCTAGGTGGCACGAGGAGGTGAGTTTGACGATCGGTCATCGCACACGGTTCGGACGTCATCCGACCATGCCGATTTTCCGCTTGCTTTTTTCCGCTCGAATGATTGCAATCGCCGGGTCCGGACTGGGGGGTTCGATGCGGATGATTAAACTCGCTTCGCTGATTTTCTGCGGGCTTTTCGCCTTAGCGGGGGTTGGCCGGGCCCAGCAGGTCAAGGTGACCGAGCCTGTCTTGGGCGAGCTCGCCAACGTCTGCCACCTTTTCACCTATCGCGATAAGCCGCTCGTCGACTCGGAGAACAACGGCTCGGCGGTGCTGTACCGCGGCCGCTACCTGATCACCGCCGCCCACAATGTTCACTCGACTCGGCTGAGTCCGCTGACGAGCCTGAAAGTGGCTTGCGGCAAGTCCGCTCCGACCGAGGCCGAACATGTCGAGGTCGACGTTTCGCAGATTCGGGTGGCCAGAGGCTATCGCTGGTTCCCTAAGCGGTTCAGCCGTGACTTCGCCGTGATCAGGCTCGCGCAGCCCATCGCGACGGCCATCCCTATGGAGCTGTTCGGGGGGTCGCTGGCCGAGGGTTCTGTTCCGATCGAGCTGGCAGGCTTTCCCGGCACCGACGACAAGTCGGACGAGATGGACGGCTGGACCCTGTTCAAGGCCAGCGGGACGGCATCTTCAGAGGGAGATCGGTCGTTCCTCTATTACCGAGCCGGCGCGGAGAAGGGGAATAGCGGTGGTCCTGTTTGGACAATGGTCGACGGCAGGCCGCTCGTCGTGGGCATCCACATCCGCAGCAGCGGAGCGCGCCTCGTCAACCGGTTCTTCAGGGACGAGGTCGATCGCATGATAAGCGAATTGGATTCGGCAGATTAATCGAACCGTTGATTGGCAGCATTACTGCGCCGCCGCGGGAGGGAGGGGCTAATGAAGAATTCTTACCTAGGTAAGCTGATGGGGAGCGCGGCATGCTTGTTCTGCCCGGCCATGGCCCCTGCCCAAGAAGCGGTGCCAACGCCACCGATCGCCAAGCCGGCGGGGACCGCCGCCGACGTGGATTATCTGGGGCCGTGGCTGGAGCGCAAGTTTCAGAGCATGGTGCAGAGCTGCGTTCCCGCCGTCTCGGGATTGAAGATGACGAAGGTGAAGAAGGACAAAGAATATGACGTCACCGCAGTGCCGTCGCAGCTGAGGAACAACCTGGGGCTCGGGAATGGCGGCACCCGCATCGCGGAGCAGGAGGGTCGCTCGGTCCGCCTGCTTTTCGCGCACGTCTTCACGCCCGCGGAGGAATTGGCCTTCAAGATTGACAATGGTCAGAACTATCTCAGCAACGTCGAAGAGGGCGTGCCGGAATTCCTTTCGGTTCCGGACGTCAACGGCGCGGCCTTTAATCACACCTGCGCCTCCGCGATGAGCTCAGCCTTGGAAGTCAATGCGGGCTACACGATACCGGTCGCGACCCTGAAAGGCGGTTTTCAGGGCGACTATGACCAGTCCAACAGCCACTCGCTGACCCTGGTCGCCGGCACCTTCATCTCGCCGATCCTCGCCGGCTACAATCAGGATCCAGGCGCCACACAGCGGCCCTTCCATGCCGCCATGACCATCTTCGGGTGGTACCAGAAGCACAAGGACCGCATTGAGGCTCAGAATAGGTTGCTGGCGGAAATGAGGGGAACGGCCGTCTACCAGCAGGTAGGATTGAAGCGTCAGACGTCCCTCGGCGCCTCCGCGGAGTTCAAGGCGGGGCTTTTGAGCTTCATCTCCGGAAGCGGCAGCGCCAGCGCCAAGGCCAGCGGGGTAAGTGACTTCAAGGCACAGATCTTTTCGGTTGCTGTCGACGCCTCGCCGCAAGGCAAACCTGTCGCGGTTTTCCGGGATCTCCCCAAGCTCGCAGACGTCGTGATCAAGGCCCAGGAGCATGGCGCCGTCGAGCGTGCCTCGAACAGGGAGGATCTCACTCTCTACAATCGAAGCGCTCACACCATCGCCTATGTGATAAACCATTTGCCGAAGAATTTGTGCGAAGCCCCCTGGAAGGTGGAGCAGGCCGCAACGACCACGATGCGGGCGACCATCGCCCGTGCCGGAGTTCCGGTATCCGGGATCGATTCCGCAGGGTGGCCCAACTGCACTATCGCCGCCTTGGTTACTCCGATGACCGATTTGCCAACGAACACCAGCCAATTCCTCGACCTCAAATTCACCTTGGCAATGAGCGGCGACCCAAAGCACTCGGTCTCCCTGACCGCCGACCGGTTGACCTTTCCCGCCTTCGACCGGCCCCATCTCACCCCCTTGACGCTGGCAAGGCGGCCGACCGTGGCGAGCAAGCTCAGCACGTCCGGTGGAGTCACCTCAAACCTCGAATGGCTGCTTCAATATCAGCTGCAGGATCGCGCTGACGAGCGGGCAGCGGTCCAGGTCGATCCGGAGGCAATCACCATCGCTTGCACCGGAACCGCGAGTCCGACTCTGCCCGCGAGGACCGCCGTCCTGCGCGAAGGCAGCCAAGGGACCAAGACGGTGGAGGTGCGTTTCTCGACCCCCTGGAGCGGCGATTATGACCCCACCTCGAACGTCGCGTTCGTTCCGTGCAAGGTCTCGGGCCATATGAAATATATCCTGAAATCCGGCCAATCGGTCGAGCGTGACTTCCCGGAAACGAGCCTTGAAATTCCGCTGGCTGCAGCGCCCGCGCCGAAGCCATAGCGTCTCGCGGAGCATGGGCCGCGGATTTCTCCATTTGGAAATCAGCTCGGAGGGTTTGATGAAACGCTCGCAATTCCTGGTTTTTTGGATTGCTCTCGGGAGCGGGGTACCGACTCTTGCGGCTGCCGCCGATGTGGCCGACCCAACCGGACCGAAGAGCTTCAATGTGCTCCGGGGGACGGCCTGCCCGCCGGAATATGCCTACAGGAGAATCGACGGCCAGCCGCCGCGGTTCGTCTGCGAGGCTCGGCCGGCGGAGACTGAGCGCAAGCCGGGCTGGCCCGTTGCCCTGCCCCTGGACCGGTTCGGAAAGGACGACCGAGAAACCTCGCCGCTGGGGACTCCCCTGACCGCTCAGGAGGAGCAGCGGCTGCTCGCCGCCGCCGCCACCTTCGACCTTCCGGCTTATGTTTACAGCGGCTGCCACGACCGCGCCCACGCCGCATACATGCTTCTTCCGCTGGACCTTCGGGACAAGGTGATGAAAGTGTGGGTGGTCGCGCCCAAGGCATATACGATCGGCGTTGGCGGTTCCATCTCCCTCGCCTCGGCTCCGGAGGGGCTGCCCAACGTGCGGTGGGGCTATCACGTGGCTCTGGCTTACACCGGGCCCAAGGGGATCAGGCTCCTGGATCCTTCGCTGGCGCCCAAGACGAGCCTCTCCCTGGATGCCTGGTTCCAGAAGCTCAGATATCCGTCGCTGACATTCTGGACGCTGACGGAAGGCGCCGCCTATCTGTTCTTCCCGGAGAACAACAACCTTTTCTTCAGGACCGATAGCGGCGATTACGTTCCGAAGGATACAAGCTATATGCGGAACAGCGTCGTCTGGACCGGCAACTATCACAAATATGAGGGAAAATCGGTCGAGGATAGATTCATACCCGAGGCGCTGGCCCGTGATGAGATCGGAGTCCGCGGACTGAAGGGCGAGGGATGCAACACCGTGAAGGCTCTCGCCGTGGAGCCGGTCCAGCTGCTGCGCTTCCTTCGGGAAGGCGGAAGCACCGCGTGCCAGGACGAGGTGACATTGTTCAACTCCAGGATGGAGCATTGGGCGAACAGGCTCAAATAGCTCCGGCCGGCGAGGCAGTCGGGCGCGCCGCGGCCGCGGCGGCTTCACAACCCATCGCAGTTCCGCGAAAGAAGGGGCCCAATGCCCCGCCACCTGCGCCCCCTCGCAATCCTCGAATCGCAGCAGCGCGAAGCGTCCGCGCCGAGCGAGCATGCCGCGCTCTCCGCCTCCGCGGGCACCGGCAAGACGCACGTCCTCACCGCCCGGGTGCTCCGCCTGCTCCTCGCCGGCCACGATCCCTCCTCGATCCTCTGCCTCACCTTCACCAAGGCAGGCGCCGCCGAGATGGCGGACCGCATCCACCGGCGCCTCGCCTACTGGGTGCGGCTCGAGGAAAAGGCGCTTCGCAAGGAGCTGTTCGCGCTTGGCGAGGCGCATGAGACGAAGGAGGATCTCGCCCGCGCCCGGCGCCTCTTCGCCCGTGTGCTCGACGCCGCCGGCGGCGGGCTCCGCATCCAGACCATCCACGCTTTCGCCCAGGGCCTGCTCGCAGCCTTTCCGGCCGAGGCGGGGCTCGTGCCCGGCTTCCGCCCGCTCGAGGGGCGGGAGGAGCAATTGCTCGCCCGCCAGACCCTGGCCGAGATGCTGGTCCGGGCCGAGGAGGGGCGGGACGAGCGCCTGATCCGCGACATCCAGGCGGTCAGCCACAGGCTCGGGGAAGGCGGCGCCGAGGCCTTCCTTCGCCGTTGCGCCCGCGCCCCCGACGCCATGGCGTCACTGGGGCCGCCGGAGCTGGTCGAGGACCGCCTCCGCCGGGCCTTCGGCCTTCCCCTCGGCGACATCGACGAGGCCATCGCCGGCGAATGCTGCGACGACATCTTCGATGTCGGCGCCCTCCGCCGGATCGGCCTGCTCAACAGCCAGTGGGGGACGAAGAACGGCCTCGAGCGCTCGTCTTTGTGCGAGCAATGGGCGTCGGCCGGCCCGGCCGAGCGGGCCGGGTTGCTCGACAAGCTCCACGCGGTCTGGGCCAAAGCGGACGGCGAGATCAGGAGCTTCGCCAAGGGCCAGGCGCCCCAGGACGAACATTATATCGAGCTCGCCACCGCCGCCTTCGAATGCTGCTCCCGGCTGCTGAGGATGCGCAAGCTCGCCGCGCTGGTCGCCTGCCTCGCCGCCGGCCTCCGCTCGGGCCAGATCTATGCCGGGGCCTGGACCGCGGCCAAGCGCGCCCACGCGGTGCTCGATTTCGACGATCTCATCCGGCTCGCGGAGCGGCTCCTGCTGAGGCCCGGAATGGGCGAATGGGTGCGCTTCAAGCTCGACCAGCACACCGATCACATCCTCGTCGACGAGGCCCAGGACACCAACGACGCGCAGTGGAACATCGTCCGCGCCCTCACCCTCGAATATTTCGCCGGGGAGGGGGCCTCGAGCCGGCATCGCACCTTGTTCACGGTGGGCGACTACAAGCAGGCGATCTTCGGCTTCCAGGGGACGGATCCGGCCAGCTTCGAACTGGCCCGGGCCTGGTTCGCCCGCCAGGCGGAGGCGGTGGGCCGCGACTTCCTCGATCTGTCGATGGACCGGAGCTTCCGATCCTCGCCGCCGATCCTCGCCGCGGTCGACCGGCTGATCGCCGATCTGGGGCACGAGGCGCTCGGCCTTCCAAGGCCGCCCAACCCGCACGAGAGCCACCATGGCCGGCGTCCGGGCTCCGTCACCCTGTGGCTTCCCCACAGCGAGGACAATGATGGCGCCGGCGCCGGGGAGGAGAGCGGGGAGGAAGGCTGGGTCAGCGAATCGGTGCGCGACTACGCCCGCCGGCTCGCCGCGCAGATCGGCGCCTGGGTCCGCAACCCCTTCATGCTTGGGGAGGGGACGAAGAGGCGGCCCCTCCGGCCCGAGGATATCCTCGTCCTGGTCCGCCGCCGCGGCGACCTCGCTTCGCTCATCGTCGCCCGCCTTCACGCGGAGGGGGTGCCGGTGGCCGGGATCGACCGGCTCGCCCTGTCGGCGCCGCTCGCCGTCCGCGACCTGCTCGCCGCCGCCCGCTTCGCGGTCCAGCCGCTCGACGATCTCAACCTCGGCGCGCTGCTCGTCTCGCCCTTGTTCGGCTGGACCCAGGACCAGCTCTTTTCCATGTCGTTCCGACGCGAAGGGACGCTCTGGCAGGCGATTCGTGGCGAAAAGTTGCAATTCCATCACATTCGTAACTTTCCTGAACTTCTCCGCGAGACGCTCGACGGGCTCCATTCCCTCCTCGCCATGGCCGACTATGCGACCCCCCACGCCTTCTTCGAGACGATCTTGAGCGGAGACTTAAGAGGCCGCCATAAGTTGTTGGAAAGGCTGGGAAGCGAGGCTCGCGATCCGATCGAGGAGCTGCTTTCCTCGGCGCTCGATTTCGAATCCTCCTCCTCTCCCTCGCTGCAGCGTTTCCTCGACTGGTTCGCCCGCGGCGAGGTCGAGATCGTGCGCGACCCCTCCGCCCCCCTCGACGCGGTGCGGGTAATGACCGTGCACGGCTCGAAAGGCCTGCAATCTCCGATAGTTATCCTCGCCGATGCGTGTTCGGACCCGGACCGCAAGGGAGGCGGCCCAAGCGGCAACTTCGCCAGCATCACCCTTCCGGACGGCCCCACCGTCCCGATCTTCCGCCCCCGCAGGGACGAGCTCGCCGAACCGCTCGAGTCGCAGCTCGCCGCCCTCGACCGCCGCGACCGCGAGGAGCATTGGCGCCTCCTCTACGTCGCCCTCACCCGAGCCGAGGAGCGTCTCTACATCGGCGGCGCCCTCGGCCCCGCCGACCGCAAGGGACCGCCGCTCTCGAGCTGGTGGACGGTGCTGGATTCCGCTCTGCTCGGCCTCGGCGCGGAGTGGCAGGACGATCCCCACTGGGGCCGCTCCCGCCGCTTCGGCGATCCGGAATTCTTCACCAAGGGCGCCGCCCGCGCCGCGCCGCCCGAAGGCGTCCTGCCGGACTGGATCGCGCGCCCCGCGCCCGTCGAGGCGCGGCCGCCGCGGCCGCTCGCGCCCTCCGCGCTGGGAGAGGACGACGTCACCGATCCGCCGCCTTCGCCGGCCCTTCGCGCGGCCGCCCAGCGGGGACGGCTCCTGCACCAATTGTTCGAGCGGCTGCCCGACGTGCCCCGGGAGGATCGGGCGGCGCGCGCCGAGCGCTGGCTCGAACGTTCCGCCGGAATCGACGACCCGGCGCTTCGCCGGGGCCTCGTCGAGGACGCCTGCCGGCTCATATCCGATCCCGCCCATGCCGAGCTTTTCACTCCCGGAGCGCTCGCCGAGGCGCCGATCGCCGCGGTCGTTGGGGAGGGGGTCGTCGTCTCCGGCTCAGCCGACCGGCTGCTGGTAGGCCCGGACCGGATCCTCGTCGCCGATTTCAAGACGGGCCGCCGCGCTCCGGCCGCGCTCGGGGAGATCCCCGTGCCGCACCTCCGGCAGATGTCCGCCTATGTCGAGGCGCTGAAGGTGATCTTTCCCGGCCGCGCCGTCGAGGCGAAGCTGCTCTACACGGCGGCGCCGGTCCTGTTCCATCTTCCGGCCGATCTGCTCGATCGCTACCGGCCGGTGCTTGAGCCGGAGCCCGGGGCTTCCTAAATGCCTGTCCGACCCTTCAGGAGATTTCCATGAGCACCAAAGCCGTCACCGACGTCACCTTCCAGGACGACGTCCTCGGTTCCGACAAGCCGGTCCTCGTCGATTTCTGGGCGGAATGGTGCGGTCCGTGCCGGATGATCGCGCCCGCGCTCGAGGAGATCGGCGCCGAGATGGCCGATCGGGTGACGGTGGTGAAGCTCAACATCGACGAAAATCCCACCGCTCCGGCCAAATACGGGGTCCGCGGGATCCCGACGATGATCCTGTTCAACGGCGGCTCCGTCGCCGCCACCAAGGTGGGCGCCGCTCCCAAGACCCAGCTGCAAAGCTGGCTCGAGCAGGTCCTGAACGGCCTCGACTATCAGGCGCAGCACGGGAAGGGCGCCGACGGGGTCGCTTAGCGCTCCCGCGTTATCCCGGCCTTCGCCGGGATAACGGCCTTTCCGGTCCAACTGCCGCCCGCCCGCCGGGGCAATGCCCTGAGGAATTCATTCCGGAGGCTCGGTTCCCACCAGGCCGCGCGTGTCGGGCCTGAACCTGGCGTGCCTTGGAAGGCCGTCCTTCGGCTCGAACCACGGGATCCGGCTCGCCCAGAAGATATGGAAGCCGGGGCTGATCCGCGTGGGATCGTCGAGCGTGGCGACGGTGAAATCCACCGTCTCGGGCTGATGGTCGACCTCCATGAGGAACGGAGTGCCGCATTCGCCGCAACAGCTTCGCCGGCCGAAGCTCGAGGATCTGAAGGTCCTCACCTTGTCCGCGCCACGCGTCCAGACGAGGTGCCCCGCCGGAACGGTCGCGAACACCATGGCCGGGGAGCCGGAGACGCGCTGGCAGGTGCGGCAGTGGCACCAGCCGCAATCGAACGGCTCGCTCTCCAGAGCGTAGCGAATCGCGCCGCAGGCGCAGCCCCCTTCGAGACGATCGGCCATGGCGAGCCGCTAGGCCTGCGGGCCGTTCGGCGTCAATCCCGAGCGACCCATGGACTGGGGCGGCCTCAATCACTATGTCGCGAAACCGGCGCTCGAAGGTGAGCGCCCCGATCTGGACTGGGTTGTTGGAACTTCTGCTCTTCCTTTCCGCGATGCTGGCCGGCCTGATCTCGGGTGATCGGGCCGTCGACCCGCGTCAGGTGGAACGGGCCGCGGTGGCGGCGACGGCGGCCGTCCAGGTCGCGGTGAAGAGCGCCGATGCGACCGCCCGGATCCTGGTGCCGGACATCGCCCCGCGAGGCAGCCTTGCGCCCGCCGCCGGTCCGGCCTCCGCGAAATCCGCTCCGGCGCAGAGCGAGCCCGTCGACGAGCGCAGGCTCGAATAGGCGGCGCCGCTCCCGCCGCCGGGCGGGCGACATCTCGACGCGCCCCTGGAGGCGCCGCGCGGCAAGGACGCGCCCCGTATCACTTAGACAAGTCAGGATTCAGATATGTTCGGCGGAGTCGCCAAAGCCATTTTCGGATCGTCGAACGATCGCTACGTCCGGTCGCTCGGCAAGATCGTCGACAAGATCAACGGTTTCGAGCCGACGCTGTCGGCCATGTCCGACGACGAGCTCGCCAACCAGACGATCCTTTTCCGCCGCCGGCTGGCGGAAGGGGAGGAGCTCGATGCGCTGCTTCCCGAAGCCTTCGCCACCGTCCGCGAGGCCGCTCGGCGGACGCTGGGCCAGCGTCATTACGACGTCCAGATGATCGGCGGCATCGTCCTCCATCGCGGCGAGATCGCCGAGATGCGGACCGGCGAGGGCAAGACGCTGGTGGCGACCCTGGCCGTCTATCTCAACGCGCTCGAAGGGAAGGGCGTCCACGTCGTCACCGTGAACGACTATCTCGCGCGGCGCGACGCGGAGTGGATGGGGCAGATCTATCGCTTTCTCGGCCTCACGGTCGGCGTGATCGTCCCTAACCTAGCCGACTATCAGCGGCGCGAAGCTTATCATTCCGACATCACCTACGGCACCAACAACGAGTTCGGCTTCGACTATCTGCGCGACAACATGAAGTACGACATGGCGCAGATGGTCCAGCGCGGGCACAACTTCGCGATCGTGGACGAGGTCGACTCCATCCTGATCGACGAAGCGCGCACCCCGCTGATCATCTCCGGCCCGACGGAGGACCGATCGGAATTC
>DASVTN010000132.1:0-3444 GCA_036387555.1 Allosphingosinicella sp. | reverse complement strand
TGGGCCTCACTGCCTGGCAAGGACCCCCGCAAGGGGCTGGAGGAGGGCCACCTCCACTTCACCCTCGATGGCGAGCGGATGAAGGGCGAATGGGTGATGTTCCGCCTGAAGCCGCGCCCAGGCGAGCGGAACGAGAATTGGATGCTGAAGAAGGTGACCGACGATTTTGCCGGCAGCTCCGGGGGGCTCGTCGATCAGTTCCTCACCTCCATCAAGACCGGCCGTACGATGCAGGAGATCGCTGCGGCCAAATCGGCCAAGGAGCTAAAAAGCTGGATCGGCGGCCTCACCGGCAAGGCTCGGACCGTCTCGGCGCCCGCCCGCGACCGCGCCGTCAAGGCGGGCAAGGCCAAGGCCCTGAAGGTGCCGGCCTTTCGCCCGCCGCAGAAGGCGACGTTGGTCGACAGCGTGCCCACGGGATCGGGCTGGCTCCACGAGATGAAATATGACGGCTATCGCTGCCTGCTCGCGATCGGCGGCGGCACGGCCAGGGTCTATACCCGCTCCGGCCTCGACTGGTCCGACAAGTTCCCGGAGATCGTCGAGGCCGCCGCAGGCCTCGAAATCGGCTCGGCGCTGCTCGACGGAGAGATCGTCAGCCTGGACGATAAGGGCAATACCGGCTTCTCGGCCCTCCAGCAGGCGATCAGCGAAGGCGGCCGCGGGCTTACCCTGTTCCTTTTCGATGCGCTCGAGATCGATGGGGAGGACCTGACCGCCCTTCCGACCCTCGAGCGCAAGGGCCGCCTCGCCTCCCTCGTCGGCGAGGGCAAGCCGCCGACCATCCTCTATGCCGAGCATATCGTCGGCCATGGCGAAAAGCTGTTCGACGCGATGTGCGAGGCGGGCCAGGAAGGCATCATCTCCAAGCGCGCCGATGCGCCCTACAGGGGCGGGCGGACCAAGACCTGGCTCAAGATCAAATGCACCTACCGGCAGGAGTTCGTCATCCTCGGCTGGTCCGAAAGCGACAAGAAGGGGCGCGGCTTCCGGGCCCTGCTCCTCGGCGTCCACGAGGAGGGGAAGCTGCGCTATGCCGGCAAGGTCGGGACGGGCTTCTCCAATCAGGTCCAGGAAGACCTGCTCCAGCGCTTCGGGAAGATCCCGGCGGAAAAGCCGGCCGCGGCGGTGCCGAGAGCGGACGCCCGAGGCGCGCATTGGGTGAAGCCGAAGCTGGTCTGCGAGGTCGCCTTCGCGGAGTTCACCGCGGAAGGCGTGGTCCGCCACGGCAGCTTCCTGGGCCTGCGCTCCGACAAGAAGGCGGCCGAGGTCATCGAGGAGACTCCGCAGCCTGTCGAGCGGGCGGCGCCGGCGGCGGGCGACGCAATCAAGATCAGCAACCCCGAGCGGGTGCTTTTCCCCGACGCCGGAGTGACCAAGGGAGAGCTGGTCGATTATTACCGTACGATCGGCCCGATGATGATGGAATGGGCCGCAAGGCGCCCGCTCAGCCTCGTCCGCTGCCCCCAGGGCCGGGCTCGCAAATGCTTCTTCCAGAAGCACAATACGGGAAGCTTCGGCCCCCACGTCCACCAGATCCCGATCGAGGAGAAGAAGGGCGAGATCGAGGATTACGTCTATGTCGAGGACACGGCCGGGATCGTCGCCTGCACTCAGATGGGGACGATCGAGTTCCACGGCTGGGGCTCGTCCGTCGCCGAGGTGGAGAAGCCCGACCGCCTCGTCTTCGACATCGATCCCGACGAGGGCCTGAGCTTCGATCAGGTGAAGCGCACCGCCCGGGATCTCCACCGGCACCTGGCCGACATGGGCCTGCAGAGCTTTGCGATGACCACCGGCGGCAAGGGCCTCCACGTCGTCGTCCCGCTCACGCCGCAGGCACAATGGCCCGAGGTGAAGGATTTCGCCCAGCGCTTCGCCGTCGCCCTCGCCACGGCCGAGCCCGAGCGCTTCACCGCCAACCTCGCCAAGGTGAAGCGGAAGGGGCGGATATTCCTCGACTATCTGCGCAACCAGCGGGGCGCGACGGCGATCCTGCCTTATTCCGCCCGCGCCCGCGAACGCGCGCCGGTGGCGGCGCCGATCAGCTGGGACGAGCTCGAGGATCTGCAATCCGGCGCGCCCTTCACCGTGCGCGACGGCGCCGAGCTGCTGGAGCGCGCTTCCGGCCGCGCCTTGCAGGGCTGGGGAGAGGCCAGCCAGGTGCTTCCCGACCTATGAACGCGCCGCTCGACGTCAATTCGGCCACGAAGGAGGAGCTCGACGCCGTCGAAGGCGTGAAGGGTCACGGCCACGAAATCGTGCGCTACCGCGAGGAGCGGGGAAGCTTTACCTCGCTTCGCCAGCTCGACGAGGTGCCGGGCCTTTCCGGGAAGCTGGATGCGGAGACGCTGAAGCGGCTCCGCACCTGAACGGCCCGCGGCTTATTCCTCGCCGGAATCGTCGATCGCCCGGGCGAGATAATAGCCGCCGACGGCCGCGGCCGCCACCAGCACCACGACCACCACCGTGCTCGCACCGTTCAGATTGTGCTTGCGCCGCCCCTCGCCCGTGACGGGCACGCCGGACAGATAGAGCGCGGGCTTCTTCGCCCCGAGCAGGCGGAGATCGAGCGTGTCGCTCTCGATCAGCATCGCCCGGGGCGCCGCCGCGTTGCGGTAATCGTGAACGGCGGTGAGGCGGAGGCCGGCGGCGGGCCCGCGGCGGGCTTCCGCCCGGGGCCCAAGCGGAAGCCGGACGTAGGCGCCCAGCGCGGCCCCGCTGCGGCGCGCGCCCGGATCCTTGTAATCGACCAGCTCCGCCGCGGCGCAGGGCGAGGCGGCGAGCGAGCAAGCGGCGGCGGCCGCGGCGATCCGTTTCATCATGGCATTTCCCCTGTTGTGCGGGCGGCGGGCGCCCGGACGCAGATTGCCTTGCCGAAAGGATTCGCTCCAGCCCGTTTTCCCGTCCTTAGACTAACTGGAGGGCTCCCAGCCCAAGGCCGCGGCGTCCCGGAACGCCTTTTCGTTCGCTGCGGCCAGCATCGAGTAGCGGGGACGAAGCGTGGGCGGGATCAGGGCGGGCGTCGGATATATGATCGCGAACTCGGCCTGGATCATCTCGCCCATGGCGGTTCCCTTCTTCACGAGGGCATAGCCGTCGCGCGGATTGAGCGGCGCGGCGGCGAGCCGGACCTTGAGCCCCAACCTGTCCGCGACGATCAGGAACAGCACCGGCATGGAAACGCAATTGCCCTTGCGGGTGCGGACGTAGGTGGAGAGCATCTTGCTCCTCACCTGCTGGCCTAAGGGGTCTTTCAAGTCGTAGGTGAAGGGCCGGTTGTAGGCTGAATCGACATTCAGCGGTCCGCTTTCGTCTCCTCTCCCGCTTTTCGCGGGAGAGGAGGGGCCCACCGCGAAGCGGTGGGAGGTGAGGGTCTTGCCGGGGTCAGTGCTGCAGACCCTCACCTCCCAAGCTTCGCTTGGGCCCCTCCTCTCCCGTGAA
>DASVTN010000131.1:0-10683 GCA_036387555.1 Allosphingosinicella sp. | reverse complement strand
CCCACGGCCCCGGCGGCGCGGCGACCGGCCGCGAAAGATCGAACTCCACCCGGAAGAACCGCCCCGGCCGGCGCAGCTCGTAGGCGAAGGCGCTTCCGTCCACCTCGATCGCCCAGACATTGGCCGTCGAGGCGGGGATATTCTCGCGCTCGAACATCGCTTTCGAGAAAGCGTCGGCTGGGAATTCCTGCCTCTGCGCATCGCCCTCCCCACCCGAGTCCCCGCCATATTGGGTGAGCTTGTCCTCGCTCCCGTCGGAATGACGATGGTCATGCTTGAGCCGCAGACCCGCCCGGGTCCGGCTTAAGACCCAGGTACGCGAACGATCCTCGCCGACGTGGAATGGGATCCGGATCTCGTTCTTCGAGCAGCCGCGCACATGCATCACGAGCCGCTTGCCGGCGAACGCCTCGTCGGCCTCGACCGGGGGGCTCGCGATCCGCCCCTCGAAAGCCTTTCCGCACAGCGAGGCGAGGGTTGCAAGGAAGCGGTCCCGCGGAGTGTCGACGTCGGTGGGAGTCGCGCAGGCCGCGAGCGCAGCCGGGAGAAGCAGTGCAGCGATTTTCACCCCCTTCGGCTAGCCGCAATCCCGCGCCGGCGCCAGCGCCTCCAAGTTCACGAGGTTCATCGAGTCGGCGCCTTTCCGCGAACTTCGCGCGGGCGGCGCGGGGGCCTCGACGATCGTTCAGGAAGCCAAAGAGCGGACGAACCGGTTCTTTCGCGACCGGACGGACCTCCAGCGGGCCTTGCCGGGGGACAATGCGCCGGGCTAGGGCGGCCGCAACTTACAGGAGACGACCCATGCGCCGCTTCATGCCGCTTCTCCTCCTCGCCGCCTGCAGCGCCGGCGGCGAAGCAGCCCAGAGCAACTCCGAAGCGGCCGGCCAGG
Organism: Allosphingosinicella sp.; assembly: GCA_036387555.1. GTDB lineage: Bacteria > Pseudomonadota > Alphaproteobacteria > Sphingomonadales > Sphingomonadaceae > Allosphingosinicella. The sequence goes on along the minus strand of DASVTN010000131.1, from coordinate 9,794 downwards.
CCAAGGGGAGCCGGCCCTTCGCCGCGCGCCCGGTCGCCACTTTCAACCAGCCCTGGGCCATGGCCTTCCTGCCCGGCCCGGGCCCGCGGGCCCTCGTCACCGAGCGAAGCGGCAAGCTCAGGCTGCTGTGGAACGACACCGGCCGGGTCGCCGACGTCGCGGGCGTTCCCAAGGTCGACTATGGCGGCCAGGGCGGCCTGGGCGACGTCGTGCTCCACCCCGGCTTCGGCCGCAACCGGCTCGTCTACCTGAGCTGGGTCGAGGCGGGTCAGGGCGGCAATCGCGGCGCGGTGGTCGGCCGGGCCCGCTTCGTCGAGGACGGCAACCGCCCGAGGCTCGACGGGCTGAGCGTCATCTGGCGGCAGAGCCCCAAATTGGGCGGAAAAGGCCATTACGGTCACCGAATCGCCTTCGGCCCCGACGGCAAGCTCTACATTTCCAACGGCGATCGCCAGGAATTCACCCCCGCCCAGGACATGAACGGCAATCTCGGCAAGATCGTCCGCCTCAACGACGACGGCACGGTCCCGTCGGACAACCCCTTCGCCAAGGGGGGCGGAGTGGCCGCCCAGATCTGGTCGCTGGGCCACCGCAACCCGCTCGGAATCGCCTTCGACGGCTCCGGCCGCCTCTGGGACATCGAGATGGGCCCGAAGGGCGGTGACGAGCTGAACCTGGTCGAGCGCGGCAGGAACTACGGCTACCCGATCGTTTCCGACGGCGACCATTATGACGGCAGGGACATACCGGACCATCGCACCCGCCCCGAGTTCGAGGCGCCCAAGGTCACCTGGACCCCGGTCATCTCGCCCGGCAACATGATCTTCTATTCGGGCAATGCCTTTCCGGGCTGGCGCGGCGACATCCTCGTGGCCGGCCTGTCGAGCAAGGCCATGATCCGGGTCGACGTCAACGGCAACAACGCCCGCGAGGCCGAGCGCTGGGACATGGGCAACCGGATCCGCGAGGTGGAGCAGGGGCCGGACGGATCGGTCTATCTGCTCGAGGACGGGCCGAATGGGCGCCTGCTCAAGCTGACCCCGGCACGCTAGACGAGGCCGCGCCGGACGCCCCGGCCGATCGCCAACAGCCTCCACTTCGACGCCCGGATGAAGGGCCATGGGAGCGAGGTTCCAGGCGATTCCCGCCAGAAGCAGGCCGTGCGCTAGCGGCGGCGCCGCATCTCGGCGACGAGGTCGGCGCGGAAGGCGGCGCCGGCGAGCATGTAGCCGGTGCAGGTCGGCGAGATCCGGTAGCGGACCGTGCGGCCGCGCATCCGCGGCGCGTAGAGCACGACCATCGTTCGCGCCCTCGGCCGGAACTCGACGTCGCAGGACGCGCTGCTCGGCGGGTGGTGGCGCTCGACCTCGAAGACCGCCGGCGCTCGGCCGGCCAGGGTCCGGCGCACCCGGAGCCGCTCGCCGCGCCCCAGCCGCTGATCGTAGGGCGAGACAAGCTCCACCTCGACCAGCGCGAGCGCCCCGCGCGCCACCTCGCGGGCCTGGGCGCGCCGCTCCGCCGGATCGGTGGGCGGCATGATGCAGGAGCAGGCGGTCGCCGCCGTTTCCGCGGCGGCCAGCATCAGCAAGGGGATGAGGTAACGGCGCATCAGATCCTCCTGTAGCGAAAATACCAGACTTCGTGACCCTTGCGCCGGGCCTTGGCTTCGTAGCGCGTTTCGGGCCACCCGCCGGGGCGGGTCAGGAAATCCTTGGCGCGCTCCGCCAGCCACTCGAAGTCGCGGCGGCCGGTCATCACCGTCATCGACCAGCGGCAATAGGTCGGATCGTCGGTGCCGAGCCGGAACTCGCCGCCCGGCTTCAGCTTGGTCGCGATGAGGTCGAGCGGCCCGCCGTTGACCATGCGGCGCTTCGCGTGGCGCGCCTTCGGCCAGGGATCGGGATGAAGCAGATAGACCATGGTCAGCGCCCCGTCCGGCACGCGCTCCAGGACGTCCAGCGCGTCGCCCATGTGCAGCCGGATATTGGCGAGCCGCCCGTCGCGGATATGCTGGAGAGCGCCCACCACACCGTTGAGGAAAGGCTCGGCGCCGATGAAGCCGTGGTCGGGAAGCAAGTCCGCGCGATAGGCGAGATGCTCACCGGAGCCGAAGCCGATCTCGAAATGGAGCGGTCTCGAGTCGCCGAACAGCGCTTCGGCGGTGACCGGCCCCTCCTCCGGCACGCTCACGGCCGGCAGGAGCCGCTCGAGCAAAGCCTCCTGCCCGCCGCGAAGCTTGTGATTGGAGCGGCGCCCGTAGAGGCGGCGGATGGTAGTGGGATCGTTCACGTCGAAGCCTTTATCCTCGCGCCATGAAAATCGCCATCGCCGCCGCCGTCGCCGCCTTATGCTTCTCCGCCCCCGCTTTCGCCACCGGCGGCTTCCTCTGCTCGCCCGCCGACGGGAAAGGACCAACGATCAGCCTGGTCATCGGGCACGGCATCCCCGGCGGAGTGGTCGGCGTCAGCCTAAAGGAGAACGGGCGCTGGCTCTCCACCTCGCCCACCGGCCCATTCGTCCTCGACCAATGGTGGATCGACGGCGAGCGAACCTGGGTCGATCTCGTCCATCCGCAAACCGGCGTCGCCGAAGCCCAGCTGCGAGTCCGGAACCAGCGATTCGGCGGCACCGGCACCCTGGTTCGCAAAGGCCGCACCTATCAGGTGCGCTGCAGGCAGGATTAGCCGTCATCCCGGACTTGATCCGGAATGACGGTTTGGGCCGGACGCCTAAAGCGCCGCCTTCAGCTTCTCCGCCAGATCGGTCTTCTCCCAGGGGAAGAAGTCGCCTTCCGCGATGCGGCCGAAATGGCCGTAGGCGGCGGTGCGCTGGTAGATGGGCTTGTTGAGGCCGAGGTGGGTGCGGATGGCGCGCGGGGTGAGGCCGCCGAGCTCCGGGATCGCCATGATCGCCTGCTCGATCGCGGCGTCGTCCGAGCCGTTGCCGGTGCCGTGCGTGTCGACGTAGAGCGACAGCGGCGCGGAAACCCCGATCGCATAAGCGAGCTGGATGGTGCAGCGGCGCGCCAGGCCGGCGGCGACGATGTTCTTGGCCAGATAGCGGGCGATATAGGCCGCCGAGCGGTCGACCTTGGTCGGATCCTTGCCCGAGAAGGCGCCGCCGCCGTGCGGGGCCGCGCCGCCATAGGTGTCGACGATGATCTTTCGGCCGGTGAGGCCGGCGTCTCCGTCCGGTCCTCCGATCTCGAAGCTGCCGGTTGGATTGATATGGTAGACGGTGTCTTCCGAGAGCAGGTTCGCCGGAAGCACGTCGGCGACGACCCGGCGGACATAGGACTTCAGCTCCGCCTCCTTCTCGCCCTCGTCATAACCCTTGCCGTGCTGGGTGGAGACGACGATCGCCGTCGCCGCGACCGGCTCGCCGTTCTCGAAGCGCAAAGTCACCTGGCTCTTGGCGTCGGGCTCGAGGAAGGGCGCCGCGCCGGAATGGCGGTCGGCCGCCATGCGCTCGAGGATCTTGTGGCTGTAATAAAGCGTCGCCGGCATCAGATCCGGAGTTTCGTCGCAGGCGAAGCCGAACATGATGCCCTGGTCGCCGGCGCCTTCGTCCTTGTTGCCGGAGGCGTCTACGCCCTGGGCGATGTGCGCGGACTGCGGGTGCAGGTTGTTGGAGAAGTCGAGGGTCTCCCAGTGGAAGCCCTCCTGCTCGTAGCCGATGCTCCTAACCGTTTCGCGGACGACCTTCTCGATCTCCTCCGGGACGCCCGGAGCCCAATTGCCCTCTTCGTCCATGATCCCGAGGCCGCGGATCTCGCCGGCGAGGACGACCTTCTGGGTCGTCGTCAGGGTTTCGCAGGCGACCCGCGCCTCCGGGTCCTTGGCGAGGAAGAGGTCGACGACCGCATCCGAAATCTGGTCGGACACCTTGTCGGGATGGCCTTCCGACACGGATTCGGACGTGAAGAGATAATTGCTGCGCATCGCGGGAGACCGGCCTTCCTGAAAAACTGGGAGAGACGGATATAAAGATATCCTTATATGCCCGCCCCTAGCCCTCTTTGCGATGCGCTGCAATCCGCTCCGGAATGAAGGCGGCGGCGGCGAGGAGCAGCGCGAACAGAAAGGGCAGGAGGTTGCCGAAGCGGGCGAACGGGGTCGGCGCCCGGGGCGCGGGAAGGCGCGTGTCGATGATTCCGGCCGTTCGCCAGGGCAGGCTGCGCAGGAGCTTCCCGTCGGAATCGATCACCGCGGAAATGCCGGTCGGGGTCGAACGGAGGACCGGCAGCCCCTCCTCCAGCGCCCGAAGGCGCGCCTGGGCGAGGTGCTGGGGCGGCCCCCAGGCGCCGAACCAGGCGTCGTTCGAGGGGTTGAACAGGAAGGCCGGGCGGTTCGCCTTGTCCACCACCTCGCCCGAGAAGATGATCTCGTAGCAGAGCTGGAAGCCCGCCTTGCCGATCACCGGCAGGTCGAGCGTCCGGGGGCCCGGGCCGGGCTGGAAGTCGAGGTCGCCCGGCGCCAGCCTCGAGAGGCCGATGGCGGAGAGGATCGGCCGCATCGGCAGATACTCGCCGTAGGGCACGAGATGGGCCTTGTCGTAGCGGCTGAGTATCCGTCCGGAGCGGTCCAGTGCGAAGACGCTGTTCGTCGCCCCGGTGAGCTCGCGCCCGTCGGGCGACTGCCACGTCACTCCGCCGGTGAGAAGCAGGTCCTTGTCGCCCAGCATCGCCCCCACGTCTCGCCGAAGCTCCAGCGTCTCGATCACATGGCCCGGGTCGCGCAGACCGTGCTCGAGCGGGCGAGTCACCGCCGCCTCCGGCCAGAGGAGAAGCCGGGGCTCGCTGCCGCCCCAGTGGGAAAGGCGTTTCAGCCGCGCCAGATTCTCCTCCTCGAAGCCTTCCCGCCATTTGTCCTGCTGGCCGATATTGGGCTGGACGATTCGCAGCGCCGGGCCGGGCGGGCCGGCCGCTCCGCCGGCCGCGAACCCCGCCGCGGCGAGCATCGCTGCTCCGCCCGCGACCGCCGCCGCCGGGCGCCACCGGCGCGATGCGAGCAGGAGGACCGTCCCCGCCAGAAGCAGTGCGAGGCCGGAGAGGCCGTAGGTGCCGACGAGGCGGGAGGACCAGGCGGCCGGCGTCGCTATCAGCGCCACTCCCAGCGGATTCCAGGCGAAGCCGGTGAACAGGGTTGCCCGAAGCCATTCGGTGACGATCCAGGCGGCGGCGAAGACGAGGACGAGACGGAGCTCGTCCTTCCGTCCCCATCGCCAGGCGAGCCCCGCCGCGGCGGCCGGATAGACCGCGAGGTAGAGCGAGAGCAGGACCACCGCGACGTAGCCGAGCGAGGCGGGCATCTCGGCCTGGTAGGTGAAGGCGGTGGCGATCCAGTTGAGGCCGACGATGAAATGCCCGACTCCGAACCACCAGCCGAGGGCGAGCGCGGCGCGAAGGCGGGGGGCGGAGCGGATGAGCCAGAGCAGGGCCGCGAAGGCGGCGAGCGTCAGCGGCCACAGGCCGATCGGCTGGAAACCGCAGGCGGCCGCAAGGCCGGCGACAAAGGCAGCCGCGCTCCTCTTCACCGCGCGCCGTCCACTGTCCGAAAGCGGACGAAGGTCAGGAAAGTCAGGGGGTAACGCGCGCGCGCGCGAGGCTCGCCGATCGAGCCCCGCGAAACGGGGGAGGAGGAGGGAAGGCGGAGCGGCATGAGCGACCGACTAACTCATTCTATGGGCTGTAGGAAAATTGTTTCTCGCCCGGGCTTTCCGGCCTAGGCGGCGGCGATGGCCGACCTCCCTCCCTTTCACCTCGCCTTTCCCGTCCACGACCTCGAAGCCGCCAGGGCCTTTTACGGCGGCCTGCTCGGCTGTCCGGAAGGCCGCAGCGCCTCCGAATGGATCGACTTCGACTTCTTCGGCCACCAGATCGTCGCCCATCTCGATCCGGGAATGGAGAGGAAGCGGCATCACAATCCGGTCGACGGCCACGACGTGCCCGTGCCGCATTTCGGGGCGGTGCTCGGCATGGCGGCGTGGGAGGCGCTGGCGGAGCGGCTGAAGGCGGCTGGAACCGGCTTCGTCATCGAGCCGACGATCCGCTTCCGCGGCCGCCCCGGCGAGCAGGCGACGATGTTCTTCCTCGACCCTTCGGGAAACGCGCTCGAGATCAAGGCGATGGCCGACCCGGCCAATCTGTTCGCGCGCTGACCTGTCTCCCCATAGTGAGATGGGGAGGGGCTGACGGGGATCTGACCGTCATTCCGGCGAAGGCCGGAATCGATGAACACCGACGGTGCCCGACCTGTCTCGCTCCGTGTTCATGGATCCCGGATCAAGTCCGGGATGACGTGGAGCGTGAAACCCGCCCCTTCACCATGCTTCGAATGCCCCCCATGCTCCGCATGAGGGAGGCAATTCATTCCGCCGCGACCCCCACCACGAGCGGCTCGGGCCGCTTCCCGCCGCGGGTGCCGGCGACTCCGTTCCAGGCGTGGCGGCGCTCCTCGGCGAACCAGGCGCCGGTGGCTTCCAGGCCCTGCTCGAGCTTCACCTTCGGCTCCCAGCCGAGCAGCGCCTTGGCCCGCGAGATATCGGGCTTGCGCCGGCGGGGATCGTCGACCGGCAGCGGGCGGTGGACGATGGTCGAGGAGGAGCCGGTGAGGCGCAGCACCCGCTCGACCAGATCCATGACGTTGAGCTCATGCGGATTGCCGAGATTGACGGGACCGTCCGTGGCCTCGCTGTCCATCAGCCGCATCAGCCCGTCGACGAGGTCGCTGACATAGCAGAAGCTGCGCGTCTGGTTGCCGTCGCCGTAGACGGTGATGTCGTCCCCGGCGAGCGCCTGGCAGATGACGTTGGAGACGACCCGGCCATCGTCCGGGCGCATGCGCGGACCGTAGGTATTGAAGATCCGAGCCACCCGGACCTGCGCGCGGCCGAGGCGCTGGAAATCGAAGGCCAGAGTCTCCGCCGCCCTCTTCCCCTCGTCGTAGCAGGCGCGAGGACCGGTGCAGCTCACCCAGCCGCGATACTCTTCCGGCTGCGGATGCACCTCCGGATCGCCATAGACCTCGCTCGTGGAGCTGAGCAGGAAGCGGGCGCCGGTCTCTTCGGCCAGCCGGAGCAGGTTTCGGGTGCCGAGGACGTTGGTCAGCATCGTATGCTCCGGATCCGCCTGATAATGGGGCGGCGAGGCGGCGCAGGCGAGATTGTAGATGTGCGTCGGACGGGCGCGGGCGAGGCGCGCCGGCACGGCGTCGATGACGTCCGCCTCGACGAACTCGAAACGCGTTTCGCGGTCCAGGTGCCGAAGGTTCTCCGGCCGCCCGGTCAGATAGCTGTCGACGCAGATCACCCGGGCGCCTTGCGCGAGGAGCGCGTCGATCAGATGCGACCCGATGAAGCCCGCGCCGCCCGTGACGAGCGCCACCTTGCCGTCTTTGCTATTCTTCACGAGTCAGCTCCCTTGCTCCGGTTCTTCGACAATGACCGCTCACGTATATTCGGGCAGCGGCGTCTTGCGCGCCGCCTCCGCCCTCGCGGTGAGGATGTAGGCTTCCAGCTCCGCGGCCCGGTCGGCGGCCCGGTGGCCGTTCATGACGCGCTCGCGGGCCGCCCGGCCGATCCCGGCGCCGGCGCCGGAAAGCGCCTCCACCACGGCTTCGGAATCGTCGGCCAGAAGAATTTCCGAACCCGGTGCGAACAGCTCGCTCAGCCCTTCCCACCGGTCCGAAATGACCGGTACCGCGCAGGCGGCGGCCTCGAACAGCCGGACCGAAGGGGACCATCCCGCGGCGATCATGTCGGCCCGGGTCACGTTCAGCGTGAACCGCGACGACGAATAGAAAGCGGGGTGCTCGGCGGGCGGGAGGTGCTCGATCCGGTCCACGTTGGCGGGCCAATCGATGGAGTCCGGATATTGCGGACCGGCGACGACGAACCGCCGCTCGGGAAGGCGCCGCGCCGGCTCGATCAGAAGCCGCTCCAGAGTCGGTTGCCGGTCGTCGCTGTAGGTGCCCAGATAGGACAGATCCCAAGTCTTCGGCAGGTCGAGCGGCGGATAGGCTTCGGGATCGACCGAGCAATAGAGGGCACGGGCGGCGGGCGAGCCGAAGCGGCGTTCGATGTGGCGGAGCGTGGGCCCGCCGGTGAAGGACAGATAGAGGCGGTAGCCGGGGATCAGCTCCGGCGAGAGATATTCGAAATCGCCGCGCTCGAGCTTGGCGAGCGTCACCGGAGTGTCGATGTCGTAGAAAGCGGTGGTTCCGCGGGCGTGCGCCTGGACCCAGCGGCCGACGGCGACCCCTTCGGGAACGTAGGAGCCGACGATCACCGCGTCCGCCGCTTCGACCTCCGGGCGCCAGCGATCCAGCCCCTCGACGCTGTCGTAATATTCGAGGCGGCAATAACCGGGATCGGTGACGTCGCGGCTGGCGGCGTACCAGGGGACGTCGCGCTCCAGGAACAGGATGTCGTGGCCGCGGGCCGCGAACGCCTTGAGGAGGGCGCGGAAAGTGGTGGCGTGGCCGTTCCCCCAGCTGGAGGAGAGGGAGAGGCCCAAGACGACGAGCCGCATCAGGCGGCGCTCCGTTCGGGCTGCCGCCCGGCCCAGATCGCATGCACCTGCTCGCCGCGATGGGCGTAGGTGTGCTCCGAAAGGACCCGCCGAAGCGCCGCCTCGCCGATCGCCGCCGCCCGCTCAGGCGTGAGCGCGGCGACGTGGTCGGCGACATCCTGGCCGTCGCGGGCGACGAGCACCTCCTCGTTGGGCTCGAGGAATTGCTCGATCCCTTCCCAGGCGTCGGTGATCAGGCAGGCGGCCGCTCCGGCGGCCTCGAACACCCGGGTGGCGGGCGAGAAGCCGACGTTCGCCATCGAATCGCGGGCGACGTTGAGAACCGCCAGCGGCGAGCCGTTGAAGGCGTTGTGCTGGTGTGTGTAGACGTGGCCGAGATGGCGGACGTTGCCCGGCATGTCCTTCGTCTCCCAGCCGTTGCCGCCGATCAGGAAGCTCCGCTGGGGCAGGGAGGCGGCGGCGCGAAGGAAGAATTCCTCGACCCGAGCCTCGCGGTCGGGAAGCCGGTTGCCGAGGAAGGCGAGGTCGGCGGCGAAGGCCGGATCGGCCTCGACCGGATGGTGGGTGGTCGGATCGAGCGCGTTGTAGACGGGGATGCAGCGGCGGGCGCCGAACCCTTCATAGGCCTCGATCACCGGCGGGCCGCCGCCGTAGGTGAGGACCATGTCGAGCGATTGCAGTGCCCGGCGCACGACATGGCTTTCATCGGAGCGCATCTCGTCCAGCGTTGCGGCGGCGTCGACGTCCCAGAAGATCCGCAACGCATCGTCGCGGCTATGCTCGATTATCCCTTCGAGCAGCTCCGTGTCGAAGACTCCGACGCCGCTCGCCTTGACGACGATGTCGGCGTAGCGGGCTTCCTCGAGGACGCCGCGAAGCGCTTCCGGAGTGGCGTCGTAGACCACCGACCGGGCCCATTCGGGCGCCTCCATGTCCTTGTGCCGCTGCCGGTCGAAAGCGTCCGGCTCGTAGAAGGTGATCTGGTAGCCGCGGCCGGCGAGGTCGCGAAGCAGGCCCCGGTAATAAGTGGCGGCGCCGTTCCAGTAGGAGCTGAGCAGGCTGGAGCCGTAAAAGGCGATCTTCATGCCACGTCCTTCATTTCGGCGGGCGAGGCGAGGCGGGCGACGATGGCGAGCAGCTCTTCCGCGCGATGGGCGCAGGTATGGCGGGCGCGGATGGTCTCGAGGCCGTGCTCGGCGAGCGAGCGGCGCATCTGCGGATCGTCGCGCAGCGCCTTCAGCATCGAAGTCATCTCGCCGCCGTC
>DASVTN010000130.1:0-60466 GCA_036387555.1 Allosphingosinicella sp. | reverse complement strand
CAATCCGCTCGACGACGGAAGCCTGGGCAAGTGGCAGGTGATCCGGTTCAACATCTCGCAGCTCACCCTGGACGCGGTGAAGCCCTTCGGCCTCGGCAACAAGGAGGCGCTGCGCTGCAAGAACATGTGGACGCTGGGCCTGGCGCTCTGGATGTTCGACCGCGACCGCGAGCCGATCGTCGAATGGCTCCGCTCCAAGTTCGCCAAGGCGGCGGAGCTTGCCGAGGCCAACATCGCCGCGCTCAACGCCGGCCACGCTTATGGCGAGACCGCCGAGATCGGCGGCCAGATCCCGCAGCGCCACATCGACCCGGCGCCGGCGGAGCCGGGCCTGTACCGGACCGTGACCGGGGCCGAAGCGGTGTCGCTCGGGCTCGTCGCCGGAGCGCAGATGGCGGGGCTGCCGATGTTCTTCGGCGGCTATCCGATCACTCCGGCTTCCGCGATCCTCCACCACCTCTCCCGCCTCAAGGAATATGGAGTGACGACCTTCCAGGCGGAGGACGAGATCGCGGCGATCGGCTCCGCGATCGGCGCCAGCTATGCCGGGAGCCTCGGGGTCACCTCCTCGTCGGGTCCGGGAATCGCGCTCAAGATGGAGGCGATGGGGCTCGCCATCATGACCGAGCTTCCGCTCGTCATCGTCAATTCGCAGCGCGGCGGCCCCTCGACCGGACTTCCCACCAAGACCGAGCAGTCGGACCTCTACCAGGCCGTCTACGGCCGCAACGGCGACGCTCCGCTGCCGGTCATCGCCGCCCGCTCGCCGGCGGACGCCTTCGACTGCGCGATCGAGGCGTGCAGGATCGCCGTCCAGTACATGACTCCGGTGATGCTTCTGACCGACGGCTATATCGCCAATGCCGCCGAGCCCTGGAAAGTGCCGGACATGGCGACCTATGAGCCTTTTCCGGTCCGCTTCTTCGACGACGCGCCGCGGAACGGCGAAGGGTTCAACCCCTACGCCCGGGACGACAAGCTGGCCCGTATCTGGGTGAAGCCGGGAACGCCGGGCCTCACCCACCGGATCGGCGGGATCGAGAAGAATGTCGGCACCGGCCATATCGACTACGCCCCCGCCAACCACCAGGCGATGTCGGACATAAGGGCGAACAAGGTGCTCGGAGTCGCGGAATCGATCCCGGATCAGGAAACGTGCCTGGGAGCGAGCGGAGCGAAGCTGGCCGTGGTCGGCTGGGGCTCGACCTTCGGGCCGATCCACCAGGCGGTGCGCCGGGCGCGAGGCCGAGGGCTGGACGTCGCCCATGTCCATATCCGCCACATCTGGCCGCTGCCGAACAATCTGGGCGAGCTTCTGAAGTCCTTCGGCCGGATCATCGTTCCGGAAATGAACAAGGGGCAGCTCAAGACCCTGCTTCGCGACCAGTATCTCGTGGACGCCCGGCCGGTGAACAAGGTCTCCGGCCAGCCCTTCAAGATCGCCGAGATCGAAGCGGCGATCGTGGAGGCCTTGGCATGACGACCACCGATTTGCCTCCCCGCGCGAAGCGGGGGGAGGGGGACCACCCGAAGGGTGGTGGAGGGGTAACTGGCGCCGCCCCGGCGGATCGCGCGCGAACCCCCGGCTTCCGAGCCTTCTACCCCTCCACCAGGCTTCGCCTGGTCCCCCTCCCCATGCTCCGCATGGGGAGGCAAGCCACGAGGACATCATGAACGAACTCACCAAGCTCACCGCCAAGGACTTCGCCACCGACCAGGAGGTGCGCTGGTGCCCGGGCTGCGGCGACTATGCGGTGCTGAAGGCCGTGCAACGGACCATGCCGGAGCTCGGCGTGAGGCCCGAGAACGTCGTCTTCGTCTCCGGCATCGGCTGCTCGAGCCGCTTTCCCTATTACATGGAGACGTTCGGCTTCCATACCATCCACGGCCGCGCTCCGACCTTCGCGACCGGGATCAAGCTCGCCAATCCCGAGCTCGACCTCTGGATCATCACCGGCGACGGCGACGCCTTGTCGATCGGCGGCAACCATACGATGCACGTGCTGAGGCGAAACCTCGACTGCCAGATATTGCTGTTCAACAACGAGATATACGGCCTCACCAAAGGCCAATATTCGCCGACCAGCCGCGCCGGCACCCGTTCTCCTTCGACTCCGTTCGGGTCCGTCGACCGCCCCATCAGCCCCTGCGCCTTCGCGCTCGGCTCGGGCGCCCGCTTCATCGCCCGCGGAATCGACGTCCACAAGAACCTGCCCGAGGTGCTGAAGGCCGCCCACGCCCACAAGGGCGCGAGCTTCGTCGAGATCTACCAGAATTGCATCGTCTACAATGACGACGTCTTCGCGCCCTTCACCGCCAAGGAGAATAGCGGCAACCAGCTCTGGCTGAAGGCGGGCGAGCCGATGCTGTTCGCCGGCGGGGCGAGGGGGATCGCGCTCGACCGCGAGGCGCTGGCGCTGAAGGTGGTCGAGGTCGAGGGCGGGGATTGGCAGTCGGCGGGCGTGCTCGTCCACGATCCCAGGAACCGCTCGGTCGCCCACATGCTGGTCGAGATGCCGTCCGGTGCTTTCCCGACGGCGCTGGGAGTACTCTACGAGGATCCGGCCCCCACCTTCGAAAGCGCGGTGGTGCGCCAGAACGCCGAGGCCGCCGCCGGCAAGAAAGCGGACCTCCAGGCTCTCGTCTCCAAGGGCCAGAGCTGGATGGTGACGAAGGAGCCGCACGCGATTTGATCTACTCGCCCTTCCGCGCGGCCGCCTTGCGGTCGTTGCTTCGCGCGAGGAGGTAGAGAAGCGGCGAAAGGCCGAGCACGACGCCCATCACGGTCCCCATGGTCCGGCCGATCGTCCCGGCGGAGTCGGGGCTCGAGTTCGGCGAGGTCGCCGCCATGTCGGCGAGATACCACCACAGGCCGGCGAGGATCAGCTCGATCAGCACCAGCGCCAGGATCGTCCTTTTCGTTCGAGACATGTTGTTCCCCCTTCTCAAGCGGGAGAGGGTAACAGCGACCGACGCCCCCGTCATCCCGGCGAAAGCCGGGACCCCAGGACGAGAAGTCGCCGCGGGTCTCCCCGAGGCCCCGGCTTTCGCCGGGGTGACGGGAGCGGGTCTCTCCGAGGCCTCGGCTTTCGCCGGGGTGACGGCTTGCTTCCTTCCGCCAACCCCGCCACCAAGCGCGCCATGAACCAGCCGCTCCGCGGGCGCCATCTCGTCGCCGCCGACCGCCGTTTCGCGACGGGCGGCGGGCTGCTCGCGCGCCTGCTGTCGGGGAGCTTCTCACGGATCCTGGCGCGGATCGACGTCGGGCTCGAGCAAGGGGCGATCGAGGCCACCCTGCCGGACGGGTCGAGGCGGATCCTCGGGGGGCGCCGGCCGGGGCCGCGCCCGATCGTCCACCTGCACAGCTGGCGCTCGCTCGCCCGGCTGGTCACTTCGGGCTCGGTCGGATGGTACAAGGCCTGGGCGCTTGGGGAATGGTCCTCGCCCGATCCGGTGCCCCTGTTCGAACTGTTCATGCTCAACGCGACAAGCCTCGGCGCGACCGCTCGGGCCAAGGGCCTGTTCCGGCTGGTCAACAGCATCGCCCACCGCTTCCGCGACAACGACAAGGACGGCGCGCGCGAGAACATCTCCCACCATTACGATCTCGGCAACGATTTCTACCGCGCCTGGCTGGACGTCGGGATGACCTATTCGAGCGCAATCTTCTCCGAGCCGGTCTCGCCCGCCGAGAGCCTGGAAGCGGCGCAGGCGCGCAAGCTCGGCCTGCTCCTCGACCGGCTGGCGCTGAAGCCGGGACAGAAGCTTCTCGAAATAGGCTGCGGGTGGGGCTCGCTCGCCGAGGCCGCGGCGCGTGATTACGGGGCCGAGGTAACCGGTCTCACCCTGTCGTCCGAGCAGAAGGCCTATGCGGAGAAGCGGCTGGAGGCGGCGGGCCTCTCGGCAAGCTGCTCGATCGAGCTCACCGACTATCGCGACGCGCACGGTCAATATGACGCGGTCGCCAGCGTCGAGATGGTCGAGGCGGTGGGCCAGGATTATTGGCCGGCCTATCTCGACAGCATCGCGCGGGTGTTGAAGCCGGGCGGCCGGGCGGCCATCCAGTTCATCTCGATCCGCGAGCCGCTGTTCGAGAGCTACGCCGCCAGCGCCGACTTCATCCAGACCTACATCTTCCCGGGCGGGATGCTGATCAGCGAGTCGCGGCTGGAGGCGCTGGCCCGGGAGGCGGGGCTCGATTGGAGGGACCGGCAGGGCTTCGGCCTCCATTATGCCGAGACTCTGAAGCGCTGGCGCCTCGGCTACGACCGGGCGGTGGCCGAAGGCCGGCTGCCGGCGGGCTTCGATGAGCCCTTCCACCGGCTGTGGCGCTATTATCTCATGTATTGCGAAGGCGGGTTCCGCGGGGGCGGAATCGACGTGGCCCAGGTGACTTTGGTCAGGAAAGGCGCCGAGACCTAAGTGGGGCCGGGTGCATAGACTCGCAGCAGCTGGCTCAGCACTTCCATCCTGCCTTCTGAGCCGCGAACCCGTGCGAGCACCCGTTCCACCCGCGTGAAATCGCCCGCGCGCTCGAAATCGGCGGCGATCGAGGGCACTCTCTCATCGGCCCACAGGCCGCGGGCTTCCACCAGCGCGAAGGCGAGGTTCGCCAGGCGCCTGCGAAGCGCCGCTTCGTTCGGGATGCCGCTGTCGGCCGGCATCGCCGTCAGCAGGGTCAGCCGCACGTCCGGATCCTCTATCGCCCGGGCATAAGCGATCGCGGCTTCTCCGCGATGGGCCCGGACGAGGCAGACGAAGGTCTGGAAGGCGTCGTTGGCGAAGCCGCTCTCTTTCTCCTCGTCGCGGCCGCCGGCCCGCAGATTGCCGCGCGCCACGGCCACGGCGAGGACCGCGGCGCTACCGCCGCCATGGGCGGCCCGGCATGGCAACTCGACCAGGAACGATCGGCGGATCCGGAGATCGCGGATCTCGGCCACCGCCCGCCGGGTCTCCGTCTGCCGTCCCGTCGCGGCCAGCACGGCGGCGAGCTCGCGGAAGCCATAGTCATTCTCCAGCGAAGGCCCCCTGGGGGCGGAGCTCCGGCGTCGGAGCCAGCCTACCGGATCGCGCCCGCCCTCCAGCATCGCCTCGACCGCCTGCAGGCGCCGAACATATTCCAGGTCCCAGTCATGGCCTTTGACCGAGGCATGATGCGCTCGGGCGCTGGCCAGCGCCTCCCGCGCGCGCTCCGGCTCGCCGCGCTCGATCCATGCCGAGGCGAGCAGCGAGTGCAGCTCGGCGGGACCGCGCCAATGGCGGTTGCGCAGCTGCTCGCGCCAGCGGTGGAAGAGCGGCAGATTGGCCCGCAAGAGGGCTGGCGTTATCCGCGCCTGGAAGGCGGTTCCGGCGGCCGGCCACAGCTCGAGCGCTTCGGCGATCCGGTCCTGCTCGAACAGGCGCCGCATGCGATGACCGGCAGAGGCCGCTTCATAACCGTAAGTGGTATGCTCGGCGAGCAGCCGCGCCAGCTTGTCGTCCCCCGCGTCGAAGGCCAGCGGGAGCAGTTCCTCGAAGACGGCCTGGCCGATGAACGGACCCGGCCGGTGCGCGTCACGCGCGGCCGCGTGGGAGAGCGCGAGCGTCGCGGCCCATCGCAGCATGACCCGGTGCCGCGGGGTGCCCCGGGTAAGACCCAGGGCCCAGAGGCGGGTGCTCCACAGTCCGCTGAGGCAATTGCCGCCGTGGCACGACCATTCATCCACCGGGTTCGAGGCTTCCTGCTCGGCAAGCTCGCGCTCGGCTTCGTCGATGGCGGCCTCGGCCTTGTCGCGCTGGCCGATCCGCTGCCAGAGCGCACCCGCGGTGTAGAGGGTCCGGGCATCGCGCCGGGGCAGGCCCGCAGGATTCGGCTGGGCGTAGAAGGCGATCAGCCGGTCGGCGCACGCCGGATCCCTGTCGAGCATTTGCGGATGCGCGAGGATGGCGATGCTCCGCGCCGCATAGGAATGCGCCCGCAGCAGCGGATCGGCCAGCGGGCAGCGGCCGAGCATGACGAAGTCGTTCACCAGGTAGTTCGCCGCCTCCGGCTGCTTCTCGGCCGGTAGCGCGTCGAAGGCGGCGAGCGCCCGCGCGGCGAGCGATTCGATCCGGGCGCTGCGCGCCGGAGGTGAAATGGCCGGATCGGCCGGCGCCGCGGCCGGGGCCGCGGCGGCCAGGAACAGCGAAAGGATTGTCAATCGGCGGATCACCGCCCGATCATAGACGATCAGGACCGAAGGTCGAGCCGATGTCCCGTCTCGAACTCGCTGCCGAGCAGCGCCACGAGCGCCTCGGCGACCGCGGCGGGCGGCTTAAGCGTCGCCGGATCCTCTCCGGGAAAGGCGCGGGCGCGCATCGTGGTGGCGGTGGCGCCGGGATCGAGGATCGCGACCTTCACCGGCGAGAGGTTGCGGACCTCCTCCGCATAGCTCAGCACCAGCGTCTCCAGAGCGGCCTTGGAGGCCCCGTAGGCGCCCCAATAGGCCCGGGGACGCCGGCCGACGCTGGAAGTGACGGCGATCAGCCGGCCGGCCTCGCTCTTCCTCAGCAGCGGGTCGAAGCCGGCGATCAGGGCCTGGCTTGCCAGCAGGTTCAAGGTGAGGACCCGGCTGAACTCCTTGCCGTCGATCTGTGCCACCGGAGTCAGCGAACCGAGGGTGGCGGCGTTGAGCATGAGGATGTCGAGCCGGCCCCAGCGCTCGGCGACCGCGGCCGCGAGCTTCGCGATGCTGTCGCTTTCGACGAGGTCCAGCGGCGCGATGGTGGCGGAGCCGCCGGCCTGGTGGATCCGCTCCTCGGCGGCTTCGAGGTCGGGAGCGGTGCGGGCGGCGAGGACGACGTGCGCGCCGGCCGCCGCCAGCGCCTGCGCGGCGGCCGCGCCGATGCCGCGGCTGGCGCCGGTGACGAGGGCGATCTGACCGGTGAGGGCTCGGGTCACGACGTCATCCCGGCGCAAGCCGGGATCTCAGGACAAGAAGGCACGGTGGGTCTCCACGAGGTCCCGGCTTCCGGGTTCCCATCAAAGTGATACTTTGATGGGGTCCCTTCCGGGATGACGTTATGCATAGCGCTCCGCCAGCAGCGCCAGCTGGTCCGGAGCCTCGACGTCCTCCTGGTCGGTCAGCCGCGTCGGGTAGGCGCCGGTGAAGCAGGCGTCGCAATATTGCGGCTGTGAATCGTCGCGCAGATCCTCGCCCAGCGCCCGGTAGAGGCCGTCGATCGAGATGAAGGCGAGGCTGTCGGCCCGGATATAGTCGTTCATCTGCGGGACGTTCATCTGGGCGGCGAGCAGCTTGGCCCGCTCCGGCGTGTCGACTCCGTAGAAGCAGCTGTGCCGGGTCGGCGGAGAGGCGATGCGCATGTGGACCTCGCGGGCGCCCGCCTCGCGGAGCATCTGGACGATCTTGAGGCTGGTGGTGCCGCGGACGATCGAATCGTCGATCAGGACCAGCCTCTTGCCCTGGATCAGCGCGGAATTGGCGTTGTGCTTCAGCTTCACGCCGAGATGGCGGACCGCGTCGCTCGGCTGGATAAAGGTGCGGCCGACATAATGGGACCGGATGATGCCGAGCTCGAAAGGAATGCCGCTCGCCTGGGCATAGCCGATCGCGGCGGGGACTCCGCTGTCGGGCACCGGAACGACATAATCGGCCTCGACCGGATTCTCGCGGGCGAGCTCGGCCCCGATCGCCTTGCGCACCTGATAGACCGAGGCTCCGTCGAGCACCGAATCGGGCCTCGAGAAATAGATATGCTCGAAGATGCAGGGCCTCGGCCGGACGTCCTGGAACGGCCGGTGCGACCGAACGCCCTGGGGCGAGACGATGACGATCTCGCCCGGCTCGACCGACCGAATATACGTCGCCCCGACGACGTCGAGCGCCACCGTCTCCGAAGCGAAGATGTAGGAATCGCCGAGCCGGCCCATCACCAGCGGCCGAATGCCCAGAGGGTCGCGGCAGGCGATCATCCCCTCGCCCGTCAGGCAGATGAGCGAATAGGCGCCTTCGACCTGCTTGCAGGCGTCGATCAGCCGGTCGAGCAGCGTCCGGTAGCTCGAGGTGGCGACGAGGTGGATGATGACTTCCGTGTCGGAGGTCGACTGGAAGATGGAGCCTCGGCGATTGAGGTCGCGCCTCAGCCGGATCGCGTTCGAGATGTTGCCGTTATGGGCAACCGCGAAGCCGCCGGAGGCGAGCTCGGCGAACAGGGGCTGCACGTTGCGCAGCGCCGTCTCGCCGGCGGTGGAATAGCGGACATGGCCGATCGCGGCGGCGCCGGCGAGCCGGCGGATCACCTCGTCCTTGTCGAAATTGCCGGCGACGTGTCCCATCGCGCGGTGCGAATGGAAGTTCCGGCCGTCGAAGCTGGTGATCCCGGCCGCCTCCTGGCCCCGGTGCTGGAGGGCGTGGAGGCCGAGCGCGACGACCGCCGAAGCGCTGTCGGATCCCCAGATGCCGAAGACTCCGCACTCCTCGCGAAGCTTGTCTTCGCCCGAATCGATTTCGAAAGGATGCGTGGTCAGCATGTGAGAAACGCCCGCTCGCCCGTCTGATTGTCCCCAGGGTGCATATAGGAGGGCGCGGCGCGTTTGTCCCCCCACCGGGAGGATTTTGATGTGGATTATGGAACGGCTCGCCCCGTCGGGATTCTTGGCAGGAGAAGCGCGATGAAATATCTCCCCCTCATCCTCCTGCTCCTGGCAGCCTGCGGCCGCGATGATCCGAAGGCCGACAACCGCGCCGCGCCCCAGGCCGCCGGCCCGACCGGCGCCGACCCGGTTCCCGCCCGCGCCGCCGCCTCGACCGGCGGCCGACTCACCGGCCTCTACGAAGGCGGGTCGGGGCCTCAGAAGAACCAGCTCTGCATCGTGGAGAAGGGCCGCGACGCCCAATTCGGAATGCTCGTCTGGGGCGACAATCTGAACAGTTGCTCGGGCGCCGGCCGCGCGGAGCGCGAGGGCGGCAGGCTGACCCTGACGATGACCGGCGACGAGACCTGCCGGATCGACGCGAGCCTGAAGGACGGCGCCGTCACGCTGCCGGCGAAGCTGCCGCTGGGCTGCGCTTATTATTGCGCGGCCCGGGCGAGCTTCGCCGGGGCCAGCTTCACGAAGAGCGGGTCGAGCCCGGCGGATGTGAAGAAGGCCACGGACATAGCGGGGGACCCTCTCTGCGAGTAAGGAGGGGCGGACGGAGATCCCGCTCGCCTTGACGTTGACGTGAACGGAAACTAGGCCGCCCTGATGCCCCACGCCCTTCATTCGGATTTCGCCACGCCCGAATCCGGCGGCAAGTCCTACACCATCACCGATCTGTGCGAGGAGTTCTCCGTCACGCCCCGGGCGCTTCGCTTCTATGAGGACGAAGGGCTGATCTCGCCGCGCCGCCAGGGCCTGTCGCGGGTCTACGGCTGGCGGGACCGGGCCCGGCTCGCCTGGATCCTGCGCGGCAAGAGGGTCGGCTTCAGCCTGGCCGAGATCCGGGAGATGATCGACCTCTACGATCTCGGCGACGGCCGGGCCTCGCAGCGCCGGGTGACGCTCGAGAAGTGCCGCGGCCGGATCGATCTGCTCAACAAGCAACGCGCCGATATCGACGCCACCATCGCCGAGCTCGAGAAGTTCATCGCCATGGTCGAGGCGGCGGGTCCGGGGGGAAGTTAGGGAGTGGACAGCTGCCTGTACCCGCTTTCGTCAGGCCGGACTTGATCCGGCATCCACCTTCTTCGACGGCGATCGCCCGAGGAAGGTGGACCCCGGATCAAGTCCGGGGTGACGACTCAACTCAACCGTCGAAGCTTTAGAGGGATTCCCATGCCCAGCTACACCGCCCCCGTCCGCGAAACCCGCTATGTCCTCGAAGAGGTGCTCGGCCTCGACCGTTATTCGAACCTTCCCGGCTTCGAGAACGCCACGCCCGACATGATCGAGGCCATCCTCACCGAAGGCGGCCGTTTCGCCTCCGAGGTGCTCGCGCCGCTGAACCGGATCGGGGACGAGCAGGGCTGCGTCCGCCACGAGGACGGAAGCGTCTCCACCCCGCCCGGCTTCAAGGATGCCTGGGACCAGTTCACCGCCGGCGGCTGGACGACCCTGTCGGCGCCGGAGGAATATGGCGGCCAGGGCCTCCCGCAGGTCGTGGGAACGGCGGTCACCGAATATCTGCTTTCGGCCAATCAGGCGTTCGAAATGTATCACGGCCTCACCGCCGGCGCAGTCGCCTCGATCCTCACCAAGGGCTCGGACGCGCAGAAGGCCCAGTATCTGCCCAACATGGTCGCGGGCAAATGGACCGGGACGATGAACCTCACCGAGCCGCATTGCGGCACCGATCTCGGACTCCTGCGGACCCGCGCCGTTCCGCAGGGCGGGCTGACCGACGGAGTCGCCGAAAGCTACAAGGTCAGCGGCACCAAGATCTTCATCTCCTCGGGCGAGCACGATCTGGCCGAGAACATCATCCACCTCGTCCTCGCCAAGATCGAGGGCGCTCCGGACAATGTGAAGGGCATCTCGCTGTTCATCGTCCCGAAGAAGATCCTCGACGACAACGGCACCCTGATCGCCAACGGCGTCTCTTGCGGCTCGATCGAGCACAAGATGGGCATCCACGGCAATTCGACCTGCGTGATGAACTATGACGAGGCCACCGGCTATCTCGTCGGCGAGCCGGAAAAGGGCCTCGCGGCAATGTTCATCATGATGAACGCCGCCCGGCTCGGAGTCGGCCTCCAGGGCCTGGCGCAGGGCGAGGTCGCCTACCAGAACGCCGTCGCCTATGCGAAGGACCGACGGCAGGGCAGGGCGCTCGTCCCCGACGCCCGCGATCCGGAGGCCAAGGCCGACCCGATCATCGTCCACCCCGACGTCCGCCGCATGCTGATGGAGATGAAGGCGTTCAACGAGGCCGCCCGCGTCCTCGTCCTGTGGGGCGCTCTCCAGGTCGACATTTCCCGCCGAGCGCAGACCGAAGAGGAGCGCGAGGCGGCGTCCGACCTGCTCGGGCTGCTCACCCCCGTCATCAAGGGCTATATGACCGACCAGGGCTTCAAGGTCGCGGTCGACGCCCAGCAGATCCACGGCGGCCACGGCTATATCCGAGAATGGGGCATGGACCAGTTCGTCCGCGACGCCCGAATCGCCCAGATCTACGAAGGCACCAACGGCATCCAGGCGCTGGATCTCGTCGGCCGCAAGCTCGGCGCCAACGGCGGCCGCGCCATCCAGGCCTTCCTCAAGCTCCTCGCGCAGGAGATCGCCGAGGCCAAGGCGGGAGAAGGCGAGGCGACGGAAGTCGCCGCCGCGCTCGAGAAGGGCGTCGGCGACCTCCAGACCGCAACGATGTGGCTGATGCAGAACGGAATGGCCAACGCCAACCACGCCGGCGCCGCGGCCTATCCCTACATGACGCTCACCGGAATCGTCTGCCTGGGGCTGATGTGGCTGCGGATGGCCAGGGCGAGTTCCGCCGCGCTTGCGAGCGGCGCCGGCGACAAGGCCTTCCACGAAGCCAAGCTGGTCACCGCCCGCTTCTTCGCCCAGCGCATGATGCCTGAGACGGGATCGCTCAGGCGCCAGATCGAGGCGGGTAGCGACACGCTGATGGCGTTGCCGGCGGAGGCCTTCTAAAAATCCTTCCCTGCATTTGCAGGGGAGTGGGACCATGCGAAGCATGGTGGAGGGGCCTCTCTGACTCCGAAGAACCGCTCCACCGCGCTTCGCGCGGTCCCCCTCCCCGAGAAATCTCGGGGAGGATTTTAGGGTGGAACCGGATCGTCCGCCTCCGGTTGGCGGTGCTCCAGCATTCAAGGAGCCGCGTGACGTGACCCAGGACCCCAAGCCTCCCTTCCCGGACCAGCCGCAGCCGATGCCGGGCCTCACGCAGCGGATGAAGCCGGTGCCCGACCATGGCGAGGAGAGCTATCGCGGCTCCGGGCGGCTCGAGGGGAAGAAAGCGATCGTCACCGGCGGGGACAGCGGCATCGGCCGGGCCGTCGCCATCGCCTTCGCGCGCGAGGGGGCGGACCTGCTCATATCCTATCTCCCGGAGGAGGAGGAAGACGCTCAGGCCGTGCTGGCGCTGGTCGAGGCGGCGGGGCGATCCTGCATCCTCTTCCCCGGCGACATATCGAGCGCGGACCATTGCCGCGCTTTGGTCGCTCGCGCGGCGGAGGAATTCGGCCGGATCGACATCCTCGTCAACAACGCGGCGCATCAGGACACCTTTTCCGAGATCGAGGAGATTGACGAGAAGGAGTGGGACCATACCTTCGCCGTCAACATCCACGCCATGTTCTACCTGACCAAGGCGGCGGTGGCCCACATGAAGCCGGGCGCGTCGATCATCAACACGACCTCGGTCCAGGCCGACGATCCGAGCCAGGAGCTGCTCGCCTACGCCGCGACCAAGGGCGCCATCCAGAACTTCACCGGCGGCCTCGCCCAGATGCTGGCGGAGCGCGGAATCCGCGCCAATTGCGTTGCGCCGGGGCCCATCTGGACCCCGCTCATCCCGGCGACGATGCCGAGCGAGAAGGTGCAGAGCTTCGGCGAGCAGGTGCCGATGAAGCGGCCGGGGCAGCCGCGCGAGCTGGCGCCCGTCTACGTGATGCTGGCGAGCGACGAGGCCAGCTACATCTCGGGAGCGACGATCGCGGTGACCGGCGGCAAGCCGGTCATCTGATCACCGCCGCGAGCGCCCGCGGTTGAGGCGCCGCTCGCCCCCGCCGTCCGCCGGGGCCGAAGCCTGCTCGGCGTTCGAATCGCGTTCGATCACGACGCGATCGAAATGGGTGATCGGGCCGGGGCGGCTGATCCAATAGCCCTGGACCTGGTCGCAGCCTTCGGCGCGGAGCGCTTCCAGCTGCTCGGCGGTTTCGACGCCTTCGGCGACGACCGGCATTCCAAGGCCCTGGCCGAGCCCGATGACCGAGCGGATGATGGCCCGCGCCTGCGGATTGTCGATCATGTCGCGGATGAAGCTCTGATCGATCTTCACCTTGTCGAACGGGAACATGCGGAAATAGCTGAGCGACGAGTAACCGGTGCCGAAATCGTCCATCGAGATCTGGACTCCCAGGGCTTTCAGCCGCTCCAGGATGACGATCGCCTGCTCGGTGTCCTTGATCAGCAGCCCCTCCGTGACCTCGAGCTCCAGCCGCGCGGGATCGAGGCCGGTTTCGGCGAGGATCGCCTCGACCTCCGCGGCGAGATCGCCCTGAGTGAACTGGACGGGCGAGAGATTGACCGAAAGCTTGAGCGCGGGAGTCCAGCGCGCCGCCTCGGCGCAGGCCTCGCGCAGGACCCATCGGCCGAGCTTGAGGATCAGGCCGCTTTCCTCGGCGAGCGGGATGAAGGTGGCGGGTCCGATCGCTCCCAGCTCCGCGTGGTTCCAGCGCAGAAGGGCCTCGAAGCCGAGGATCGAGCCGCTGCCGAGATCCGCCAGCGGCTGGTAGTGGACGCAAAGCTCGCCGCGCTCGATCGCCTGCCTCAGGTCCGCCTCGAGCTGGCGGCGCTGGCGAAGCGCCTCGTCCATCGCGGCCTCGTAGAAACGGGCGGTGCCGCGGCCGTCCGCCTTGGCCCGATAGAGGGCCATGTCCGCATTCTTGACCAGGCTTTCGGGATCGCCGGCGTCGGCCGGGAACAAGGCCACTCCGACGCTTGCGCTGATCCGCACCGTATCGCCGCCGAGCGAGAACGGCTCGGCGAGGGCCTCGACGATCCGGCGGGCGAGAAGGCCGGCATGGCCGGGCTGCTCCCCGCCCGCCTGGACCACGGCGAACTCGTCGCCGCCCAGCCGGGCGACCAGCTCATGCCCGCGTACCGCCGAGCGCAGGCGCTGCGCCGCCGCGACCAGCAGCGAATCCCCCGCGGAATGGCCGAACAGGTCGTTGACCGCCTTGAAGCCGTCGAGGTCGACGCACAGGATCGCGACGTGATCCGCGGTCTCCTCGGCCCTTGCAACGGTCCGGGCGAGATGATCGGTGAAGACGGCGCGGTTCGGCAGCCCGGTCAGGGAATCGTGGAAGGCGAGGTGGGCGATCCGTTCGGCCGCCTCCTTGCGATCGGAGATGTCGCGTATCGCGAGGATCCGCAGATCCGCTCCGCGCCAGGCGAGCGGGCGCAGAAGCAATTCGACCTGGCGCCCTTCGCCGTCCGCGCGGAGCAGCCGGCATTCGGCCGGCGGCGCGTCTGGAGCCATCGACAGGGCCGCGAGATCGGCGTCGATGAGCAGGTCCGACAGGCGCTCGGGCGCGTCGCCGACGCTCTCAAGCCCGGCGAGCCGAAGGAAGCTCCTGTTCGCGTCGACGATACGCTCGCCGTCGATCACTACCAGCCCCTCGACCGCGGCGTCGGCGAAGGTGCGGAGGCGGCGCGCTTCCTCGATGGCGTTGCGGGCAAGCTTGCGGTCGAACAGGACCATCAGGAACCCGATGGCGAGGATCACCAGCGCCATCGCCGCCACCGCAAGGGTCAGAACGCGGCCGTCGATCGCGGCCGGCCGGACGTCCGTGCCGCTGCCCGGAAAGACCGACGCCGCGGCCATGGCGGTGAAATGAAGACCGCAGATGGCGAGGGTGAAGAGCAGCGCCGGCCGCCACGGCAGCGCCGCCGGCTTCCGGCGATGCTCGGCCAGGGCGGCGGCGCTGAAGGCGATCCCGATAGCCAGCGACACCGCGATCAGGGTCCCGTCCCAGACGAAGCGTCCCGGCAGCTTGACCGCCGCCATTCCGACGTAGTGCATCGAGCCGATGCCGGCGCCGATCAGGACGCCCGCGAGCAGCGTTGCGGAGCGGCCGCCGCGAAGCGCCACGGTCCAGCCGGCGCCGGTGATCAGAACGGCCGCCGCGATCGAGACCAGGGTCAGCGGGAGATCGTAGCCGATGGGAAGGTTCGGCCGGTAGGCGAGCATCGCAATGAAGTGGGTGGCCCAGATGCCGGTTCCGGCGACGAAGCCCGCCAGGGCCGTCCACGCCCCCCCGCGCCGTTCGGCCCGCCGCGCCTGCTCGAAGATCGAAAAGGCGGTGAAGGCGGCGAGCAGGCAGAGGGCTCCGGCGACCACCACCAGCCGGAAATCATGCTCTGCCGTGATACAGGCATAGACCCGCAGCATTGGTTCACCCGCCCGTGGAGGGGACCTTATGCGGCCCGGAGGGTGAAGAAGGCGTAAAGCATTCCGAGGATTGGACGGCCCACCGGGCCTCACCCGTCATCCCGGCGAAAGCCGGGACCTCAGGACGAGAAGTCTCGGCGGGTCTCCCCGAGGTCCCGGCTTTCGCCGGGATGACGGACAGGTCAGGTTGGACAGATCAGATTGACGGCCCGCTCACGTCGCCGTTTCGAGCTGAGTGAAGCGCACGGGCAGGACCTCGCGCACCGTCAGCGACCCGTCGCGGCCCTTCGTCACAACGCTCAACTGCTGGACCTCCTTGCCTCCGAGCGGGATGACCATGAGACCTCCCGGCGCAAGCTGCTCGGCCAGAGCGGGCGGCGGGGCGGGGGCGGCGGCGGTGACGACGATGCGGTCGAACGGCGCATGCTCGGGCCAGCCGCGCGAGCCGTCGCCGACCCTGATGTCCACGTCATGGCCTTCCGACGCGAGCCGGAGCCGCGCGCCTTCGGCGAACTCCTCCACGATCTCGACGCTCCAGACGTGGGCCCCAAGGTCGCTCATCACCGCCGACTGCCAGCCCAGCCCGGTGCCGACCTCAAGCACGTGGTGGCCGGGCGCGAGGTCGAGCAGGTCGAGCATCAGGGCGCCGATGAAGGGCTGGGAGATGGTCTTGTCGAAGCCGATCGGCAGAGGCGTGTCCTGATAGGCCGCGACGGCGAGCTGGTGCGGCACGAACAGATGGCGCGGCACGCGCAGCAGCGCCGTCCGCAACCTGGAATCCAGCTCTTCCTTGCCCAGCTCCTCGCTCGCCAGGTCGAAATGAAGGTCGACGATCTCGACCATGTGGCGCCTCAACAGGGCCAGATGCTGCTCGCCCATCGGCTTCATTCGTTCGGCGCCTCCTTGCGTCGCAAGGCGCAGAATGCGCGGGGTGCCGCAAGGGTCCGCGCCTTTTGATGAGGCTAGCCGAGGCTTCGGCTCGAGCCGAGGCTGAAGAGGAGCTGCAGCCCGGCGCCGACGAGTGCGGCGATCACCAGCAGCCGCGGATATTGCGGCTCCTCCTTCTCGAGCGCGGCCGGAGCTTCGGCGGCGGCCGGATGCCGGAGCCTCACCATGTCGCGGCTCCACGAAGCGAAAGGCGGGCGCACCGCCGGCAGGTTGGAATCGCGGTGGAGGACGGGCAGCACTCCGGCGAAGCTCGGCTCCACCGAATGCTGGCGCCGGCCCGAGCGCCAGACGACGCGGTGGCCGCTCGGCACCATCTGCCAGGCCGGTCCGGAGCGGATCATGTCGCGCTCGCACCGCCTGCAGCGGGCGAAATAATAACCGCCGTTGTAGACTTCATCGGGCCCCGCCTCGTGGCCTCCTAACGCGCATAACAGGCTCATCGCTCTTTCTCCTCCTCCTCGGATGACGAATTTCCGCCGCCCAGCCGGTACTCGGCGACGAAGCGCAGCTCGTCGTCGCCCTCGGCCATGGCCAGCGACGTGTCCCAGATTTCGAAATGGCTTCCCGCGCCGATGAACAGGATGCTCCGTCCGAAACCGGCGCGGCGGCGCGCGAGCGGGGGCAGGGTGAGGCGGCCGCTTTCGTCGTAGCTCGCTTCCTCGACCATCCCAAAGGTTCGCCGGGCGCGCGCATGGTGATCGTCCGGCGGGAGCCCGATCGCTTCGTCGCGCAGGCGCCGGCGCTCGAGCTCCGCCTGCAGCCGGGGCCGGAGCCCCGAGCCGTAGCCGGTGAGGCAGGGATCCTTTTCATGCACTCCAAGCAGGACTCGGCCGCCGTCCTCGTGCCGCGCCATCTCGCGAAGGATGAACGGCGGGAGGCGCACCCGGCCCTTCTCGTCGAGCGCCCCAAGCGCGTTCCCACTGAAGATCTGAGTGACTTCCACGGCCCCCCGCCCCCCGCAACCCAACCCGCGCCGGCCGCCGGCTGGTACTTGGGAGGAGCTTAATGGTTAACGGAAGCAAGGCTCAGATCGGACTTGTACACCGGTAATGATACTGTGATTCGCCATGGACTCTACGGTGGACGCGCACCGCAAGAGCTTCACGAATCCAAACATACATTATGCCGTTCCGGACCTAAGTTCATCTCTGCCCCCTGCGGCGAAAGGTCCACAATGCCAGATACTTGGACAGCCCGCTCATCACAGGTTCACCGTAATTCCCCTAGGTTGTGCGTTAACCAGCCGACTCAGACAGTCGACTGTGCGTGGCCTTGTGTTTTTGGCTTTGGGGGAGCGGGCTTATGTCGCACCAGCGCACCGTATATGTGGTGGACCACGACCTCGAGACGAGGAGGTCGCTGACGATCAATCTTGCGTCCGTTGGCGCAGAGGCCTGGCCATTCGGCGGAGGCGGTGAGTTCCTCGAGATACTCGGACACCTGATGCCCGGGTGCGTCCTGCTCGACATGGACTGCGAGGATGGCCTCGCGACCCTGGCCTCGCTCGTGCAGCGGGACACGGGCTGGCCGATCCTGGCGATGAGCGCCGCGCCGAAGGTCGAAGTCGCGGTCCAGGCGATGAAGCTTGGAGCGCTCGATTTCCTGGAGAAGCCGGTCAATGCGCAGAAGCTCGCCGCGGCCCTGGTGCCCGCGTGGAACACGCTCGAAGCGTCGCTCGAGCGGGGGGAGGCGCGGCGTGTCGCCCAGGACCGGCTGGCCCGGCTCACCGCGCGCGAGCTCGACATCTCGCTCTCCTTGTTCGGCGGCCGCTCCAACAAGGCGGTTGCGCACGAGCTCGGGATCAGCGTCCGGACGGTCGAGATGCACCGCGCGCACATCATGGCCAAGCTGGGAGTGAAGAGCATCGCCGAGGCGGCCGTGATGGCGACCCATGCGGGGCTCCCGATCGCCCAGCGTCCGCCCGTCGCCTCGGCGCTTGCGCCGGTGGGGATGAGGACCGGCGGCGCTTCGGCGTTCGAAGGCCGGCGGCTGGCGCGGACCGCTTACTGACGATCCCCGCCGGAACCTCCCGCGCGTCGGCTCATTCACGGCGGTGAGAGGAGCGCGCCATGGACGAGGACGGCAGGCACAACGGACGGCAGGGCGGCGGGGATTCGGGCGGCGGCGCCTATCCCAATCCGCATACCGGCAAGAAGGGCGGCGGCAAGGAAGGCTTCGCCGGAACCGGCGGCCAGACCGAAATGCCCTATCACGGGCACGGCCAGCTGGGCGAGGAGGAGACCGGCGACAATCCCAACGCACCGGCGACCGGGGAGTAGCTGATCCTCCCTGCGGCGAAGCAACGGGGAGGGGGACCACCCGAAGGGTGGTGGAGGGGTAGCTGTCGATATCCTGGTGGATCTCGCGCGAACCTGCGGGCTTCGGGGCCTTCTACCCCTCCACCACATTTCATGTGGTCCTCCTCCCCATATCCGATGGGGAGGACATGAAAAGGTAAGGGGCCGGCCGCCTCTCGGCTGCCGGCCCCTCCCTCGTTACGCGACTCGAGGGGTCGATCCGAAAACCGACCCCTCGCTTATGTATTGATTCGGTTTAGGAATCTCTGAATGGCTTCGTAAGCCTCCATTCACCCGTCAAACCTTCATTTCGCCTT
Organism: Allosphingosinicella sp.; assembly: GCA_036387555.1. Classification (GTDB taxonomy): domain Bacteria; phylum Pseudomonadota; class Alphaproteobacteria; order Sphingomonadales; family Sphingomonadaceae; genus Allosphingosinicella. The sequence goes on along the minus strand of DASVTN010000130.1, from coordinate 41,809 downwards.
GTTGCCGCCGCCGTCGGTGGTGACGTCGATCTCCTCGGGCACCTTCAACTCGATGCTGTCCGGCATTTCGACGTTCGGCATGTCGACCTTGGGCGCTTCGACGTTGACGTTGACTCCGACGCTGTCGGCGGCGCGGTTGAAGCTGCCGCTGAAGACGAAATAGAGCACTGCCAGAAGGGCAAGGATCACGACGACGGCGAGGATGACCCCGCCGCCCCCGCGATCCCGCCCGCCGTCGGTCTGGATGATGGTGGTCCGTTCGGTGTCGCGCACCGTCTCTCGCGGAATCTCGCGCTCGCGGTCGGGGTCGGTCATTTCACTCTCCTAGGTTACAGGCGGAAGGCCCGACCGCGCCTCCCGCGATTATCGGACGTCATTCACCGGCGGGTTCAGCTGCTTTTGGCGGGCGCCGTCACGTCCACCTTGACGTCGGTCGTGCTGTCGGCGCCGCCCATGAGCTGGCCGCCGAACAGGTAGAAGAGCAGCGCCAGGACGGCGATCAGAAGGACGACGGCGATGATCGTGCCGCCTCCGCCACCGCCGGAATCGGTATGGACGACGGTCGTTTCGCGCTCGCGAACAGGCTCGGTCATGTCGGATCTCCGTTTGTTTCGGAGGCTCAACGCTGCGCTTGGAGGGGGGTTCCTCCCGCCTTTCCCGGAGTCACTGCCGGCTGAAGCGGCGGAAACGCCGCCCGCGGCGGGATCGGCGATTAGGTGGACGCCTGGGGCGAGGGCGTCTTATGGTGCGCACCATGGAGAATTTGTCGCTGACTCCGCTGGACCGGGGCCTGCTCCGGCTGATGCGGATCCGAGGCGCGTTCGCCGGCGGCATCATCCTCGCCGCGGCGACCGCTGGAGAGATCTGGCTTCGAACCCGGATCGACCTGCCCTGGGGCGTCTTTCTCGCGCCGGCTCTGCTCGTGCTCTCGTATCTGGCGCTCTGGGCGCCCCCGCGCCGCTACCGCGCCTGGGGTTACGCCATGGATTCGGACGAGCTGCAGGTCGGCCGCGGAGTCTGGGTCCGGGTCCTCACCGTCGTCCCGCTCGACCGTGTCCAGCATATCGACCTCAGCCAGGGGCCGCTGGAGCGCGCTCTCGGCATCTGCAGCCTCGTCCTCCACACCGCCGGGACCCTGCACAGCCAGATCGTCGTGCCCGGGCTCACCCGAGCCACGGCCGAATGGATGCGCGACGAGATCCGCGGCCGGATCCGCGAGGAGCCGGCGTGAGCGACGGCGCCGACCGGCGTCTCCATCCCGGCACCATCGCGCTCCGCTTCGTCAAGGAGGCGCCGCAGACCCTGCTGGCGCTGCCCGCGGCGCTTGCCTTCTCATCGAGAACCGGCCTCTCCGGCGCCCTCTATCTCGCCGCCGGCCTCGCAATCGTCCTGCTCGCCGTGAAATGGCTCGTCTGGAGGCGGTTCAGCTACCGGGTCGGGCCGGCCGAGATCGTGATCGAAAGCGGCGTGCTGAACCGAAACCGGCGCAACATACCCTTCGACCGGGTCCAGGACGTCGATATCGAGCGGACTTTTCTCGCCAGGCTGTTCGGCCTCGCCAAGGTGAGGATCGAGACCGGCGCGGGAGGCAAGGACGAGGGGCTGCTCGACAGCGTCTCGATCGCCGAGGCCTATCGGCTTCGCGAAGCCGTGCGCGCCCGCCGCGCCGGCGAGGCCGCGGCGGAAGAAGGAGACGAGGCCGCGCCTCCGGCCGCGCGCGACCTCTTCGCGATGGCTCCGCCCCGGCTGGTCCTGTTCGGGCTCTTCAACTTCTCGCTCGTCTATATCGCCGGCCTCTTCGCCTTCCTGCAGACCTTCGACCGCTTCCTGCCGTTCGACCTTTACGATCCGGCGCGTTGGATCGGGCTGGTGGACGAATATCTGCCGGCCCGCTGGACCTTCGGCGCGATCGCCGCGGTGCTGCTGGTGGCGGCGGCGCTGGGGATCGCCGCCGGGATCCTTCGGACGCTCGCCCGGGATTACGGCTTCAGGCTCTCGCTGGAGGGCGACCGGTTCCGGCGGGAGCGCGGCCTGTTCACCCGAAGCGAGGCGGTCATCTCGCGACGGCGGGTGCAGCTGGCGGAGGTCTCCAGCGGCCCGGTGCGAAGCCTGTTCGGCTGGTCGGGCCTGTCCTTCCAGACGCTGGGCGCGGGCAGCGACCGCGGCGGCCACCAGAGCGCGGCGCCGTTCGCCGTTCGAAGCGAGATCGAGGCCGTGCTGGCCCAGGTCCCGCCGATGCGCCTGCCGCCGCCGCCGCAGCTGGTTCCGGTCTCGAGGCGGCACATCGTCCGGAGCATCGCGGCCAAGCTGGCGCCGGCGCTCCTCGCCATCATTGCCCTGTCCTGGTGGGCGCCGCTGGCGATCGGGCTGGTGGCGCTGCTGCCGCTGCTCGGCGCCCACGCCGCGCTGGAGCGGCATTTCCATCGCTGGGCACTCGACGGGGACATGCTGTTCGTCGCCCGCGGCGTCTGGCGCCGGCGGCTGTGGCTGGTGCCGCTGAGCAGCGTCCAGTCGTTGAGCCGAAGCCGCGGTCCGATCCAGCGGCGGCTCGGCCTCGCGACGCTCTCGGTCGACACGGCCGGAGCGCCGATGATCAACGCGCCCCGGATCGTCGACCTGTCGGCCGAGGCGGCGGAAGCGCTGGCCGCGGAGATATCCAGGCGTGCTTCGATACGCCGGTTCGACAAGCTCACCGGCTACTCAGCATGAGCGTAGAGAGCCGCTCATCCTGAGTGGGACCAAGCGAAGGCGAAGACCCGTATCGAAGGACTTCAAGCCTCCGGAAGGAAGTCCGGGACCGAGAGGTAGCGCTCGCCTGTGTCGTAGTTGAAGGTGAGGATTCGCTTGCCGGGGCCGATCTCGTCCAGCTTCTGGCGGACGGCGGCGAGGCTCGCGCCCGAGCTGATCCCGACCAGAACGCCTTCCTCGCGGGCCGAGCGCCGGGCCATTTCCTTGGCGTCGGCCGGATCGACCTGAATCACTCCGTCGATCGCGTCGGTATGGAGGTTGGCGGGGATGAAGCCGGCGCCGATGCCCTGGATCGGGTGCGGGCCCGGCTGGCCGCCGGAAATGACCGGGGACAAGGTCGGCTCGACCGCGAACACCTTGAGCTCCGGCCATTCCTTCTTCAGGACCTGGGCGCAGGCGGTTATGTGGCCGCCGGTGCCCACTCCGGTGATGAGGACGTCGATCGGCGAATCGCGGAAATCCTCGAGTATCTCCTGGGCGGTGGTGCGCAGGTGCACCTCGATGTTGGCCGGGTTCTCGAACTGCTGCGGCATCCAGCTGTCCTCGATCTCGCCGAGCAGCTCCTTCGCCCGCTCGATCGCGCCCTTCATGCCTTTCTCGCGCGGGGTGAGATCGAAGCTGGCGCCATAAGCGAGCATCAGCCGGCGGCGCTCGAGGCTCATGCTCTCGGGCATGACGAGGATGAGCTTGTAGCCCTTGACCGCGGCGACCATGGCGAGGCCGATCCCGGTGTTGCCGGAGGTCGGCTCGACGATCGTCCCGTTCGCCTTCAGGGCACCGGAGCGCTCGGCGTCCTCGATCATCGCCAAAGCGATACGGTCCTTGATCGACCCGCCGGGATTGGAGCGCTCCGACTTCACCCAGACCTCGGCGTCGCCGAACAGCCGGTTCACCCGGATGTGAGGGCTTCGGCCGATCGTCTCCAATATGCTGCCCGCTCTCATTGATGGCCTCCTTGTGCATGACGGACCACGGTCGTCCGCGGCTTGCTGTAAACTCCCGCTACCGATTCTGCCGCCCGCGCGCTAGCGTGCGCTGATGCCGCTCATCCACGACGTCCCGAAGGCGTTCAGCGACCGCGAGTGCGATTGGATCGTCGCTTTGGGGGAGCGCGCCGGCCTGGCGCCGGCCACGGTCTGGGCCGGCGCCGGCGACACGGTGGACAGGGCCGTCCGGTCGGCGTTGACGAGCCATCATCCACGAAGCGCGGCGACCGCCTGGATATACGACCGGCTCGACCGGCTGTTCGAGGAGGCGGGAATCGCGTTCGGGATCCCCGTCGGCGAGATCGCGGAGCCGCTGCAGGTCCTCCGCTACGAGGAGGGCGGCCACTTCCGCGCCTGGCACAGCGACGCCGGCTACGACGCGACGGATCGCCGGCTGGTCTCCGTATCGGTCGAGCTTTCGGATCCGGGCGATCATGAAGGCGGCCTGTTGGAGATCATCCCGGACACGGTCGACCGGCCCCGGACGCTGGAGCGGGGAGGGGCGCGCTTCTTCCCGTCGAGGGCGATCCACCGGGTGACTCCGGTGACCCGGGGGGTGAGGCATGCGCTTGTGATCTGGACGGGGGGTCCCGCGGCCTGAGGCCCGAGCCATCATGGCGGGCTCGGCCCGGGATCCATGAACATGGCGGGTTTCGCCTATGGTCGAGACGCGGTGTTCATGGGTTCCGGCCTTCGCCGGAATGACCTTCAGGGCGAGGCGCTCTCGGCGGGCTGGTCGAAGGTCCGAGCGCGCCTCAGCTCCGGGTAGGCGCGCGCCCAGAGCAGGGTCACGGCGATCGCTCCCACTCCGCCCGCGACCACCGCGACCACCGGCCCGACGAGCGCGGCGAGGAAGCCCGATTCCGCCTCGCCGAGCTCGTTCGACGCGGAGATGGTGAGCTGGGAGACGGCTCCGACCCGTCCTCGCATCGCATCCGGAGTCGAAAGCTGGATCAGCGACTGGCGGACATAGACCGAGAACATGTCGGACGCTCCGACGACGAAAAGGGCGGCCAGCGACAGCGGCATCCAGGTCGACAGGCCGAAGACGATGGTGGCGATCCCGAAGACCATCACGGCGCCGAGCATCTTGGTCCCGACGTTGGTCTTGAGAGGCCGGAAGGAGAAGAGGAGGGCGGTGAGGGTCGCTCCCAGCGCGGGCGCGGCGCCGAGCTGGGCGAGCCCCTCGGGCCCGACCTGGAGGATGTCGCGCGCGTATACCGGGAGGAGCGCGGTCGCTCCGGCGAGGAAGACGGCGAAGAGATCGAGGGTGATCGCGGCGAGCACCAGCCGGTTGGTCCGCACATAGGCGAGACCGTCGATCATCTGCCGGATCGGGTGGCGGGTCCGGTCCATCTGCGGGCGCGGCACCGGCCCGATCAGCATCAGCGACACGAGCGAGACGAGGAAGAGCAGCGCCGCGCCGGCATAGGAGGCTTCCGGCACCCAGGCATAGAGATAGCCCCCCAGGCCCGGGCCCGCGACCATCCCCGCCTGCCAGGAGATGGAGGAGAGGGCGATGGCGTTGGGCAGGGACTCGCGCGGCACCAGGTTCGGAGCGAGAGCGCCCAGCGCCGGCCCCGAAAAGGCGCGGGCGATCCCGAGAAGGAAAGCGACCGAATAGAGGATGAAGAGGCCGATCGTCCCCGCCCAGGTGGCGTAGGCGAGGGCGGCGGCGCACAGTATCTGGAGGGCGATCGTCGCCCGGGCGATCTGCCGCCGGTCGACCCGGTCCGCGACCCACCCGGTGACCGGGGTAAGGGCGAAGAGCGGAAGGAACTGGATGAGGCCGATGAGCCCCAGGCGGGCCGAGGCGGCGGCGATCCCGAGGCCGTCGGCGCGGGCGATATTGTAGACCTGCCAGCCGATGATCAGCATCATAGCCGACTGCGCCAGGGTCGCGGTCAGCCGGGCCGTCCAGTAATAGCGGAAATTCGGGAAGCGGAAGGGATGGGGGGCGGCGGCGGCCATCGGGGGCGCTTAGGGGCGAGGTCGTGCCGGGGCAACCAGGCACCGCTTACAATCCTCCCCGAGGCAAGCTCGGGGAGGGGGACCCGCACGAAGTGCGGTGGAGGGGAAATGCGGACTCGGAATTGCCCCTCCACCAGGCTTCGCCTGGTCCCCCTCCCCCGAGGCAAGCTCGGGGAGGAATATTTCATCGCCACCGCCTGTCCACAGCGCTAACCCGTTCCCGCCCGAAGGAGACTCGCCATGTCCAGGTCCCTGCTCGCCGCCGCTTCCGCTTTCGCCCTCCTTCTTTCCGGCTGCGCCTCGACGGGCTCGGGTGGTACCGCCGCTGCCGATGCGCGCCCTTCGGCCTGGCCGGCTTTCTCGCAAAGCTTCATCGACGGCTATTTCCGAATCAACCCGGCCTTCGCCGTCAACCAAGGCAGGCACGAATTTGACGGACGGCTTCCCGACTGGAGCGAGACCGGGCTCGCCAATTCGGCCGAGTTCCTGCGCTCCTCGATCGCGGCGGCGCAGGCGTTCGATCCCAAGAGCCTCAGCAAGACCGAGCGTTTCGAGCGGGACTATCTGATCGCCCGTGCCCGGGGCGACCTGTTCTGGCTGGAGTCGGCCGACCAGCCCCACCGCAATCCTGCTTATTACATGGGCAACGGGCTCGATCCGTCGGTCTACGTCACCCGCCCTTATGCTCCGGCCGAGACCCGGCTGAAGGCGTACATCGCCTATCTGAGGGCGGTGCCGCGCGCAGCGCGCCAGATCCGGGCCAATCTGAAGACGCCCCTGCCGCTCAGCTTCATCGACTACGGCAAGGCCGGGTTCGGCGGCTTCGCGGAATATTATCTGAACGACGGCCTCGCCGCCTTCATCGACGTGCGCGACGGGGACCTCCAGGTCGATCTCCGGCTCGCCGCGCGCCAGGCGTCCGATGCGATGCGGGAGCTTGCCGGCTGGCTGGAGGCGCAGAGGCCGAACGCCACCCAGGATTTCGCGCTCGGCGCCGACAAGTTCGCGCAGATGCTGCGCGACACCGAGATGGTCGATATCCCGCTCGCCGAGCTGGAGGCGATCGGCCGCGCCGACCTCAAGCGCAACCAGGATTCGCTCCGCACCGCCTGCGCGGCCTATGCGCCCGGGGCCACGCTCCAGGCCTGCATGAACAAGATGGCCGCCAACAAGCCCAAGGGCGGCGCCGTGCAGGCGGCCCGGGCCCAGCTCGCGGGATTGAAGCGCTTCATCCAGGAGAAGGACCTCGTCTCCATCCCGGGAACCGAGGAGGCGCAGGTCGAGGAAGCCCCGCCCTACAACCGGCAGAACTTCGCCTATATCGACATTCCCGGTCCCTATGAGCGCGGCCTTCCGTCCGTCTACTACATCGCCCCGCCCGATCCTTCCTGGCCGGCGCAGGTGCAGGCGGGCTTCGTCCAGGGCGAGGCGGCCCTGCTCTTCACCTCCGTCCATGAGGTGTGGCCGGGCCACTTCCTCAATTTCCTCCACTCCAACCGCTCGCCCTTCACCTTCGGCCGGGTCTTCGTCGGCTACGCCTTCGCGGAAGGCTTCGCCCATTATGCGGAGGAGATGATGTGGGACGCGGGCCTCAGGAACGACGACCTCGAGACCCACGTCGGCCAGATCTCGAACGCTTTGCTGCGCGACTGCCGCTATCTCTCCGCGATCGGCATGCATACCGGGCGGATGACGCAGGAGCAGTCGCGGCGGATGTTCCTGTCGGAATGCTACCAGGACGAGGGCAATGCGCGGCAGCAGAGCGCTCGCGGGACTTACGATCCCGCCTACCTCAACTACACGATGGGCAAGCTGATGATCCGCCGCCTGCGGGAGGACTGGACGCGGACCCGGGGCGGCCGGGCGGCGTGGAAGCGGTTCCACGACAAGTTCCTGAGCTACGGCGGCCCGCCCATTCCGCTGGTTCGGGCTCAGATGATTGGGGGCGGGACGAAGGCGGTGTTCTGACGCGCCGAACGGCGCGTCACCCCGGCGAAGATCGAGCAGGTCGCCATGTCCCCCGGACATGGCTGCAAACTGCTGGGGGCAGTTCGCACCTGCTCGATGGTCTCGGGGAGATCCGCCGGGACTTCTCGGCCTGAGGTCCCGGCTTTCGCCGGGATGACGGGGGAGATGAAGTTCACGAAGTTCACGATGTCCACCGTTTTCCCCAAAGCCTCCGGCTGCGTGCATATGCCGCCGTTGCAGGCCGAGCGAAGCCCGGGGCTCCGGCGTGCGTATGCGGGGCGAGCCGGTCGGCCGGAAACGGGTGGGTGAGGATCGGATTTCGAGTCGCATGACCTAAGAACATAACAGGAACAATCTTGTTATGAAAGGCATGGGTATGCGGCGCGCGCATCCGGCCGAAAATGTATACGGTGCGTTTTCCAACATTTGCCCGGGGGCTTGAAGAATGCCGAGGGCTTACGGAATTTGCAGGCTGACCGGGGCCGAGGGTAAGTTTGTCAGAGCCCACATCATCCCGCGCGCTCTTGCACCGCCTGCTCCGCAGGGGGAGGCTTTCGCACAAATTGGGCAACGCCGCAGACCTACACGCCGCCGCGACAGTTGGTACGACGAGCGGTTGGTGACCAGCGCAGGGGAAGACATACTCACCGGCTATGATACCTGGGCGATATCCGAGTTCCGGCGCTTAAAGCTGATATGGCAATCGTGGGGGCCGATGCATTCCTTGGCCACGACGGACTTTCACCCTATCCCTCGGACTCCGTGGGGCCTTCGCCAGGTCGAATTCGCGGACCCGACCCGAATGAGACTGTTCCTGCTTAGCTTGCTTTGGCGGGCTGCGGCTTCTGACCTGCCAGATATGAGCGAGGCTAGCCTACATGCATCCGAGTTGCGACGCTTGCGGCGCGCTATTGTGTCCGGGCTCGCACCCCCAGCCTCGCTGATGCCGGTGTCGTTAACTCAGTTGTCCACCATCGGAGACATGCACAACCACGGCCCAATAAGACAGCTTAAACCGATTCCGAAGGTCGGAACGGAACTGGGGCGAAGCGAGCCAATAATTCGGATCTACTTCGATGGTCTGATTGCTCACTTTCACACGGAGGCGGATGATCACACCCTCGAAGGTCTGGGCCTTATGGCGGTCGGGGGCACTTCTACCAACGTGATAACTGTTGATTACCAAGCATCCTGGCAGCTGGAAAATTTGAGGAATTGCTTCGCTGACGCCGAGCACGAATTTCCCGGAGGCATTGCAAGAGCCTCGGGCCGGCCGGTCACAGCACCATAGCGTTCAGGGTCACCCCAGATCCACGAAGCTGTCCAGCACCCGTTTCCGCCCCGCATGCTCGAAGTCGATTTCGAGCTTGTTGCCTTCGATCTCCGCCACCTTTCCGTAGCCGAACTTTGCGTGGAAGACGCGTTGGCCCACGGCGATATCGCCTCGGCCGGGGTTGCCGAGGCTGATCGCGCTTGCCCGCGCCTCCATCACGCGCGGCGGCGTTCTTTCGAAGCCGCCGGTCACCGCCCTTCGCCAGCCGGGGCCGCGGGTCTGGCCTCTCGCCACGTCGGCGAAGGGGTCCGCCCGCTCCGACCAGTTCGCCCGCCACAAACTCTCGCCGCCGGACATCGTCTGCTCCTGCTCGATGTGGGCGTCGGGGAGCTCGGCGATGAAGCGGCTTGGGATGGAGCTCGTCCACTGGCCGTAGATCCGGCGGTTGGCGGCGTGGAAGATGAAGCATTTGCGGCGGGCGCGGGTGATGGCGACGTAGGCGAGGCGGCGTTCCTCCTCGAGACTGGCCTGGCCGCCTTCGTCGAGCGAGCGCTGGGAGGGGAAGACGCCTTCCTCCCAGCCGGCGAGGAAGACATTTTCATATTCGAGGCCCTTGGCGGCGTGGATGGTCATGATCGTGACCTTCTCCGCGTCGCGCTCGGCGTCGTTCTCCATCACCAGCGAGACGTGCTCGAGGAAGGCGCCCAGCGTCTCATATTCCTCCATCGCCCGGGTGAGCTCGGCGAGGTTCTCGAGGCGGCCGGCGCTTTCGGCGGAGCGGTCGGCCTGGAGCATGGCGGTGTAGCCGCTTTCGTCGAGGACGAGGCGGGCGAGCTCGGGGTGGGGGAGCTCGGAGAGGCGGGCGCGCCAGCGGGCGAAGTCGCCGACGAGGTTGCCGAGCTGGCGGCGCGCCTGGGGGGTGAGCTCGTCCGTGTCGAGGATGATCGCGGCCGCCATCAGCAAGGGCACCCCCTCGGCGCGGGCGAGCGAGTGGATCTTGGCGACGGCCTTGTCGCCGAGGCCGCGCTTGGGGGTGTTGACGATGCGCTCGAAGGCGAGGTCGTCCGAGGGCTGGGCGATGATGCGCAGGTAGGCGAGGGCGTCGCGGATCTCGGCCCGTTCGTAGAAGCGGAAGCCGCCGACGATGCGGTAGGGGAGGCCGATGGCGATGAACCGGTCCTCGAACTCGCGGGTCTGGAACTGGGCGCGGACCAGGATGGCGGCCTGGTCGATCCGGCCGCCGCGGCGCTGGACGCCCTCGATCTCCTCGCCGATCCGGCGCGCTTCCTCGGGGCCGTCCCAGACTCCGACGACATGCACCTTGTCGCCGCCGTCATGCTCCGTCCACAAGGTCTTGCCGAGGCGGCCGCCGTTATGGGCGATGAGCCCGGAGGCGGCGGCGAGGATGTGCGGCGTGGAGCGGTAGTTCTGCTCGAGCCGGACGATCTTGGCGCCCGGGAAATCCTTCTCGAACCTCAGGATGTTGGCGATCTCGGCGCCTCGCCAGGAATAGATGGACTGATCGTCGTCGCCGACGCAGCAGATGTTCTTCCTCTCCCGGGCGAGAAGTCGGAGCCACAGATACTGGCTCTGGTTGGTGTCCTGATATTCGTCGACGAGGATGTATTTGAAGCGGTTCTGATAGTGGGCCAGGACCTCGCGATGCTCCTTCAGGATGACGAGCATGTGGAGCAGGAGATCGCCGAAGTCGCAGGCGTTGAGCGCCCTCAGCCGCGCCTGGTAGAGGGCGTAGAGCTCGGCGCCCTTGCCGTTGGCATAGGCTTCGCTCTCTGCCGCGTCGATCTGGCCCGGGGTCCAGCCGCGGTTCTTCCAGCGGTCGATGAGGCCCGCCAGCATCCGCGCCGGCCAGCGTTTCTCGTCGATGTCGTCGGCCAGGATGAGCTGCTTGAGGAGGCGAAGCTGATCGTCCGTGTCGAGGATGGTGAAGTTGGACTGGAGGCCGACCAGCTCCGCGTGGCGGCGGAGCATCTTGGCGGCGACCGAGTGGAAGGTGCCGAGCCAGGGCATGCCCTCGACCGCGTCGCCGACGATGCGGCCGACCCGCTCCTTCATCTCGCGCGCCGCCTTGTTGGTGAAGGTGACGGCGAGGATCTCGGAAGGCCAGGCGAGGCGCGTGTAGACGAGGTGGGCGAGCCGGGCGGTGAGGGCCGCGGTCTTGCCCGTGCCGGCGCCGGCGAGCACGAGAACCGGACCTTCCGTGGTCAGAACGGCCTCGCGCTGGGGGGCGTTGAGGCCGCTCAGATAGGTCGGCTCGGGGGCTTGGGTTTGGGGAAGAGTCACGGCTTTCGAGGTAGGGAACATAAGGAGCCGGGGCAAGCGAAGCCGTGGCGTCGAAGCAGACGATCCCGCTGGAAAGCCTCCGAGTGCCGGCGAGGATCAGGCGGTGGATTATGAAAGCCCGCGAGCCATGATCAATTCAAATTGACCCTGCCAAAGGATTGCGGGCCCGCATTTGGTGGGTAATCCTGCGCCTACGGAGGACCAGACATGAAACGTCAGTGTGTGATTTTCGGAAGCGACAGGGCAAAGGTCGAGCGCGAGGCTCTTCAAGTCGAGGCTGAGTGGAAGTTCGGAGACAATGGGCTTCTCCTGCCGGACACCGAAATGGGCCCTATCGAAGAATTCGCCAATGTCGGCTCAAGGAACGTCAACACCGGGTCCCAAACTTCGGTCGGTGCGGGAGCCCCCGCCTACAGGTGCATCCTTACGCAGGAACTCGAGCAAGTTCCGCTTCAATAGGCCCAGGCGGTTTTCCGCGGGCCTGGACATCATCGTTCGAACGCGCGCGACCGGAGACGTCAGGCCGGGCGGCGCAGCAAGGTGATCTTCGCCTTGCCGTATTGGCGTTCGGAATCGAGTTCATAACCTTCGGCGGCGACCGTTTCGCCGCGGCCGGTTTCGACGCTGACCCAGCCGCCCGGGGCGATGGCGAGCCTGGCCAGGACGGCGGGGGCGAGGCCGCTGCCGTAGGGCGGGTCGAGGAAGGCGAGGTCGGCGGGGGCGGGGAGGGCGGAATCCTCGGCGCTTCTCGCAAGCACTTCTCCGGACGCTCCGAGCGCGGCGATGTTGGCGCGGATGGCGTCGGCGGCGCGGCGGTCGTTCTCGACGAAGACGCAGTGGGCCGCGCCGCGCGACAGGGCTTCGAGGCCGAGGGCTCCGGAGCCGGCGAACAGGTCGGCGACCTGAAGGCCCTCGAAGCTTCCGAGCCGGCTTGCGAGCATGGAGAAGAGCGCCTCGCGGACCCGGTCGGCGGTGGGGCGGGTGTCCTGGCCTTTCGGAGCGACCAGCGGTCGGCCGCGCCACTGGCCGGCGATTATTCTCACGTCCTAAATCCTCCCCGGATTTTTCCGGGGAGGGGGACCGCCGGAACGGCGGTGGAGGGGTTCTTTTCTCGGGCGCCGTGGAGCCCCTCCACCAGGCTTCGCCTGGTCCCCCTCCCCGCGAAATCGCGGGGAGGACTTTTCTGCGCCGCCCTTCAGCCCCTTCCGGAACGCCACCAGCTCGTGCTGGCGGACCTCGTCCACCGCCCCCACGGGCAAGTCGGCGAGCGGGAAGGGTCCGTAGGAGGTGCGAAGCAATCGGGAGACCTGGAGGCCCAGATGCTCGAGCACCCGGCGGACCTCGCGGTTCTTGCCTTCGGTGAGCTTGAGCTCGATCCAGGCGTTGCGGCCGGTCCGGCGCTCGAGATTGGCGTCGATGGAGCCGTAGCGAATGCCTTCGATCTCCACGCCCTGGATGAGATCCTCGAGCCGCTCCTGGCTTATCTCTCCGAACACGCGGGCGCGGTAGGTGCGCTCCACCCCCGAAGAGGGAAGCTCGAGCTGGCGCTTTAGCTCGCCGTCGGTGGTGAGGAGGAGGAGGCCTTCGGTGTTGAGGTCGAGCCGGCCGACCGGCATCACCCGGGGCAGTCCCGCGGGGAGCCGGTCGTAGATGGTGGGGCGGCCCTTCGGGTCCCGCTCCGTGGTCAGCAGGCCTGCCGGCTTGTGGTAGCGGAACAGGCGGGCGGGAGCGGGGGCCTTCACCGGATTGCCGTCGACGGTGACGCCATGGAGCGACGTCAGCACGGTCGCGGGAGTGTCGACGACCTTGCCGCCGATCGCGATCCGCCCTTCCGCGATCATCCGTTCGATCTCCCGCCGCGAGGCGATTCCGGCGCGGGCGAGCAGCTTGGCGATCCGCTGGGAATCGGCGGGCCGGTCCTTGGCAGGGGGGCGGGGCGGGGGCAGCTTGTCCTCCTCATGAAGCCGGACGGGCGGAAATATGCGCTCAGCCGATCCGCCCGCGATGGCACCGTTGCTCCGCGCGCTCGTTACGCAAGAGAAACCGAATCCCCGGTGGGCAAGGGCGCGCATTAGATGTTGTTCGGCAAACGCGAAAGAGCGATCCGGCGGATCCTCATCGTCGAGGACGAGCCGCTCGTCGCGTTCGACAACGAGCATCTGCTTCGCGAATGCGGCTACGAGGTCGTCGCCACCGTCGACACGCTCTCCGAGGCGGTCCGAGTGCTGGGGGAGGAGGAGGTCGACCTGGTGCTCAGCGACATCCAGCTCAACGGCGATGGGGACGGGATGGACGTCGCCCGCGCCGCCAGCGCGCGGCAGGTGCCGGTCCTGTTCGTCACCGCCAATTGCCCGATCGAGGCGAGGAGCTTCGGGATCGGCTGCCTCGCGAAACCCTATTCGGACAAGGTGCTGAAGGGCGCGCTCGAGGCACTGGACAGGAAGCTGTCGGGGAAGAAGGTGGGACGGATCCCCGCCGGACTGAGCTTGTACGAGGAGGCGTAGGTCCTCCCCATCGAAGATGGTGAGGGGGACCAGGCGAAGCCTGGTGGAGGGGTAGAAGTCACAGTCTTGGCGGATTGAGCGCGAGAGGGCGGAAGCCTGCGCCATCTACCCCTCCACCACACTTCGTGTGGTCCCCCTCCCCAAGCGCAGCTTGGGGAGGATGTTCACCGCAAAGCCGCGCCCACCTGGTCGTGGAAGTGCCTGATGCCCGTTTCCAGCGTGCCGAGGGTGAGCTCCTTCACCACTCCGGTCGAAAGCCCCTCCTGGCCCAGCGCCGCGGCCCGGTAATCCTCGCCTGCGAACACGCCTTCGTCGAGCAGCGCCCAGCTTCGCGCCCAATGATGCTCCTCCTCCGCCGTGGCGGGGGGCTCGGGGATGAGCATGAAATCCTCGACCAGGGTTCGGCCGACGCCCTGAGGCATCAGCACCATCAGGTTCACGTAATCGGGGCTCATGATCATGATCGTCGCGGGGAAGAGCTGGTAGGCGAAGGTGATCACGGCCCTCAGCGCCGCCCAGTCCCGATGGTCGACGGCGGCGAGGTGGTCGATCCGCCCGACCGCGGAGCGCTGGTGCCGGCCGAGCATCTCGGCGGCGGTCACTCCGTCGGTGAAGAATTTGGCGATGGTCGGCGCATGCAGGCGCTGGACGTGGTAGCTTTCAAGGAAGGCGTCCATGATCAGCTTCCAGTTGGAAGCGACGTCGTGGACCCGCCGGCGGTAGAGGTGATGCCCCGCCAGGCCGAAGGCGTCGAATTCGGGCGCGAGGCCGCGGGCGTCGGCGAAATCCGCCTCCGCTTTGGCGAACCAGATCAGCCCGCCCGCCTCGCAGGAGGGGAGCTCCGCAAGCCCGAATTGCGAGCGGTCGAGGCCGGGGAAGGTGTCCGGGCGGGGCATTCCGGCCAGCGCTCCGTCCAGGGAATAGGACCAGGCGTGATAGGGGCAGACGAGGCGCGGCGCGCACTGCGGATCGCCGCCCTCCACCAGCCGGGTGCCGCGGTGCCTGCAGACATTGTAGAAGACGTGCGCCTTGCCGGCTTTGTCGCGGGTGAGGAGGAGGGGCAGGCCGAAGCCGTCGTGCGGCACCGCCATGTTGGCGCGCGGCAGGAGCGCGGAGGGCGCGATCACCTGCGGCAGCCGGCCGAACAATCGCTCCCGCTCGAGCTCGAAATGGGCGGGATCGGTGTAGGCCGAGGCGGGAACGGTGGTGACGGCCTCGCCATGGCTGCTCTCGCCCCGCGCGACGAGCGCGGCGAGGGCGAGCTGCCCGTGGGTGGGGCGGAGGCTCGAGGGCATGTCCATGGCGGAAAGACTGCGTCCGCCCCCGGCTTTAGACAAGGGACAATCTTCGCTGGGATGACGCGGAAATGAGGGTCTGGCCCGGCGGCCCGGACGCGTTACAAAGGGCCATGAGCACCGCCCCCGAGACAGCGCCCGAAGGGTGGCGCGCCCGCCTGCCCGAGGGCATCCGCCCCTATACCGAAAAGGCGCCCGTTGCGGCTTTCTTCGTCGGAGTCTCGTCCGGCTTCCCCTTCGCGATGATCGGCGCGACCTTGACGACCCGGCTCGCTCAGGAAGGGATCACGAAGTCGACGGTGACGACCTTCGCGCTCGCCTTCCTCGTCTACAATCTGAAGTTCCTTTGGGCGTGGGTCGTCGATGGGGTCCGAATCCCGGTGCTGGGGCGCCTCGGCCAGCGGGTCTCCTGGCTGCTCGTGGCCGGCGTCCTCGTCATCGCCGCCGTCGCCAACCTCGCCTTGCAGGATCCTTCGGCCAACATCTACCAGACTGCGATCGCCGCCATCCTGGTTGGGGTCGCGGGGGCGACCTACGACATCGTAATCGATGCGTATCGGATCGAGCTTCTCGAGCCGCGCCAGCTCGGCGTCGGCTCGGGCATGTCACAATATGGCTGGCGCATCGGCTCCGTGTCGGCCGGAGCGCTCGCACTGGTACTGGCCGCCCGAGTGGGTTGGGAAGCCGCGTACCTCGCCTGCGCCGTCTTCGCCTTACCCGCCATGCTGACCGGGCTGATCGTCGGCGAGCCGAAGCGGCATCGCGAGCCGACCGGCCGCAAGGGCTTCGGTCAGTCGCTCGCCTCGATCTGGGGCCCGTTCGCGGAATTCTTCATGCGGAAGGGCGCGCTGCTCGTGCTGCTGTTCATCCTGCTTCACAAGATCGGGGACACGCTCGGCCAGCTGGTCCTTCGGCTGCTGCTCGACGACATGGGCTATTCCAACGACGAGATCGCTATCTGGGATGTCGGGGTGGGCTTCTGGACCTACCTCATCGGAATTTTCGTCGGCGGAATCCTTTATTCCAAGCTTGGAATGAAGCGGTCCGTCCTCATCGCCCTGATCCTGATGGGCGTCTCAAACGGGAGCTATGCCCTGCTCGCCGCCTACGGCCATAGCAATATCGGCCTTGGCTTCACGCAGGGCTTTGAGAATTTTGCGAGCGGGATCGGCGGAGTGGTCGTGGTCGCCTATTTCTCCGCTCTCACCGACCTCAGGTTCACGGCGTCGCAATATGCGCTCATCTCGGCTGCCGCGAGCATCGTCGGACGGGTGCTTACCGGCACCAGCGCCGGTGCCGTCGTCGAAAGCGTCGGCTACGTGAACTTCTACTGGCTGACGACCGCCGCCGCCGTTCCCGGAATCGTCCTGTTCTGGCTGATGATGCGGGCCGGTCTGATCGACGCTTCGATCGGAACAGCGGGGAAGGAAGGTGAGGGCGACGCCCGCCGTGACGCGCCCCAGGAGGCGCCGCCGCCGCGATGATCTTCTTCATCGCGACGATAGCGGTCCAGATCGCCTGCGTGGTCCATCTGATCCGCAACCACCGCAACAATCTGTGGCTCTGGGCGATAATCCTTCTGCCGATCGCGGGCTCCGCCGCCTATCTGGTCGTCGAGATCCTGCCCGGCCTGTTCCAGCGCCGCGAGGTGCGTGCCGTCCAGGCTGCGGCGGTCAGGAAGCTCGATCCGGATCGGGAGCTTCGAGCCGCCCGCGAGGCGGTCGACGTCGCCGACACCGCCGCCACCAGAACCGCGCTTGGCGATGCTCTCGCGGAAGCAGGCCACTGGGACGAAGCTGTCCGCCATTATCGCGAGGCGGTCTCGAAGACGCTCGGCAAGGACCGCTCGGCCCGCCTGAAGCTCGCCCGCGCCTGCCTGGAGGCCGGCAACACCGCCGAGACGAGGCGCCTTCTGGAGGAACTGCCGGAATCCGCCTCCGCGACGGAGAACGACCGGGCCGCCCTGCTGCTGGCCCGAAGCCTCGAGGAACTAGGCGAGACGGACCGCGCGACCGCCCTCTACTCCGAGCTGGGGGAGCGGATGCCCGGGGCCGAGGCCCAATGCCGCCACGCCGCGCTTCTGATCGGCTCCGGCCGTCGCGGCGACGCCGTCCCCCTGCTCGAGGAAGCCGAGCGCCGCGCCCGCCGGCTCGACAGGATGGAAAGACGCAGGGATTCGGAGATGTACGAGTGGGCGGCGCGCACCCTGGCGGAGCTTCGGGGCGGTTAGGTCCTCCCCGAGCTTGCTCGGGGAGGGGGACCACCCGAAGGGTGGTGGAGGGGCAATTGGCGGAAGCCTGCGCCAGCTACCACTCCACCAGGCTGCGCCTGGTCCCCCTCCCCATGCTCCGCATGGGGAGGATCAAGTTGGCGCTTGGCCGTTGGCGCGGAGCACTTCCCCCGCGAGATAGAGGGAGCCCAGGATCAGGACGATGGGCGGCCGCTCCCGGTCCGCGTGGCGGGCGATCCAGCCGAGCGCCCCTTCGACCTCCGCGGCCGCGAGCGCGGTGAGGCCGGCGCCTCGGGCGGCGGCCGTCAGGTCCGCCGGCGAATGGTGGGCGTGGCCCGGGACGGGCACGGCGTGGAGGGTGGCCGCCCGGTTCGCGAACGGCTTGAGCACCCCCGCCATGTCCTTGTTGGCAAGGAGCCCGAGGACGATGTGGAAGGGGCGGTCGCTCGGTACATGGGCGCGGAAGAAATCCGCCACCGCCCGCGCCGCCGCCGGGTTGTGGCCGCCGTCCAGCCAAAGCTCCGATCCCGAAGGCAGCAGGGCGGCGAGCGGCCCAGGGGCGAGCCGCTGGAGCCGCGCGGGCCAGTCAGCCCAGCCCATGGCCGCGCGAAGGGCCGGTTCCCGAACGGGCACCGCCTGCTGATGCCGAAGCATTGCGACCGCCAGCGCGGCGTTCATCGCCTGGTGGGCGCCCTGGAGGCGGGGCAGGGGCAGCTGCAGCTTGCCTCGGCCGTCGCGATAATGGAGCTTCTGGCGGTAGACGATCGCGTCCCAGCGCCCGCCGCGCGGCATCCATTGCGCTCCCGCCGCCGCCGCCGCCTCGCCGACCCGGTTGGAGAGCGGTTCGGGATAATGCTGGGTCACCAGCGGCACGCCCTTCTTGGCGATTCCCGCTTTCTCCGCGGCGATGTCTTCGATCCGGCTGCCGAGGAACTGCTGATGGTCCAGCCCGAGCTGAGCGATCGCGCAGGCCGCGGGCGCCGGGATGACGTTGGTCGCGTCGAGCCGCCCGCCGAGCCCCACCTCGACGATGCAGGCGTCCGCGCTCTGGCGGGAGAAAGCGAGAAAGGCGGCGGCGGTCGTCGCCTCGAAGAAGCTGATCTCGAGGCCGCCCGCCGAGTCCAGCGTCTCCTCGAGCAGCGCCGCCAGCTGTTCGTCGCCGATCAGCTGTCCGGCAAGCCGGATCCGTTCGTTGAACCGCACGAGATGGGGGCTGGTATAGACATGGGCGGTCAGCCCGGCGGCCTCCACCGCGGCTCGAAGGAAGGCGCAGATCGAGCCCTTGCCGTTGGTGCCGGCGACGTGGAGAACCGGCGGCAGGCGCCGTTCCGGATTGCCGAGGCGCCCCAGCAGCGCCGAGATGCGCTCGAGGCCCAGCGTGTCCGCGCCGGGGGAGAGGCTCGCCAGCCGGTCCAGCTGGCGCTGCACGGCCGGATCGTCGGAAACGGCGCGGTCCACTAGTCCTCCCTGCGCCGAAGGCGTGGGGAGGGGTACCATGCGGAGCATGGTGGAGGGGTAAGCGACGAGGCCTCGGCAGCTACCCCTCCACCACCCTGCGGGTGGTCCCCCTCCCCACCGCTTCGCGGTGAGGAGGATGAGGTTGTCACGCCGCCGCCTTCGCTTGGGGGGTGAGATAGTCGATCAGCCGCGCCAGGGTCGCGCGCAGGTCCTTCCTGTGCACGACCATGTCGATCATTCCGTTGGCGAGGAGATATTCCGCGCGCTGGAAGCCCTCGGGGAGCTTCTCGCGGATGGTGGATTCGATCACCCGCTGGCCGGCGAAGCCGATCAGGGCGCCCGGCTCAGCGATCTGGACGTCGCCGAGCATGGCGTAGGAGGCGGTGACTCCGCCGGTCGTGGGATCGGTGAGGACGACGATGTAGGGCAGGCCCGCTTCGCGAAGCTCCGCGATCGCGACGGTCGTCCTGGGCATCTGCATGAGGGACAAGATGCCCTCCTGCATCCTGGCGCCGCCGGCGGCCGTGAAGATGATGTAGGGGCAGCGATCGGCGATGGCCGCGCGCACACCGTCGAGGAAGGCGGCGCCGACCGCCATCCCCATGGATCCGCCCATGAAGGCGAAGTCCTGGACGCCGATGACGGCCCGGTGTCCGTCGAGGGTGCCGCGGGCGTTGATTAGGGCGTCGCTCTCGCCGGTCGCCGCCCGGGCCGCCTTCAGGCGGTCGCTGTAGCGCTTGGAATCGCGGAACCTGAGCGGATCCTCGCGCACCTGCGGCTGGGGCAGCATCGAATAGCCGGGATCGAACAACCGCTCGAACCGCGCCCTCGGGCCGATCCGCCCGTGATGGTCGCAGCGCGGGCAGACGGAGCCGTTCTCCTCCCATTCCTTGGTGAAGATCATCGCGTTGCACTGCCGGCATTTGTGCCAGAGATTCTCAGGCGTCTCCCTTTTCGGCAGGAAGGGGATGGAATTGCGGACGCGGTTCAGCCAGCTCATGGGCAAGTCTCCTGAAGGCGCGCCGATAGGAGCGTAGGGGGAGGGTGTCCAGCAGGGGAGAGAGGAGCACAACGTTGGTGGTAGTTTTTCGTCATCACGGCGAAAGCCGGGACCTCAGGACAAGAAGTCCCGGCGGGTCTCCCCGAGGTCCCGGCTTGCGCCGGGATGACGGCGGCTAGAGAGTCGCCTCGATCGCCCTTGCGGC
This sequence comes from Allosphingosinicella sp., assembly GCA_036387555.1. Classification (GTDB taxonomy): domain Bacteria; phylum Pseudomonadota; class Alphaproteobacteria; order Sphingomonadales; family Sphingomonadaceae; genus Allosphingosinicella. The sequence goes on along the minus strand of DASVTN010000130.1, from coordinate 21,870 downwards.
GAGGTCCGGGTCCTCGGCCTCGGTAATCGGCCTCCCTATGACCAGGATCGAAGCTCCCGCGTCGAGGGCCTTGCGTGGGGTCATCACCCGTTTCTGATCCCCGGCATGGCTGTCCGCCGGCCGGACTCCGGGGACGACGAAGAAGCCGCCAGGCCACGCTTTGCGGGCCGCCGCCACCTCGTTGCCGGAGCAGACCACGCCGTCGACCCCCGCCTCCCGCGCCAGCGCCGTCAGCCGCTCGACCTGCGCGTGCGGATCGTCGCCGGCACCGATGGAGCGAAGATCGCTTCCGTCGAGGCTGGTCAGAACCGTTACCGCGACCACCTTCGTCCCGGCCGGCGCCGCCGCCTTGGCGTCCTCCATCATCGCTCGGCCGCCGGCGGCGTGAACGGTGAGCACCGCCGGCTCGAGCGGGCGGAGGGCCTGGATCGCCTTGCCGACGGTGTTGGGAATGTCGTGAAGCTTGAGGTCCAGGAAGATCGGAAGATGGAGCTCCGCCATGTCGCGAACGCCGTGGAGCCCGTTGGCGCAGAAGAATTCGAGGCCGAGCTTAATCCCGCCTACATGGTTCCTGACGCGCGTGGCGATCGCCTTCGCCCGCTCCGGATCGGGCGTGTCGATGGCGACGAAGATCGGGCTCCTCATGCCGTTGGCCAGGCCTTGCTGTCGGTGGCCACCCGGCCGCCGTTCTCGCCATTGTCGACCGGGACCGGAGCGGGGGCGACGGGGGCCGGAACGACCTGCCGCTCCGCCGGATCGAGCCTTCGCTTCAGCCCCCATAGCCGCGCGCGATAGACGATGAGGGTCGGGAGGAAGCCGAGCAGGAAGGCGGCGAGGACCAGGACCGGCAGCTTCACGTCGGCCTCCAGGCCGCCCCACAGCTTCAGGGTCACCGCGTTCCAATTGGCCTTGGCGAACAGGACCAGGACCACGGTGAGCGCGATCCAGAAGAGGGTTTTCAGGAATTGCATTCGCGCCCTCCGGAGTTCGGCCTAGGTCTATGACCGTCAAGGCGGCGGCGCAACCGGGCCGATTCTAATTCCTCCCCGAGCTTGCCTCGGGGAGGGGGACCAGGCGAAGCCTGGTGGAGGGGGAATTCCCGAGTCCGATTTGCCCTCCACCACGACGCTTCGCGTCGCGGTCCTCCTCCCCGAGCAAGCTCGGGGAGGAGTGACGAAGGCGGGCCTCACCCCACCTCCCGCTCGATGGTTTCGAACAAAGGCTGGATCTCGAGCAGCCTCGGCCGCTCCTCGGCGAGGATCGCGCGGAAGGCCTCGCGTTTCAGCCGCTCGGCCAGCCCCTCCGGCAAGCGCAGGCCGTCGGGGAGGGTGGAGACGGTGATGTCGATCAGCCGCTCGGCGCCGTGCAGGCGGCCCCACAGATAATCGTTCTCCCGGTAGGCGCGGCTGAAGAAGGCGCCGAAGCTGTTGAACTGGATCCCCTTGAGCGTCGCGCCCGCTCCGCCCGAGCGGATGGAGGTGGCGTCCTCGGGTGAGATCCGGTCGACCTTGACCTCGTCATATTCGTCCAGCCCTTCGCCCTGGAGCAGCGGCAGGGTGGCGATGTCGTAGAAGGGGAAGCCGAGATAGGAGAGGATCAGCGATCGGCGCTCCGGCTTCGGAAAGGCGGCGAGCGCTTCGGTAAGCCTCGCGTCGGCCTCGTCGTCGGCGGCCTTGAGCGCAAGGCCGGCGGCAAGCGCGTCCAGCGCCGCTCCGGGACCGGTTGCCGCCTCGACATACACATCCGCTCCCGCTCCGGCCGGGTCTTCCGAATAGCGGCCGATCAGCCGGTAGAGCTCGCCCCGAGCGGCGGCGATCGCTCCGCGCGGCGGGTCGGGCTGTTCTTCGATCTGGCCGAGGCGGCGGACGAGGAATCGAAGCCGCCGGATCCGGAAGGCCGAATCCAGGCTCCTCAGGAAGAGCACCACCTCCGGCCGGGCGCCGGCGGAGGTCATCGAGTCGCTATCGGCGAGGCCGCGCCGCCTCAATTCGCTCCAGACGGCCTTGCGTACCCGCTCGTGAAGCGCGCGGTCGCCGCCTCCGCCCAGGCGGAAGATCCGCTCTGCCACCTCCTCCGCCACGCCGGCGAGCTTGAAATGGCCGTAGGCCGCATAAGCGTAGCCGGCCTCGCGCGCGGCGACGGTCTGGGCCCGGCTGCGCCAGGAGGCGAGCCGCTTCGCGGTCGGCCGCATCAGCAGCAGGGTGGAGCCGAACGTCCGCTCTATCGCCGCCTCCACTTCCGGCCGCATCGCTTCCACGATCCGCCGGAGGCGCCGGATGGTCGAGGAGCGCTGCTCGATCGCCTCCAGATTGTCGCGGATCGGCTGCTCGCGCGGAATGTCGGAAAGCGCTCCGAAGATGGTCGCGAAGAAGCCGGGAGCCTCGTCGCCTTCGCTCGCGGCCAGCCGCACCGAGCGGATTCCCGGCTTCGGATCGATATAGACGAAGCGGCGGTCGACCTCGCGGTGGGCGGGGCGGTTCTGGAGGGCCTTGATCGCTGGCCGGAAGGGCGCGTTGGCGAGCACCGAGCCGTCGATCAGGACCGCTGTCTCGGCCGTCCCGAGCGCCGCCTGGCGCGGCAGGACCCGGCTGAGGAAGCCGCTGCGCCCCGGCCAGGCGGCGCCGCGTTCGCGGAGCACCTCGTCGAGCTCGCTCACCTGGAAAGGCGGGAAGGCGCCCGGGAAGCTCGCCGTCGCACGGGCCGCGAAGGTGAGCTCGGCGGCGTCGGCGAGGGGCCCCGGTCCGGAGCGCCGGAAGGACAGGATCAGGCGATGCTCCTGCTCGATCACCTCGGGCGGGGAGTTGAGCCGAAGCGGCTCGGAATAGCCGTAGAAGTCGGTCACGGTGACGAACAGGTCGAGGGGGTGGTAGCTCGGGAGGAGGGGGGCGCTGCGGGGGCCGGCCGCCATCGCGTCGAAGGCGTCGAGCAGCAGCCGGGTGAAGCCCGGGCCGCTGAACGGCGGCGCGAACCAGCGGGCGCGGACGAAGTTGGCGAGCTTGGAGCGGATCTCCTCGCGATGCTCCGCCTCGACCGTCTTCTCCAGGGCTCCGCGCCGCGAGGACCACGCCCAGGCGAGCGGCACCGCCGCCGACTTGGCGATCCGGGAGAAGCGGCTCATGGCCGGGTCGATCAGCCGGTCGACGTCGGCGGTCTCCAGCCAGAGGTCGGTGAGGGGATCGAGGGAGCGGCCGCTGGCGATGGCCTCCGCCAGGAAGACGGCGTTGATCCCGCCCGCGCTCGCGCCCGCCAGGATGTCGACCAGGACCCGCACGTCGAGCTCGCATTCGCGGGCGATCGCCTCGATCAGGCGGCGGTAAACGGCTTCCGAACCCGCTTCGGCGTCCTCTCCGGAGTGGAAGGCGCGGCTGGCGCGGGCGAGCCGCCAGACTTCCTTGGTGATGCCGTGCATGTAAACGGCGAGGCTGATTCCGCCGTAGCAGATCAGGGCCAGCCGTAATTCCTTTTCGCGCACCCGACGAAGCGTGGCAGGCCCGCGACGAGTTGTCGAGAGGCGGGGAACCCGGCTCAATTCATCCCGGAATCGTTTCACGCCGCCGTAACGAATGGGACTCATTCAGATTGGTCCGGTAGCCCCGTTTCCATCGGAGGCTGAGGGGCCACAAAGCTTATGTTGTTTTCGCGCTTGCGTCGCCGCGGCACTCAATTTGCCGTCATCACCGCCGTCGCCGGGCTGATGAGCTCGGGGCCTGTCCAGGCCGACGAGCTCGCGCCGGGCGACCGGCTCGAAGGCCTGACGGCGGTGGTCGCGACGCTCGACGAGGCCATCGTCCGCACTATCGATCCGGCGCTGGCCGAGGAGAAGGTCTACCAGGCGATCGGCCAGGGCACCGCCAGCTATTACGGCCAGGAGCTCGCCGGCAACCGCACCGCCAGCGGCGAACGCTTCAACCCCAACGGCCTCACCGCCGCCCACCGCACCCTTCCGCTCGGGACCAAGCTTCGGGTCACCAACGTCGCCAACGGCCGCAGCGTCATCGTCCGGGTGAACGACCGCGGACCGTTCGTCGGCAAGCGCCTGATCGACGTCTCGCTCGGTGCCGCCCGGGAGATCCAGATGATCCGTTCGGGCACTGCGCAGGTGCGCCTCGAGCTCATCCCGACGACGTAAGTCGTCACCCCGGCGAAAGCCGGGGCCTCGCGGAGACCCGCCGAGACTTCTCGACCCGAGGTCCCGGCTTCCGCCGGGATGACGCTTACTCGCGACGAGGAAAGCTTTACCTCCCGCCTGAACAGCGTATCAGGATCCGGTAGTGCGGATCGGTCTTGAATCGGGCGGGAGAGTGTAAGCTGAAGCGGCCGTTTTTGTACCTGCCCGTCGCCGGTCTCCTCCTCCTTTTCCTCTACTGGGCAGTGACCCACATCAGCTTCGGCGCCGGCGAGCCCGCGCAGCCGGAGCTCGGGATCTCGAACCAGCAGCTCGCGACCATCGAGTCCCGCCAGGACGCGCCCGGGAGCGTTGCCGACTACAAGCGGCTCGACCAGCGCCTGCAGGCGCTGATGCGCGGGCAGCAGATGGTCGGCCTCGCCGTCGGCGTCGTCGAGAACGGCGAGATCCGCTTCCTCAAGGGCTATGGCGAGACGGTCGCGGGAAGCGGCGAGGCCGTGACCACCGACACCGTCTTCCGCTGGGCCTCGCTTTCCAAGGGGGTCGCGGGGGACATGGTCGCCCTGCTCGCCGACCAGGGCAAGCTCTCGCTCTACGAACCGGTGGCCAAATATTCGGCCTCGCTGCGGCTGCCCGCGGGCAACGAGCAGAAGGCGACGGTCGCCGATCTTCTCTCCCACCGTCTCGGCCTCTTCAGCCATGCCAACGATTCCAAGCTCGAGGACGGGATGGATCCGCGCTTCCTGCGGGCGTCGCTGGCGCAGCTGAACTCGATCTGCTCGCCGGGAACCTGCTGGGCCTATCAGAACGTCGCCTACGACGCGGCGACCGAGATCGTCGAGAAGGTGACCGGCAAGAGCTATCCGGAGGCGGTCCGCGAACATCTCTTCGGCCCCCTCGGAATGGCGAGTGCCAGCATGAGCCGGGACGGACTCGTCACCGCGAAGCGATGGGCGCGCCCCCATGTCGGCGGCAAGAATTCGAAACCGGTCGAGGTCGCCGAACCTTATTATCGGGTCCCCGCCGCCGGCGGGGTCAATTCGACGATCAAGGATCTCGCCATCTGGCTGCAGGCGCAGATGGGGGTCGAACCGGACGTCCTTTCGCCCCGGGTGCTTCAGTCGGTGCAGACGGCGCGGGTCGCGACGCCGGGCGAGCTCGGCCGACTGCGCAAATATCGCGAGCGGGTCCACACCGCAGCCTACGGTCTCGGCTGGCGGATCTACGATTATGCTGGCCACCGGGTGATCGGCCATCATGGCGGAGTGAGGGGCTACCGGTCCCTGATCATGTTCGATCCCGCCCTGAAATCCGGAGTGGTGGCGCTGTGGAACGGCTCCAGCAGCCAGCCCTGGGGCCTGGAATATGAAGTAATGGACATGTTCTACCGCCTTGAGCCGCGCGACTGGCTCGCGCTCGAATCGAAGCCTGCGGCGCCGCCGCCGCCGCCGGCCGAGCCGGGCGAGCCGGCGGCCGACGAGGGGAATAATTCCACGACGGTCGCGGTCAACTAGTCCTCCCCATCCCGCGCATGGGGAGGACATTACAGCCGCCTGAGCTTCGCCCAGACTGGGTAGTGATCCGACGCCTTGCGCGCCGCGGCGCTGTGATGCACTCCGCATTCCTCGATCCCGAGCCCCTGCGTCACCATGATCCGGTCGAGGCGCGCCACCGGCCGCCGCACGTGGAAGCTTCGGCCGCAGTCGGCGAAGGTCATATGGTGGCCGAAGTCGCGAAGGCAGCCTCCGCGAACGCTCCATTCGTTGAGATCGCCCATCAGCACCGCCGGCATCGCGGTCTCGCGGGTCTCCAGGTGGTGGAGGATCGAACGGGCCTGCTGGCGCCGCCACAGTCCGGAGAGATCGAGGTGCATCCCGACCACCCGGAGCTCTTCGCCGTCGAGGCAGATATCGGCCATGACCGCTCCACGCGGCTCCAGCGACGGCAAATGGAGCAGCTCCTTGTGGAGCACGTCGACCTTCTTCCTCACCAGCAGGGCGTTGCCGTGCCAGCCGAGGCTGCCGTCGCGGGCGTCGAAGGCGACCGGCTTGTAGTCGCTATGCTCCTCGATCATGTGCAGCGGGATCGCGCTTGTCCGGGCGCCGAAGCGGCGGTCCGCCTCCTGGAGGGCGACGACGTCGGCGTCGAGCTCGCGAAGCACCTCCAGGGTCCGCTCCGGCCGCCGCCGGCGATCCGTGCCGATCGCCTTCCTCATATTGTAGCTGGCGACGCGGATCATCTTTGGTCGTTACTTTCTCCGGCCATTCCCGCGCCAGCCCAAAATCCTCCCCGAGCTTGCTCGGGGAGGGGGACCGCGGCGCGAAGCGCCGTGGTGGAGGGGCAGTTCAGACTCGGCATTACCCCTCCACCAGGCTTCGCCTGGTCCCCCGCCCCGAGACAAGCTCGGGGAGGACTTGAAACCCGGATTAATGCCGGTGGCGGTCGGCGAGCTTGCCGAGCTGGTGGTCGAGCGCCCTCACCACCTTCTTGGCGGCGCCGATCACGGCGCGGTCCACCGTGTCGCCCTCGTCGATCGCGGCGACCGGCGGGATCCCGTTGACCCGGGCCTCGATCGAGCATCTGAGGTCGGCATTGCCGCCGCGCGGGCCGTTGACGTCGGACACATGGACCTCGACGTCCGTGATCCGGCCCTCGAAGCGGGCGAGGCGCTGGCGGATCTGCTCCTCGAGGCGGCTGTCGCGCTCGTTGTCGCTTTCGATCTGATTGTCGGCGTGGATCTGGATGAACAAAGCACTCTCCATTGCTGGCACGACTGTGAATGCAGGGGAGGGAAGGGGGTTCCGATGTTTTTGTCCTCCCCGCGCGAAGCGGGGGGAGGGACCGCCCGTAGGGTGGTGGAGGGGTAGCTGGCACCGGCCTGCGCCATTACCCTCCACCAGGCTTCGCCTGGTCCCCCTCCCCATCTGCAATGGGGAGGACAATAACGTTCCCCTTCCGTCCCACCCGCTCCCGCGCTAAGCCCGCCCCATGGCGAAACCCAAGAAGCGCTACGTCTGCCAGGCCTGCGGCTCGGTGCAGAACCGGTGGATGGGCCAATGCCCGGACTGCACCGAATGGAACACTCTGGTCGAGGACGCGGGCGCGGTCGTCACGCCTTTCTCCGCGCGCCACAATTTGCGCGGCGGCGGCCGGGCGATCGAGCTGGTCGGCCTCGACCGGGACGTTCCACTGCCGGAGCGGATGTCGACCGGCATCCGCGAGTTCGACCGGGCGATCGGCGGCGGGCTCGTCGCCGGGTCGGCGACCCTGATCGGCGGCGACCCGGGAATCGGCAAGTCGACCCTGCTTCTGCAGGCCGCGGCGCGGATGGCCGAGGCCGGGCTGGGCGTCGCCTATATCTCGGGTGAGGAGGCGACGGACCAGGTGCGGCTCCGCGCCCGCCGGCTCGGGCTCGGCGGCGCTCCGGTCGGCCTCGCGGCGGCGACTTCGGTCAGGGACATCCTGACGACGCTCGCCGAAGGCCCCTCCTGCGCGCTCGTCGTCATCGATTCCATCCAGACCATGTATTCGGATCTGATCGAGGGCGCTCCGGGAACGGTCAGCCAGGTCCGCGCCTCGGCCGGCGAGCTCATCCGCTACGCCAAGGAATCGGGCGCCGCCGTCGTCCTCGTCGGCCATGTCACCAAGGACGGGGCGATCGCGGGGCCGCGGGTGCTGGAGCATATGGTCGACACCGTCCTCGCCTTCGAAGGCGAGCGAAGCCACCAGTACCGCATCCTTCGAGCCACCAAGAACCGCTTCGGAGGAACCGACGAGATCGGAGTCTTCGCGATGGCGGAGGCGGGGCTTGAGGAAGTCGGCAATCCCAGCGCCTTGTTCCTCACCCACCGCGGCGAAGCGGTCTCCGGCGCCGTCGTCTTCCCGGCCCTCGAAGGCACCAGGCCCGTTCTGGTCGAAATCCAGGCGCTCACCGTCCGCCTCGCCAGCGGCGCAACGCCGCGCCGCGCGGTGGTCGGCTGGGATTCGGGCCGTTTGGCGATGATCCTCGCCGTCCTCGAGGCGCGGTGCGGGCTCAGCTTTTCGACGGCGGAAGTCTATCTGAATGTCGCCGGCGGCTACCGGCTGAGCGATCCGGCGGCCGATCTGGCGGTCGCGGCGGCTCTGGTCTCGGCGCTCGCGGAGCGGCCGGTGCCACCGGAGGCGGTGGCGTTCGGCGAGGTCGCGCTCTCGGGCGAGCTCAGGCCCGTCTCCCACGGCCCGTTGCGCCTCAAGGAGGCCGCCAAGCTCGGTTTCGAACGGGCGCTGGTTCCGGCCTCCGTGAAGGGCGAGGGGGGTATGAGGCTGTCCGGCTTCAAGACGCTGAAGGACCTGGTCGACCATCTGCTGGGGCGCTGAATATCCTCCCCGAGCTTGCTCGGGGAGGGGGACCACCCGAAGGGTGGTGGAGGGGTAATCGGCAAGGCATGTTCCAGTTACCCCTCCACGATGCCTCGCATGGTCCCCCTCCCCGTGCTCCGCAGGGCGAGGATCAGCAGCTTCCCTCCCGCCCGGACCTGCGTTAGCCTTTCCCCCCATGGCCGCGTTCGAACTCATCGCCCTGTTCCTCGGATCGGCCGAGCCTTATGCCGACGGCTTCGCGCCGTGGCTGTGCGAGCAGGTACATCCCCATCCGGGCGGCTCGATCTGGATCGCGCGCCAGCAAGACGATCAGGGCCGCGCGGTCGCCGAATCGGTCTACTGGAACGCGCCCGAGCCGGGTCCGCACAGCTTCCAGGCCCATTGGCGGTTCCCGAATCCGGCGGCGAGGCGCCCTGGCGCCGCGGCGCTCTCGGGATCGATCCCCCTGTCCGCCGCCCCGGCGGGCCCGGTGCGGGTGAGGCTGGTCGTCGACGGCAAGCCAGATCATTCCAGCCAGCCGGGATCCGCCGAGCTTCGGACCTATGAAGGGCGGATCTTCCTGAGCTTTCGTTACGGGCGGCGGAACGGCTTCCCCGACATCCACGGCAGGAAGAGGCTCGATTTCCGCGCCGTCGAGGAGGGCGGCCGGGAGCTCGGGTCGCTGGCCGTTCCGCTTCCGCGCTGGAAGCTGGTCGACCGGCAGGTCGAGCGGGCGAGAAGGGATCTGGCCGTCGCCGGACGCAAGGGCGCGGCCCCGTGCCAGCGCCTCCAGGAGCCGCCTTCGCACCCGCCGGGCTACTGAGCAGCCGAGGCCTCGAGCGATCCTTGCCGGGGCGGTGACTGTCTCATCCTCTCCACGAGCTTCGCTCACGGGGCGCTGAATATCCTCCCCGAGCTTGCTCGGGGAGGGGGACCACCCGAAGGGTGGTGGAGGGGTAATCGGCAAGGTATGTTCCAGTTACCCCTCCACCATGCCTCGCGTGGTCCCCCTCCCCGTGCTCCGCACGGGGAGGATCAACAGCTTCCCTCCCGCCCGAACCTCCGTTAGCCTTTCCCGATGACCGCGCTCGACATCATCGTGCTTCTGCTCGTCGGCTGGAACCTCGTGCGCGGGGCGATGAAGGGGTTCGCCGGTGAGGTTCTGAGCCTCGCCGCCTGGATCGTCGCGATCGTCTTCCTCAGGCTTCTCCACACGCCGGCGACCAACGCTCTCGAAGCGGCGGTGGGCACCCGCTCCGGAGCGGCGGTGCTCGCTTTCGCTCTGGTCTTCGGGATCGTCTTCATGGCCGGCAAGCTCGTCGCCCGCCGGGTCGGGGCAGGGGTGAAGCGTTCGGTGATCGGCCCCGTCGACCGGGTGCTCGGCGCCGGCTTCGGGGCCCTCAAGGGGCTGATCCTGGCGACCCTGCTCTACCTGGGCGCCAACCTCGTCTACGACACGATCTGGGGCGCTCAGTCGGAACGGCCGGCCTGGATGGCCAACTCGCGCACCTATCCCCTGCTCTACGCCAGCGGCCGGGCGATCGTCGATTTCGTCGAATGGCGGCGCGGCGCCCCCGCCGAGCCGCGCTATCGCCAGGCTCCCGCCGGGCAAAGCGAGCCTCCGACCGCCAACGACCGGGAAAGCGCCAACGCCTCATGATCCGCCTCTACAACACCAAGGCGCGGGAGAAGCGCGAATTCCAACCCGGCGATCCGGAACGGGTGACGCTCTATGTGTGCGGGCCGACCGTCTACAACCGCGCCCACATCGGCAATGCCCGCCCTGCCGTGGTCTTCGATGTGCTCGCCGGGCTCCTTCGCCACACCTATGGCGAAGGCAAGGTCGTCTATGCCCGCAACGTGACCGACGTCGATGACAAGATCATCGAGGCCGCGCGGGCCGAGGGCGTCGATCCGTCGGTGGTCACCCGCCGCTACGAGGATTTCTACCTCGCCGACATGGGCGCGCTCGGGGTGCGCCCGCCCGATCTCGCCCCCAAGGCGACGGAGACGGTCGTCGAGATGGTGGCGATGATCGCCCGGCTGGTCGAGACCGGCCACGCCTATGAGGCGGACGGGCACGTCCTCTTCCACGTGCCGGCCGATCCCGGCTACGGCGCGCTCGGCCGCCGCGACCGGGATGCGATGATCGCCGGCGCCCGGGTGGAGGTCGCCTCCTACAAGAAGGATCCGGCCGACTTCGTCCTTTGGAAGCCGTCCGGCGAGGCCGTGATCGGCTGGGACAGCCCCTGGGGCCGGGGCCGGCCCGGCTGGCACATCGAATGCTCGGCGATGATCGAGCGCCACCTCGGGCTGACCATCGACATACACGGCGGCGGCCTCGACCTCATCTTCCCGCACCACGAGAACGAGCTCGCGCAGAGCCGCTGCGCCCACGATGGGGCGCCGCTCGCCCGCTACTGGGTCCATAACGGCTTCCTCTCGATGGCCGGCGGCGAGAAGATGTCGAAAAGCCTCGGCAACGTCGTCACGGTCGGCGAGTTGCTCGACGAGGGTCACAAGGGCGAAACCCTGCGCCTCGCCTTGCTTTCGGCGCATTATCGCCAGCCGCTCGAATGGTCGCCGCAGCTCGTCGCCCAGTCCAAGGCGACCCTCGACCGCCTCTATCGAAGCCTCCTGCCGCCGGTCGCTAAACGCGGCGACGGGGCCATTGCGGAGGTTGAGGCGGCGCTCGGGGACGATCTCAACACGCCGCTCGCGCTCGCCCGGCTGGCGGAGCTGGCGAAGCTTGGAGACGTCGAGGCGACCAAGCGGGCCGGAGCTCTGCTCGGCCTTCTCCAGCACGACCCGGTAGAGTGGTTCCAGGGCGCCGCCGAGATCGAGACGGACCGAGTCGATCCGCGCCTGCGCGAGGACGCCGCCGGCTTCGCCCTCGCCGCCGCCGAGATCCAGCTTCGCATCGACCGGCGCTCGGAGGCGAAAAAGGCCAGGGACTTCGGCGAGGCCGACCGGATCCGGGCCGACCTCGCCGCTCAGGGCATCCTGCTCGAGGACGGCCCCCAGGGCACGACCTGGCGGCGGGCCTGACTTGCCTCCCCATGCGGAGCATGGGGAGGGGGACCATGCGAAGCATGGTGGAGGGGTGACCCGTCTGGGAAGCCGAGGCTTGAACGCTCGACGGCGAAGGCCGGGTCAGGTCACCCCTCCACCACCTTCGGTGGTCCCCCTCCCCACCGCTTCGCGATGGGGAGGCAAGGTAGCGCCGCGCTCCGCCTCCTTCTATAGCCCTCCCGTGCCAAGCGCTCTCTACAGCCGCGACATCCTTCGTCTGGCCTCCTCGATCCCCAATCTCGGCCGTCTCGAGCGGCCGCGGGCGAGCGCGGAGAAAAGCTCCCCGGTCTGCGGCAGCCAGATCGCCGTCGACGTCGATCTGGACGGGCAGGGCAGGGTGTCGGCGATCGGGCAGGAGGTGAGGGCCTGCGCGCTCGGCCAGGCCTCCGCCTCGCTGCTGGGCGCGCACGCGGTCGGACGGACCGGGGCCGAGATCGAAGCGGCGCGGGACTCGCTCGCCGCCTATCTCGCCGGGCGGTCGGAGCGGCCGGGGGACTGGCCAGGCCTCGAGATCTTCGCCGAAGCGCGCCGGGTGCCGGCTCGCCATGCCTCGATCCTGCTCGCCTTCGAAGCCGCCGCCGAAGCCGCGGCCAAAGCCGGAGGCGATTGATGGAAGTCGAAGGCGCCGGCGCCCAGGCCGCCACCTTGCTGCTCCGCGACGGGGTCATCATCCTCGGCGCCGCCCTGGTCTTCGTCATGCTGTTCCGCCGCCTCGGCCTCGGCGCCGTGCTCGGCTACCTCGTCGCCGGGGCGGTCGTCGGCCCGCACGGGATCGGGCTGATCAGCGCGCCCGAGGAGATGCTCCACATCGCCGATTTCGGGATCGTGCTTCTCCTCTTCCTGGTGGGGCTCGAGCTTCATCCCAGCCGGCTGTGGCGGCTCAAGCAGGACATATTCGGCCTCGGCCTGCTCCAGGTGGCGGTGAGCGGCATCGCCCTGGCCGCGCTCATCCATTTCGCCGCGGGCTTCAGCCTAGCCGCCTCGCTGGCGATCGGCCTTCCGCTCGCCTTGTCCTCCACCGCGCAGGTGCTTCCGAGCCTGCGCGCCGACGGCTCGATCAACACGCCCTCCGGCGAGCGCGCCTTCTCGATCCTGCTCTTCCAGGATCTCTCGATCGTGCCGCTGATCACGATCACGGCGGCGCTGTCGCGCGCTCCGGCCGATCCGCTCGCCCCGCCAGGGTGGCAGCTCGGGCTCTACACGCTGGCGGCGATCGCCGGGCTGGTCCTCGCCGGGCGGTTTCTGATCAACCCGCTCTTCCGCCTGGTCGGCCGGATCAGCGAGCGCGAGCTGTTCGTCGTCGCGGGGCTGTTCATCGTGCTTGCGAGCGCGGCGGTGATGGAAGCGCTGCATCTGTCGACCGCCCTTGGGGCCTTCATCGCAGGGGTGATGCTCGCCGATTCGCCCTATCGGCACGAGCTGGAGGCGGACGTGGATCCATTCCGTTCGATCCTGCTCGGCCTGTTCTTCGTCGCCATCGGGATGATGCTCGACCTCGCGGTGATCACCGCCCGTCCGCTGTTCGTGATCGGAATGGCCGCGGCCCTCATCGCGCTCAAGGCGGCCATCCTCTTCGCCCTCGCCAGGGCGTTCGGGATGAAGTCGCGCCGGGCGCTCAAGCTCGGCCTGCTGCTCAGCCAGGGGGGCGAGTTCGGCTTCGTCCTGTTCGCCGCCGCGCAGAGCGCGCTGCTGATCGATCCGGAGGCGGCGAGCCTGTTCGGAGCAATCGTCACCGTGTCCATGGCCGCCACTCCGTTCCTGATGATGGTCAACGACTGGCTCGATCGCCGATCCAGCCGCCGCGACGGCGACGGCCTCGACGGACCGGAGCACTCGGGGCCGACGCAGGCGATCGTGGTCGGCTATGGGCGTTTCGGTCAGACCGTCGCCCAGATGCTGATGGCGAAGGGGATCACCGTCACCCTGATCGATTCCAAGCCGAGCCAGATCGAGGTCAGCGGCGCCTTCGGCTCGAAGGTCTATTATGGCGACGGCACCCGCCTCGACCTGCTCCGCCTCGCCGGCGCCGCCGACGCCCGTGCGATCCTCTTCTGCCTCGACGACCGCGCGCCGACCGCCCGCCGGATCGAGCCGATCCTCGAGGCCTTCCCGCAGGCGGCGGTCTTCGTGCGGGCCTTCGACCGCCTCCACCTGATGGAACTCGCCCCGCTCGACATCAAATGCACGATCCGGGAAGTGTTCGAATCGGCGGTGACGATGGGCCGCGAGGCGCTGGCCATCTTCTGCGTCGGCGCCGAGGAGGTGGACCGGGTCGAGCAGGAATATAGGGAACGGGACCGCCGCCGCCTCGACAGCCAGACCGCGTCCGGCGACATCCACGCGCTGAAGGAGAATATGTTCGGGCCCGACAATCCGCTGGGGGCGAGGAGGGACGGATAGAAATCCTGCCCCGGATTTCCGGGGGAGGGGGACCCGGCGAAGCCTGGTGGAGGGGTCCTTCGAAGCTCTGAGAGGCCCCTCCACCGTCCTTCGGACGGTCCCCCTCCCCTGCTAATGCAGGGGAGGATTAGCCCGCAGCCATCTCCCGCTCCAGGAAGTTCTCTACCTCCTCGAGCTCCACCGTATGATCGACGAAGGCCTTGCCGATGCCGCGGGTGAGCACGAACGCCACCCGGCCGCCGCTCGCTTTCTTGTCTCCCGCCATCTGCCGCACGAGGCGCCGGGCGCTCACCCCCTCCAGCCGGGTCGGCAGTCCGGCGGAACGGAGATGCGCGGCGACCCGGGCGCCCTCGTCCCGTGCGCATAAGCTCCGCTCCGCCGAGAACCGGAAGGCGAGGGCCATCCCGAGCGCCACCGCCTCCCCGTGAAGCATCGCGAAGCCGGTCTCCGCCTCCAGGGCATGGCCGAACGTATGGCCGAAATTGAGCAGGGCCCGCCGACCGCTCCTCTCGAGCTCGTCTTCGGCGACGATCGCCGCCTTGGCCCGGACGCAGGTCTCGATGGCGTGGAGCCGCGCCGTCTCGTCGCCGGCCAGGAGGGCCGCGGCGTTCCCCTCGCACCAGTCGAAGAACGCGGGATCCCCGATCAGGCCGTATTTCACCACCTCCGCATAGCCCGAGCGAAGCTCCCGCTCCGGCAGCGTGTCCAGGGTCGCCGGGTCGATCAGCACCGCGGCGGGCTGGTGGAAGGCGCCGATCAGGTTCTTGCCCGACGCGGAGTTGATCGCGGTCTTGCCGCCGACCGAGGAATCCACCTGCGCGAGCAGGCTGGTCGGCACCTGCACGCAGGCGCAGCCGCGCTTCAGGATCGATGCGGCGAAGCCGGCGAGATCGCCCACCATCCCGCCGCCGAAAGCCAGGATCGAATCGCCGCGCTCGACCCCCAGATCGATCAGCCGCTCGGTCAGGGCCTCGAGCTGGCTCCAGCTCTTGCTGCCCTCGCCGGGCGGAACCAGAACCGGCACGATCTCGATCCCGCGGGCCGAGAGCCGGGCGCCCTGCGCCGCCCAGACATTCTCGTCCGACACCGCGACGATGCGGCCGTTCCGCGCGTGCTGCGCCAGCAGCTCATCCGCGTTGCCGAGCGCTCCGGAAGCGATGGTGACGAAGTAGCGCCGCTCTCCGAGGGCGACTTCGATCCGGCTCATCGCGAATGCTCCGCCAGCGCCGCGACGATGCGATCGACGGTCCGCTCGTGCGGCCCCGCTCCGCTGCGCACGCGCAGGTGCGCCTGGGCGTACACGGGGTTGCGAACCTCGGCCAGGCTTTCGAGGAGGGAATGCGGGTCCTTCCCGGCGAGCAGCGGGCGGTGCCCGCGCCGCGCTACGCGGGTCGCAAGCGTCTCGACTTCGGCCTCGAGCCAGATTGCGATGCAGCGTTCGAGGATCAGGTTTCTCGTCTCGTCGTCCATGAAGGCGCCGCCGCCGGTGGCGATCACCTTGGGCGGCCCGGAGATGAGGCGCCGAAGCACCCGCCGCTCGCCGTCGCGGAAGCTTTCCTCGCCGAACCTGTCGAAGATCTCCTTTATCTCATAGTCCGCCGCCCGCTCGATCTCCTCGTCGGAATCGAGAAAGGGCAAATGCAGCCGCCGGGCCAGCCGCCGCCCGACCGTCGATTTGCCTGCCCCCATCAGCCCGACGAGGACGATTGACCGATCGGGCGGCCGTTCGGGCGTGGGAAGCGTGTCGGACATGGCGGCAGGGGCTATACAGGGGGGCGGCTCGTGGGGCAAAAGGCCGCCCATGCGCATCCAACCCCTGCAGCGTCGGCGAAAATCGATCGTGCCGAAGCTTCTCATCGCCCTTCTGCTTCTCTTCCTGGGCTGGCTGATCTGGCTCGGCTTCCAGTCGAGCGAGGTTCCGACCCAGCGGATCGAGCAGGACGTCACCAATGAAGCCCTTGCGGGCTAAGCTCCTTTTCCTCGCCGGCGGCGCCGCCCTGGCCTTCGCCATACCGGCGATGGGGCAGCGCGACACCGGTCCCGAATCGCTGCTGCCGCCCGGCTTCGGCGAGCCGCCTCCGCCCGCGCCCAAGGCGCCGCAGCCGGATCCGCCCGGAACTCCGGCGCCCGCCTCGCCGCCCTCGCCCGCGGCTCCGGCGCCGGCCCGCCGCGCCGCGCCTCCGGTTACGGGCCTGGCGATCGAGGATGCCGCCGCGGAGGATCTGGAAGCGCTCGCCCGGCAGGCGCTGCCGCCGCCGATCGAGATCCCGGAAGGCTCCCGGCGCCCCACCAATCCGGTCGGGGCGCTTCGACCGGGCAATTGGGGCCTTGGGCTCGACGCTTTCGGCGGCGCCAACGGCCGCTTCGTCAGCGGCCTGATGGGCCGGCTCAACGCGCCGCTGCCCTCGCGCTGGACGTCTATCCTGCTTCGCCGGGCGCTGCTCTCCGAAGTCACGGCGCCCGCGCAGGTGAACGAGGTGGACTGGGTGGCCGAGCGCGCCTGGCTGCTTCTCCGAATGGGAGAGGCGGACAGCGCCCGGGTGCTGGTCCAGGCGATCGACGTCGACCAGTTCACCCCCCGCATGTTCACGGTGGCCGTGCAGACGGCGCTCGCCACCTCCGATCCGGCGGCGCTCTGTCCGCTCGTCGAGCCGGGCCGCAAGGTCTCGGACCAGCCGGTCTGGCCGCTCGCCGCCGCGATGTGCGCGTCGCTCGAAGGCGATGCGGCGCGCGCAAGCCAGCTGATCGATCAGGCGCGGCGGCGGACCGGGGGCGGGATCGACACTCTGCTCGCCGAAAAGGTGATCGGCGCCGGCACCAACACCCGCCGCGCCGTCACCATCGAGTGGGAGGGCGTGGACGAGCTGAACAGCTGGCGCTTCGGCCTCGCCAGCGCGACCGGGCTCGAGATTCCCGGAGCGCTTCTCAACCGCGCGGGTCCGGCCGTCTGGGCCTGGCAGGCGCGGGCGCCGATGATCCCGCTCGAGCAGCGGATCGAGGCGGCGCAGCGGGCGGCGATCCTGGGCGTCTTCTCCAACGCCGCGCTCGTCGAGATGCACAGCCTGCTGGCCGACCGCACCGACCCTTCGGAGATCGAGGCGAGCATCGGCGGCCGGCTTCGCAAGGCCTATGTCGGGCGGTCCATCGGCGACCGCGTGGATGCGATGCGCGATCTTTGGGGCGAGGGGGACGGCCGCTACGGCCGCTTCATCCTCACCGCCGCCGCCGCCGCCCGGATTCCGCCCTCCGGCGAATATGGCAACCGCACCGACGATCTCGTCGCCTCGATGATGACGGCCGGCTTCGACCGCTTCGCGGCGCGTTGGGGAGGCATCGCCGACGCCATGGACGGGGACGACGGCCAGCGCGCCTGGTCGATCCTTGCGGTCGGATCCCCGCGCCCGGTCGTCGACCTCGGCGCGGGCCGGGTGGATGATTTCACGGAAAGCGCGGGCTCCCACCGCGGCAGGATGCTCGTCGCGGCGCTGGCGGGCCTCGGCCGGCTGGAGGATCCGCTTCCCTACGGCGTCAATCCCGCGCCGCGCAGCCGCTGGGCCAATATCATCGCCGCCGCCGCCCGGGCGAAGCAGCCCGGGACCGTCGCCCTCCTCGCGGGCGTCGGCATGCAGACGGCGAGCTGGCGCGGCGTTCCGCCCGAGCATCTCTATCACATCTGCCGGGCGCTGAAGGAGGTCGGCCTCGAATATGAGGCCAGGATGATCGCGGCCGAGGCGATGACCCGCCTGTGAGCGCGGTTCGCGAGGACGGGCAGCTGATCGCGGCCTTCCTCGAGATGCTGGCGGCGGAGGCGGGCGCGGCGCTCAACACCCGGCTGGCCTACGAACGCGACCTGCGCGGCGCTTCGGAGATGCTCGGCGGCGGCCTCTCCGGAGCCTCTCAGGAGGCGCTGAAGCGCCTGGCCGAAGCCTGGCTGCCGCTCAAGCGCTCGACGGTGGCGCGCAAGGCGGCGGCGCTCCGCCGCTTCTTCGGCTTCCTGCACGACGAGGGCCTCCGCGGGGACGATCCATCGGCCGCTCTGCCTCGGCCCGCGGGCGCACGGCCGCTGCCCAAGATCCTCGGCCACGATGCGGTCGGAGCCCTGTTCGCCGAGCTCGACCGCCGCCGCAGCGAGGAGCCCGGCCCCGCCGTGATCCGGCTGATCGCGCTGGTCGAGCTGCTCTACGGTTCGGGGATGCGGGCAACGGAGCTAGTTTCGCTGCCCCGCCACTCGGTCCATCCGGACAGGCCTTTCCTCATCCTTCGCGGCAAGGGCGCCAGGGAGCGGCTCGTGCCCATCTCCGACCGCGCCCGCGCCGCCGTCGCCGAATGGGCGGCGCTGGTTCCCCGGGACAGCCTCTGGCTCTTCCCCTCGGGCAAGAGCCACCTCAGCCGGGTCCGCCTTCACCAGCTGCTGAAGGCGCTGGCCGCCGCTGCGGGAGTTCCGCCGGAAAGGGTCAGCCCGCACGTTCTTCGCCACGCGTTCGCAACCCACCTGCTCGAAGGCGGCGCGGATCTGCGCGCCCTCCAGATGCTGCTTGGCCACGCCGACATCGCCACCACCCAGATATACACCCATGTCGACAGCCGGCGGCTGATCGACCTGGTCAACAGCCGCCACCCGCTGGCGGACTTGGAGCGGCGCAGGTGAGGGCCGTCGTCACCCCGGCGAAAGCCGGGACCTCAGGTCGAGAAGTCTCGGCAGGCTTCGCCGAGGTCCCGGCTTTCGCCGGGATGACGGGTGAGCGCGTTGACGCCCCGCGCCTCTGCGCCTAACTCCCCGCCGGACCATGCCCACCTTTCTCGATTTCGAAAAAGCCATCGCGGAGCTCGACAACCGGATCGAGGAGCTGCGCGAGACCGCCGAAGGCTCGGACCTCAACATCGACACCGAGATTGGCCGCCTCGAGGCCAAGTCCGAGCGGATGCTTCGGGAGACCTACGGCCGCCTCACCCCCTGGCAGAAGACCCAGGTCGCTCGTCATCCCGACCGTCCGCACTTCAAGGATTATGCGGCGGCGCTCCTCGACGACTTCATGCCGCTCGCCGGCGACCGCAACTTCGGGGAGGATGCGGCCATCATGGGCGGCCTCGGCCGGCTCGGCGGGCGCAAGATCATCCTGATCGGCCAGGAGAAAGGCGACGACACCGCAAGCCGGCTGACCCACAATTTCGGAATGGCTAAGCCGGAAGGCTATCGCAAGGCGATCCGGCTGATGGGGCTGGCCGACCGCTTCGATATACCCGTCGTCACTCTGGTCGACACGCCCGGCGCCTTCCCCGGCGTCCAGGCGGAGGAGCGGGGCCAGGCGGAGGCGATCGCCCGCTCGACCGAAGCCTGCCTCAAGCTCGGAGTTCCGATGATCGCCGCGATCGTCGGGGAAGGGGGCTCCGGCGGAGCGATAGCTATCGCCACCGCCAACCGGGTGCTGATGCTGGAGCACAGCGTATATGCCGTGATATCGCCCGAGGGCTGCGCCTCGATCCTGTGGCGCACGGCGGAAAAAGCCGCCGATGCCGCCGAGGCGATGCGGGTGACGGCGCAGGACCTGAAGGCGCTTGGAGTCATCGACCGGATCGTGCCGGAGCCCGTCGGCGGCGCCCATCGCAGCCCGGCCGAGGCCATGGCCGCGCTCGGCGCCGCGCTCGAGGAGGAGCTGGATTCGCTCGCCGGGCTTACTCGCGCGGAAGTGCGGGCCCACCGCCGTCAGAAATACCTGACGATAGGCTAAACCCTGCCTCCCCATCGTGAGATGGGGAGGGGGACCACCCGAAGGGTGGGGGAGGGGTGACATGGCGCAGGCGGTGGCCGTCGTGCGCGCGAACCTCTGCTTCTGAGCCAGGTCACCCCTCCACCATGCTTCGCATGGTCCCCCTCCCCATTGCGTGTCATGGGGAGGCAAAAGGGAGGAGGAACCCCCGCGCCGTCTCCACCGTTCCTTACGCCGACGTATCGTCCTGTGTGAGGAGTATCCAAAATGAAGATGAGGGCGCTTTTCGCTCTGTCCGTCTCGCTCTGCGCGATCGCCGCGGTCGCCGCCGACGCTCCCGCTTCGGCCCAGAGCAAGACCCGCAGCATTTCCCAGAGCACCGCCGCGACGGCGGCCAAGCAGCATCCCCAGATCGTCGAGGAATTCGGCGGCGAGGAAAGCAGCGCCCGAAGCGCCTATATCAAGCAGGTCGGCGCCCGCGTCGCCGCCCAGACGAACATCGCCGGCGGCGGCAACGCCTTCCGGATCACCACCCTCAACTCCCCGGTGATGAACGCCTTCGCCGTCCCCGGCGGCTATCTCTACGTCACCCGGCAGCTCGTGGGCCTCGCGAATGACGAAGCCGAGCTCGCCTCGGTGCTCGGCCACGAGGCGGGCCACATCGCCGCCCGCCACAGCTCCGAACGCAAGCGCGCCGGCATCTTCAGCCAGCTCCTCGCCGTCGGTGTCGGAGTCGTCACCGGGTCGAGCCAGCTCGGCGGGCTCGCCGGGCAGGTCACCCAGGGGGTCGTGCTCAGCTACTCGCGCAAGCAGGAGCTCGAAGCGGACACGCTTGGCGTCCGCTACATCGCCGCGGCCGGCTATGATCCCGCCGCCTCCGCCAGCTTCCTTGCATCCCTCGGCGCGGCAACATCGCTCCAGGCGCGCTCGGTCGGCCGCGACGACGAGCGCGCGACTCCGGGCTGGGCGCGAAGCCACCCGCTGAGCGCCGACCGGGTCGCCCTCGCGACCAGGCAGGCGCAGGCGACGGGGCGCGCCGGCACCGGCCTTCGCAACCGCGAGGCCTTCCTGGCGCGGATCGACGGGATGATGGTGGACGACGATCCGCGGCAGGGCGTGATCGACGGCCGGACCTTCACCCATCCGGACCTCAGGCTCCGGTTCGCGGTGCCGAACGGCTACGGAATGCAGAACGGCGCCCGCGCCGTCAGCATCGTCGGCCAGAGCGGGCAGGCGCAGTTCGGCGGCGGCCGCTTCGGCGGCGATCTCGGCGCCTATATCGGCCAGGTCTTCCAGTCGATCGCCGGGCAGCAGGCGCAGATCGGCTATGTCGAGCCCCGCGGCACGACGATCAACGGAATCCCCGCGGCTTATTCCACCGCGCGCGTGAACACCCAGTCGGGCCAGGTGGATCTCAGCGTCGTCGCCTATCGCTGGGATTCGGACACCGCCTATCATTTCGCGATGATCACTCCCGGGGGGAGCGGCCTCGGCCCCTTCGAAGCGATGGTCCAGTCGCTGAACCGGATCAGCGCGTCCGAGGCCGCGGCCATCCGCCCCAAGGTCATCGACGTGATCACCGTCGGCCCGCGCGACTCCGTCGCCACCCTTGCCGCGCGGATGGCCTATGGCGACAACAAGGAGGAGCGCTTCCGGGTCCTCAACGGCCTTGCCTCCGGAGCCGCGCTTCGGCCCGGACAGCAGGTCAAGATCGTCGTCTACGGGACCCGCGCCTAGGGCTGCTCTGCCTGGACGGAAGCGGTCCGCCTCGTCATGCCGGACTTGATCCGGCATCCACCTTTTCCCTTCCGCCGCAGCGACGTGAAGAAGGTGGACCCCGGATCAAGTCCGGGGTGACGATTCCAGCTCAACGGGGCGTGCTCGAGGCTCCCGCCCCGAATGCAAAGAAAGGGGCGGCGGAACCTGCGTTCCGCCGCCCCCTCTTTCACCAAATCGCGGTAAGGCGATTAGACCGCCATGTTGTCGGCGACAGCGGTGAAGGTCTCGTTGAGGCTGGTGCCGATGTTCTGCATCGCGGCGATCGCGGCGACGGCGATGAGGGCGGCGATCAGGCCATACTCGATGGCGGTGGCGCCCTTCTCGTTCTTCAGCATCTTGCGAATGAAGCTCATTTTCCGGTCTCCTGTTCCAAAGCTTTGGAAGTCCACACTTCCTGCCCCCCCTGTCCATCTGGGCGGACATTGCCCGATCTAAGCGATGGAAGTT
>DASVTN010000129.1:0-6587 GCA_036387555.1 Allosphingosinicella sp. | reverse complement strand
TGAAGGCAGGGGCGCGGAAAGTATAGACGGGCATGGGTTTCGACAGAGGGCGCCGCGGTGAGCGCGGCGGGCGCGGCAGAGACAAGCGCGACGGTTTCGGCGACGAGAATTTCAGCGGATTTGACGATCGCGGCGGCGGCGGCTTCGGCGGCTCGTCGGGCGGCGGCGGCGGCGGTTATCGCGGCGGCGGCGGCGGCGACCGATTCGGCGGCGGCGGTGGCGGCGGGTACGGCGGCGGCGGCGGCGGTGGATATCGCGGCGGCGGCGGTGGCGGCTTCGGCGGCGGCAGCGGCGGCGGCGGCGGGTTCCGCGGCGGCGGTGGCGGCGGCGGTGGCGGAATGCCGCCCCAGGTCGTCGGCCAGGGCAAGGGCGTCGTCAAATTCTTCAACGCCCAGAAAGGCTTCGGCTTCGTCGTCCGCGACGACGGCGGCGAGGACGTGTTCGTTCACATCTCGGCGGTCGAGCAGGCGGGGCTTACCGGCCTTGCCGACGGCCAGCCGCTCGAGTTCACGCTGGTCGACCGCGGCGGACGGGTTTCGGCGACCGACCTCAAGATCGAGGGCGAGCCGATGCCGGTCCAGGACCGGGCGCCGCGCGAGGATCGCGACGCTCCCCGCGGCGGCGGCTATGGCGACCGCGCGGGCCCCGGCGGCGGCGGCGGTCCCCAGCGCCAGCTGACCGGCGAGAAGGCGCAAGGCACGGTCAAGTTCTTCAATGCGATGAAGGGCTTCGGCTTCATCAGCCGTGATGATGGCCAGCCGGACGCCTTCGTCCACATTTCGGCGGTCGAGCGGGCCGGCATGGTCAGCCTCAACGAGGGCGACCGGGTCGAGTTCGAGCTCGAGGTCGACCGGCGCGGCAAGACCGCGGCGGTGAACCTGCAGCCGATCCAGTAACGTCTTATCCTCCCCGTCGCCGCAGGCGATGGGGAGGGGGACCACCCGAAGGGTGGTGGAGGGGTAGCTGAAGCCGCCTTTAGCGGCTCTCGCGCGGATCCTCCTTTTTTCTGTGCCAGCTAACCCCTCCACCATGCTTCGCATGGTCCCCCTCCCCGTTGCGTTGCAACGGGGAGGATAAGCTACTCCGCTCCCGCGAATCGCCACGCCAGCGTCTCGCCGGCGTGGAAGGGAACCACGCTCGTCCCCGCCGCCGGGAGCGTCTCGGGCACCGTCACCTCCGCCCGCTCCAGCACGACCCGCCCCTCGTTGAGCGGAAGGCCGTAGAATCGGGGCCCATTCTCCGACGCGAACGCCTCCAGCCGGTCCAGCGCGCCTTCCTGCTCGAACACCGTCGCATAGCTCTCCAGGGCGAAGGGCGCGTTGAAGATGCCGGCGCAGCCGCAGCCCGATTCCTTGCGCTCCACGCCATGCGGAGCGCTGTCGGTGCCGAGGAAGAATTTGGACGAGCCCGACGTCGCAGCCTTGCGCACCGCTCGGCGATGCTCCTCACGCTTGGCGACCGGCAGGCAATAAGCATGCGGCCGCAGCCCGCCGGCAAACAGCGCGTTGCGGTTGATGGTGAGATGCTGCGGGGTGATCGTCGCGGCGAGATTGTCGCCGCCGGCCATGACGAAATCGGCGGCCTCCGCGGTGGTGATGTGCTCGAACACCATCTTCAGGCCCGGGAAGTCCCGGATGAGGCGGGAGAAGATGCGGTCGATGAACGCCTTCTCGCGGTCGAACACGTCCACATCGGGATCGGTGACTTCGCCGTGGATCAGCAGCGGCATCCCGGCCCGCTGCATCGCCTCCAGGACGGGATAGATGTTCCCGACGTCGGTGACGCCGTGCGCGCTGTTGGTGGTCGCGTTCGCGGGATAGAGCTTCGCGGCGGACCAGACCCCGCGTTCGAACCCGCCGGTCAGCTCGGCCGGGTCGGCCCCGTCGGTCAGATAGCAGGTCATCAGCGGCGCGAAGCCGGGGGCGGCGTTCAGGATCCGCTCCCTGTAGGCCTGCGCCATCGCCGCCGTGGTGACCGGGGTCTCCAGGTTGGGCATGACGATCGCCCGGGCGAACTGCCGGGCCGTATAGGGCGCCACCGCGTCGAGCATGGCGCCGTCGCGAAGATGGACGTGCCAGTCGTCGGGACGGCGGAGGGTGAGGCGGCTCGGCTGGATGATGAATCCCTTCGTCATCCTGAACTTGTTTCAGGATCCAGGTTGATGACGCTCGCGATGCTCGAAACCGGGCCCTGAAACAAGTTCGCGTCTATCCCGTAGCGCCAGGTAATATCTCCCCGAGGCCCGTCATCCCGGCGAAGGCCGGGATCCATGAACACCGTCGCAGCAGGTTCTGGACTGACCGTGTCCATGGATTCCGGCCTTCGCCGGAATGACGGAAAAATGGCGGGCGTCTACATGTCCCAAGGGGATAGGCGCCAAACAAGGTCAGGGTGACGATTTCGCGAGGGACGGTTGGAGGAACCCCCCGCAACGCCTAGATGCCTCTTATGGCTTCGACCACCCTTGTCGACCGAGCGCTCCTGCGCCTCTCCGGCGAGGACGTGCGCGGATTCCTTCAGGGCCTGGTGACCCACGACGTCGCCCTGCTCGCGCCCGAACGGCCGCTCTGGGCGGGGCTTCTGACGCCTCAGGGCAAGGCCCTGTTCGACTTCATCCTGTGGGCGGACGGGGAGGACGTGCTGATCGATTGCGAGCGGCAAGCCGCGGGCGATCTCGCCCGACGACTCACCCTCTACCGGCTGCGGCGGAAGATCGCGATCGAGCGCGAGCCGCTGCTGTGCGTGCACTGGTCGCTGGCCGGGCCGGGCCCGAGCGATCCGCGCCTCGCGGAGCTGGGCAAGCGTTGGCTGGCCCCGGAGAATGGCGCCGGCGGCGAGGGCTGGCTCGCCCACCGGCTCTCGCTTGGAGTCACCGAAGGGCGAACGGAGCTCGGCTCCGACCGGACGCTGTGGCTCGAATGCAATGCCGCGGAGCTGAACGGGGTCAGCTTCACCAAGGGCTGCTATGTCGGCCAGGAGAACACGGCCCGGATGAACTACCGCTCCAGGGTCAATCGGCGGCTGGTGGTCGTACCCGCCGACGGTGCCGGGGAACGTACCCGAATTCATTATCCGCAGCTGGGGCTGGCGGTGGAGCACCGGCGGGTCGAGGATCTCGGCGGCGCGATCCTGCCCGGGTGGCTGGCGGCGGCGCTCGGCGTCCAACTCAGCTGATTGAGCCCGGGCGGCCTAGTTGTCGACGATCATGGTCATCGTCCGGCCCGCGATCACGTAGGGCGAGTATCCTCCGACCATGGTGAACTCCAGGCCGGTGGCCGAGATGCGGTCGATCCGCAACGAGGCCCCGTTGGAGCTGAGCAGGTCACCGGCCTTGCCGGGGAGACGGCCCTCTCCGTCCGGGGCCATGATCTCCGACTGCCGGCTGACGCACGCCGTTCCGTCGTCCCGGGTCAAGGCGATCGCAAGCCTTCGCTTCCTTGGGTCCGATCCTGCCTTGTCGAGATGGAACGGCAATATGCTCGAGCAGACGGAGCGGCCGTTCTTGTTCAGATCGAAGTAGAAGACGGTCGCTTTCACGTTGAAGCCTTCGATCGAGCGGGGGTCGGTCTCGGCGAAGGCCACGGGCGCCTGGAGCGCGGCCCGACGCTTGATCGTGCGAACCGAAGGCAGGCCGAGCAGGTCGAGCTTGCCGTGATAGCCCTGATCGAGACGGCCGTCGCCATCGGTATCGGCGAAGCAACGGGTCTCCCGCTTTCCCCAAGGCGAGCGATGGGTGAGCTCATGGCCGCCCGGCGCCGGCAGCGCGCACCACGCCTCCGCCTTGTTCCGCAGGTTGACGGCGAGCGCGAGCGTCGCTCCCGCCGGAAGCGAGATCCCTTCGAAGACCATCGCCTCGCTGATCCGGACCACGCGGGAGGGAACGGCGCGCTGATTGAAGATCTGATGTCCGTTGAGCGCGATCCTGCCCGTCTTTCCGGCCAGGTCGTCCCCGGGCAGGACATTCCAGGGAGAAAGGCTCGAGCCGGCCGGATCGGAGACGGCCGAGGCCGCGGCAAGGAGAAGGGCCGCCGGGAGCGCAGGCATCATCTGTCGTCCCGAGAGCCGGAGCCCGGCCGCTGAAAGGCCGTATAGGGGAGCGACCTACGCAGGGACAAGCTGGGCGAAGGCGCGCACCGGGAAGGTGCCCATCCCGGCGACCTTGGGCGGAGCGGCGGTGAATCGGAAGCCGCGCGCCGGAAGGGCGCCGAGGCCGGTCATATGCTCGACGATCAGCGTGCCCGCGCCGAGGAGGATGGTGTGGACGGGGCGGCGGCGGGTCCGGGTGTCGTCGATATTGTAGCTGTCTATGCCGACGATGGCGGCGCCGCGCTCGGCCAGCAGCCGAGCGGCGGCTTCCGCGAGGAAGGGGTGGTCCGAAGAATAGGCGTCCGTGCGCCAGTGGCGGTCCCAGCCGGTGTGGACCAGCACCGCCTTGCCGGCGACGTCCAGGCCTTCGAACAGCTCCGCTCCGGCTTCCGGCCCCTCTGCCCGGACGCAGAGGCCGTCCAGCCCGGCCAGCCGGTCCAGTGCGACCCCGGCGAGGTCGTCGCCGTCCTCGTAGCGGTGGAAAGGCGTGTCGAGATAGGTGCCGGTGTTGGCGACCATGTCGATGCGGCCGATCTGGAAGGTCGAGCCGTCGTCGTAATTGGCGGCGGAGGATTGGCGATCCCAGAAGTCGCATATGTGCGGCGCCGGCAGGCCCTTGTAGGTGACCATGCCGTCCTCGATGCGGTGGCTAAGGTCGAGCAGCATGGAAAATGGCTCGGCAATAGGCACGTTGCGCGGCGAGCGCCTTGGGGTTCATCTTGCCGAGCTCTTTGTAGAAGCCTTCCGCGCTCGGGAGATCCCCGCCCTCGACCTGTTCCTTGGTCCGGCCGATCTTGCGGCCGGTGTCGGCCATGATCATGCCCCAGGTCATCATGTCGGCGAACTGTTCCGAAGTCGGCTCCTTGCGGACCTCGAGCTTGATCAGGACCGCGCAGGAGACGGCCTGATGGTAGAAGAGCTCCGGCGGCGGCTCGTATTTCGGCTCCGCCTTGGCGAGCATGGCGGCCAGCAGCAGTTCGATCATGACGAAACCCCCTCCGTCCGGCGGCGCCTGGCGATGCGGGCCAGGGCGATCGCGCCGATCAGCATCCATATCACGTTGAGCGAGGCGGAAGGA
This sequence comes from Allosphingosinicella sp., assembly GCA_036387555.1. Taxonomy (GTDB): domain Bacteria; phylum Pseudomonadota; class Alphaproteobacteria; order Sphingomonadales; family Sphingomonadaceae; genus Allosphingosinicella. The sequence continues at coordinate 1,423 of DASVTN010000129.1, read as the reverse complement.
ATGGCCCCGTGCCACCAGCCGTTGACCACGAAACCCGCCGCTCCGACGACGTTCATGCCCTGGTAGAGGCGCGACTGGCCGGTCACCTTCTCCATCGAGAGGAGGAGGTAGGCCGCGAGGATGAGCAAGGCCCCGAACCAGCCGGCGGCCTCGACCAGGAGCTCGACGGGGGTCAGGCGGCGAGCTTCCGCAGGACGTAGTGGAGGATTCCGCCGGCGCGGAAATATTCGAGCTCGTTCAAGGTGTCGATCCGGACCCGGGCGGTGAAGGCGAAGGCGGAGCCGTCGGCCCGGGTCACCTGGACCTCGATCTCCCGGCGCGGCTGGAGGTCCGCTATCCCTTTGATAGTAAAGGTTTCCGTGCCGTCGAAGATGGGAACGTCGCCGACGAACTGGAGCGGCACCACGCCCATCCCGACGAGGTTGGAGCGGTGGATGCGCTCATAGGTCTCGGCGATTACGGCGCGGACCCCGAGCAGGTTGGTGCCCTTGGCGGCCCAGTCGCGCGAGGAGCCGGTGCCATATTCCTTGCCGGCGATGACGACGAGCGGCGTTCCTTCCGCCTTGTAGCGCATCGCGGCGTCGTAGATGGGAAGGGTCTCGCCGGTCGGGATGTGGCGGGTCGATCCGCCCTCCGTGCCTGGAATCATTCGGTTTTTTATGCGGATATTGGCGAAGGTGCCGCGCATCATCACTTCGTGATTGCCGCGCCGGGCGCCGTAGGAGTTGAAGTCGCCGCGCATGACCTGGTGCTCGGAAAGGTAGCTCCCCGCGGGGCTGTCCGCCTTGATGGCGCCGGCGGGAGAAATGTGGTCGGTAGTGATGGAATCGCCGAAGATCGCCAGTGGACGCGCATTTTCGACGTCCGACGGCGCGGTGGGCGTCATCGTCATCCCTTCGAAATAAGGCGGGTTCTGGATGTAGGTCGAGCCCGCCGACCAGGCATAGGTCTCGCCCCCGGCCACGGGGATCGAACGCCATTGCTCGTCGCCCTTGTAGACGTCGGCGTAGCGCGCGCGGAACATGTCGCCATGGACGTGGGCGTCGATCAGCCGGCGGACCTCCTCGTTCGAAGGCCAGATGTCCTTCAGATAGACCGGCTGCCCGTTCGACCCGGTGCCGATCGGCTCCTCGATCATGTCGCCCGCGACCGTGCCCTTGAGCGCGTAGGCGACGACCAGCGGCGGCGAGGCGAGATAATTGGCGCGCACGTCCGGCGAGACCCGGCCCTCGAAATTGCGGTTGCCCGAAAGGACGGAGGCGGCGACGAGGTCGTGCTTCGAGATCGCGGCCGAGATGGGCTCGGGCAAGGGCCCCGAATTGCCGATGCAGGTGGTGCAGCCGTAGCCGACGAGGTCGAAGCCGATCGCGTTCAGATCCTCCGAAAGGCCGGCCCGGTCGAGATAGTCGGTGACCACCTGGCT
>DASVTN010000128.1:0-27316 GCA_036387555.1 Allosphingosinicella sp. | reverse complement strand
AAGGCGGGCTTGAGGCCGGGGATCTTCTCCGGGTTGGACTTGCCGGGCTGCTCGTCGCAGGCGACCAGATCCTCGCCCTTGCGGGTCTTGACGGTGACGGGGACGATCTCGCGCTCGAAGGCGCCGCTCCGGATCGCCTCGCTGGCGCGGCGAAGCGACTCGATCGCATATTCGTCCTGGTCGGTGCGGGTGAACTGATATTCGCGTGCGGCGTCCTCGGCGAAGGTGCCCATGGCCCGGCCCTTGTCGTAGGCGTCCTCGAGCCCGTCGAGCATCATGTGGTCGTAGACCGTGTCGTGGCCGATGCGGGCGCCGGAGCGGTGCTTCTGCATCAGGTAGGGCGAGTTGGACATGGATTCCATCCCGCCGGCGACGATGAGATCGGCCGAGCCCGCGGCGATCATGTCGTGGGCGAACATGACGGCCTGCATGCCCGAGCCGCAGACCTTGTTGATCGTGGTCGCCTCGGTCGAGCGGGGAAGGCCGGCGCCGAGCGCGGCCTGGCGCGCCGGGGCTTGGCCGAGGCCGGCGGGGAGGACGCAGCCCATGAAGATCTTGTCGACTTGGTCACCGGAGATACCGGACCGCTCGACGGCGGCGCGGACGGCGGCGGCGCCGAGCTCGGTGGCGGCCGCTCCCGCGAGGGCGCCCTGAAAGCTGCCCATCGGGGTTCGGGCGGAGGAGAGGATGACGATGGGATCGGTGGGGGTGGACATTTGAACTCCTCGTGCGGTCCTTCGATACGCCGGTTCGACAAGCTCACCGGCTACTCAGGATGAGCGGGAAAAGGTTCTCACACTTTCCACCCGCTCATCCTGAGTAGGGACTGAGCCTGGCGAAGGCCCGTATCGAAGGACGCACATAGGGCCCCGCTCCGCCTTGTTCAAATCCGCAGGCCTCTGCTACGGCGCCGCGCAAACAGGAGAATGAGAATGGCCGGTATCGGGCTCGACTTCGCGCTCGGCGAGATGGCGGACGCGATCCGCGACACGACGGAACGCTTCGCCGCCGACAGGATCACACCTCTGGCGGCGAAGATCGACGCGGACGACTGGTTCCCGCGCGAGCTGTGGCCGGAAATGGGCGCGCTCGGGCTCCACGGAATCACCGTGGCGGAGGAGGATGGTGGGCTCGGGCTCGGCTATCTCGAGCATGTGGTGGCGCAGGAGGAAGTGGCGCGGGCCTCGGCCTCGATCGGCCTTTCCTATGGGGCGCATTCGAACCTGTGCATCAACCAGATCCGCCGCTGGGCGAGCCCCGAGCAGAAGGCGAAATACCTTCCCAAGCTGATTTCCGGCGAGCATGTCGGCTCGCTCGCCATGTCCGAGGCGGGCGCCGGCTCGGACGTCGTCTCGATGAAGCTGAGGGCGGAGAAGGTGCAGGGCGGCTACGTCCTCAACGGCACCAAATTCTGGATCACCAACGCCCATTATGCCGACACGCTCGTCGTCTACGCCAAGACGGGGGAGGGGAGCCGCGGCATCACCACCTTCCTGATCGAGAAGGACATGCCGGGCTTCAGCCTCGGCCAGAAGCTCGACAAAATGGGGATGCGGGGATCGCCCACGGGCGAGCTCGTCTTCAACGACTGCGAGGTTCCGGACGAGAATGTCATGGGACCCGTCAACGGCGGCGTCGGCGTCCTGATGAGCGGCCTCGACTACGAGCGCACCGTGCTCGCGGGGATCCAGCTCGGGATCATGCAGGCCTGCCTCGACGTGGTGCTTCCTTATGTCCGCGAGCGAAAGCAGTTCGGATCCTCGATCGGGAGCTTCCAGCTGATTCAGGCCAAGGTGGCGGACATGTATGTCGCGCTCAACTCGGCCCGAGCCTATGTCTACACGGTCGCGAAGAATTGCGATGCGGGCAAGACGACACGGTTCGACGCCGCCGGAGCGATCCTCCTCGCCTCGGAGAGCGCGGTGAAGGTTAGCCTCGAGGCGATCCAGGCGCTCGGCGGCGCGGGCTACACCAAGGACTGGCCGGTCGAGCGCTTCATGCGCGACGCCAAGCTCCTCGACATCGGCGCGGGGACGAACGAGATCCGCCGAATGCTGATCGGGCGCGAGCTGATCGGCGCGGGATAGGCGGTCATGCCAGCGAAGGCCGGCATCCGGGGGGTGAAGGGCGCCCGCGTTCTTCACCCGCCGGGGCCCCAGCCTTCGCTGGGGCGACGTGATGCTCACCACACCTTCACGCGCTCCTCTGGGGCCAGATACAGCCGCTGTCCCGGCTTCACGCCGAACGCACCGTACCACGCATCGACGTTTCGCACCGTCAGCGCGCGGAACTGGCCCGGGGCGTGGCCGCCGGTGAGGATCCGCTGGCGCAGCGATTCGGGACGTGTCTTAGTCGCCCAGGCCTGACCGAAGGCGATGAAGAACCGCTGGTCGCCGGTGAAGCCGTCGATCACCGGCGCTTCCTTTCCGGCCAGCGACGCCCGGTAGGCGTCATAGGCGGCCGATAGGCCGGCGACGTCGGAGATGTTCTCGCCCAGCGTCAGCTTGCCGTTGACGTTCAGCCCGGGCAACGCCTCATAATCGTCATATTGCGCCGAGAGCCTTGCACCGGCCTGCTTGAAGCGGCCGAAGTCGGCGGGAGTCCACCAGTTGCGCAGACGCCCGGTGGAGTCGAACAGGGCGCCGTTATTGTCGAAGCTGTGGCTGATCTCGTGGCCGATGACGGAGCCGATGGCGCCGTAGTTGAAGGCGGCGTCGGCGTTCGGATCGAAGAAGGGCCGCTGAAGGATCGCCGCCGGGAAGTTCAGGGCGTTTTGGACCGGAAGGTTGACCGCGTTGACGAGCTGCGGCGGCATCCACCATTCGTTGCGGTCCATCGGCTTGCCGATCTTCGCGATCTGGTGGCGATATTCGGCCAGGCCCGCATTCTTCTGGTTGGCATAGGCGTTGTCGCCGCTGATCCGAAGCGCCGAGTAATCGCGCCAGCGGTCGGGAAAGCCGACTCCGACGACGATCGACTGGACCTTCTTCAGCGCCTCCTCCTTGGTCGAGGGAGTCATCCAGTCGAGCGCCTGGACCCGGCGGGCGAAGGCCCCCTTGATGTTCTCCACCATCTTCTGGACTTCCGCCTTCGCCGAAGCGGGGAAATATTTGTCGACATAGGCCTTGCCGACAGCATCCTGCAGGGCGTTGCTGACCGCGTTGAGCGCGAGCTGGTCGCGGGGCCGCTGCTTGGGAGTGCCCGCAAGCGCGGTGCCGTTGAAGGCGAAGCTGGCGTCGCGGATGGGAGCGGGAAGGACGCTCGCCTGCTGGTTGAGCGTGTGGAAGACGAGCCAGTCCTTCCAGTTCTGGAGCGGCTCGGAGCCAACGAGCGCGGCGAGCCTCGGGATCGCACCGGCGTGATAGGCCTGGAATTTCTGTGCTCCCCCGAGCTGCGCCGCTCCGAGGAGGGCAGCCCAGTCGATCCCCGGCGCCCTCGCCTCGAGATCCGCGCGGCTCCAAACCTGCGCGCCCTTGGCGAAGTCTTCGCTCTCCTCGCGGGTGACGTGGGCACGAGCGATCTTCGTCTCCAGATCCATCACCCGCCCGGCGGCAGCCTCCGCGTCGGCGGCTCCCGCCGCCTTGAGGACCGTCGCGATATAGGACCGATACTGGCCGCGCAGCCCGGCCATTTTCGAATCGCCGGAGAGATAATATTCGCGTTCAGGAAGGCCGATCCCGCCCTGCATCAGATAGGGCAGGGTCTCGCCCGGCGTCGCGAGGCCCTGAGTGACAAAGATCCCGAACAGATTCTCCGTCTGGTAATCGGTGGCGTTGAGCGGATCGGTGTCGGCCCGCAAGGTGCCGCCGATGGTGGCGCTGAGCTGCCTCTTGTCGGCGATGGCCCCGATCGCGTCGAGGTCCGCTTTGGCGGGCGCCATCCCCGCCCGGTCGATCGCGTCGGTGTTCAGGTAGGCGTTGTAATAATCGGCGATCATCCTTTCGCTGCTGCCTGCGGCGGGCGTCGAGCCGAGGATTCCGTTCAGGAGCTCACGAGTCTGCCGCTCGCGCTCCTGGTCGGCGATGTAGAAGGCGCCGATGCTGGAGCGGTCTTCGGGAATGGCCGTGTTCCTGACCCACGAGCCGTTGGCGAAGGCGAAGAAATCGTCCCCCGGCGCTACCGATCTGTCGAGGGAGGCGGGGACGATGCCCACCGCTGCGCCCGCCGTCCGGGCGGCTTTGCCCTCGCTGCCGGAACCTTGCGGCGAGCAGGCGGCGGTGGCGAGGAAGAGAGCAAGCAGGGCGGGACGATACATTGAGGGGCCTCTCGAAACGGCTTGTAGTCGAAGGACTATAGACGGCTTTTCCCGGTGCGCCAGCGCTTCCAATCCTGCCGCTCAGCCGTTAGGCAGCCTCGCTATGACGGGAGCCGAGATATGAGCAAGGGGCTGATCGACGGCCTCGAATGGTATGGCTCCATCGCAGGCGTCGTCGCGGCGCTGATGGTGTCGCTGGACCTGGGCCGGCGCGCGACTGGATGGGCATTCGTGATCTTCTGCACCTCGTCGGTAGCGCTGGTCACCTGGGGCTTCATGTCGGACAAGGCGGAGGGGATCGGGACCCAGAACATCTTCCTGTTCGCGATCAATGTCATCGGCGTCTATCGCTACCTGATCCGGAAGAAGCCGGTGCATCCGGAGCCGAAGCCGGCATGAGGGACCTTTCCTTCGTCATGCCAGCGAAGGCTGGCATCCCGGCGGGTGAAGTACGCCCGCGCTCTTCACTCCCTGGGACCCCAGCCTTCGCTGGGGCGAGCGTGGAGGGATGACTCAGATCACCTCGAAAATAGATACGGAATCACAGTGTTACTGCACTTATGCTGCGCACAATCGCGGCCTCGCCGAAGCCCTGCGCGCCACGGTCGCCGAGACTTCGAAAGGCGGTTCCGAAAAGCATCGAGAGCGGCACGTGGCGCGCGGCAAGCTGCTTCCCCGCGATCGAGTCACCCGGCTCCTCGATCCGGGCTCGCCCTTCCTCGAGATCGGTCAGCTCGCCGCCAACGGGATGTATGGGGGCGAGGCGCCGGGCGCCGGGATGATCGCCGGCATCGGCCGGGTCTCGGGGCGAGAGGCGATGATCGTCGCCAACGATCCGACCGTGAAGGGCGGCGCCTATTTCCCGGCCACGGTCAAGAAGCATCTGCGCGCGCAGGAGATCGCGCTCCAGAACAGGCTGCCCTGCGTCTATTTGGTCGACAGCGGCGGCGCCAATCTGCCGCACCAGGCCGAGGTCTTCCCGGATCGCGAGCATTTCGGCCGGATCTTCTACAATCAGGCTCAGATGTCGTCGGAAGGGATCGCCCAGATCGCCTGCGTGATGGGGAGCTGCACCGCCGGCGGCGCCTACGTGCCGGCCATGTCGGACGAGAGCGTCATCGTCCGCAACCAAGGCACGATCTTCCTCGGCGGCCCGCCTCTGGTGAAGGCGGCGACGGGGGAGGTGATCACGGCCGAGGACCTGGGCGGCGGCGATCTCCATGCGCGCCGGTCCGGCGTGGTCGACCATCTCGCCGAGAATGACGATCATGCCCTCGCCATCGTCCGGAGCATCGTCGGCAGGCTCAACACGTCGAAGGCGGTCGATCTCGACCTCGCCGAGCCGGTCGAGCCGAAGCTCGATCCGGAGGAATTGTACGGCCTCATCCCCGACGACGTACGCACGCCCTACGACGTTCGCGAGGTGATCGGGCGCATCGTCGACGGCTCCGACTTCCGCGAGTTCAAGGCGCTCTACGGCACCACCCTCGTCTGCGGCTTCGCCCGCATCTGGGGGATGCCGGTGGCGATCCTGGCGAACAGCGGCATCCTCTTCTCGGAAAGCGCCTTGAAGGGCGCGCATTTCATCGAGCTCGCCTGCCAGCGGCGAACGCCTTTGCTGTTCCTCCAGAACATCTCCGGCTTCATGGTCGGCGGCAAGTACGAGGCGGGCGGGATCGCCAAGGACGGCGCCAAGCTAGTGACCGCGGTGGCGACGGCGCAGGTGCCGAAGGTGACCGTGCTGATCGGCGGAAGCTTCGGCGCCGGCAATTACGGAATGTCGGGCCGGGCCTATTCGCCCCGCTTCCTGTTCAGCTGGCCCAACAGCCGGATCAGCGTGATGGGCGGGGAGCAGGCGGCGAGCGTTCTCGCGACGGTGCACAAAGATGCGGAGAGCTGGAGCGCGGAGGAAGCGGAAGCCTTCAAGGCCCCGATCCGCCAGCGCTACGAGGACGAGGGCAATCCTTATTACGCGACCGCGCGCCTGTGGGACGACGGCATCATCGACCCGGTGCAGACCCGCGACGTCCTCGGCCTCGCCTTCGCCGCCTGCCTAAACGCGCCGATCCCGGAGCGGGCGCGCTTCGGCCTGTTCAGGATGTGAGCGATGAACCTGCTGAACCCGCCGGTGCGGCGCCCCGCATGACCGACGCTCCGCTGGAGATGGATCAGGCGACCCAGGAGAGGATCGCGGCGCTGTACGCGGAGGGAGACCGGTTCGCGGACGTCGGGCGGCACGGATCCGCCTTGGGACAATATGCCGAAGCCTGGTCGCTCATCCCGGACCCGAAGGAGCGTTGGCCGGTGGCCACCAAGGTGATCTCGGCGATCGCCGATTCCTGGTTCCTCGCGGGCCGGTACGACGAGGTTCTGAGGGCGCTGGAATTCGGAATGAATTGCCCCGGGGCCCTCGGCAATCCGTTCCTTCATCTCCGGCTCGGACAGGCGCTTCTGGAGCAGGGCGAGGAGGACCGCGCCGCCGATGAGCTGATGCGCGCCTACAGCGCCCATGGCGAAGAGATATTCGCCCATGAGGATCCGAAATATCTCGCCTTCCTCTCCGCCCGCGGTGCAATCGGACCATGATCCGCTCTCTCCTCATCGCCGGTCGGGGCAACGCGGCGATCCCGGCGAGGGGGGGGCTTCGGGCTGTTCAGGACGTGACCCGGTAATGGATCAAGACGGCCTCAGCACCGCAATCGGGCTTCTTGCGCTCCTGATCCTCGCGTCGGGTCTGCGCGGCGGCGAGTTTCACATCCAGTTTCTGAGCGCCGCCAGGACGGCCAACCCGGTCGGCTACTGGATCTTCGCGGCCGTCCTCGCCCTTGTGGCCCTGGAGAGCTTGCGGAGGGCGTTCTTCATCGGATGCGCAGATTGTTGAATTCGCTTCTGGGAGACTCCTCATGTCGCTGATCCTTGCCCTGGCTCTCGCCGCCGCTCCGGCGGACAAAGGCGCGGACGAGGTGCGGGCCCTGATCCTCGAGGGTGCGAAGGCCTGCGCCGCCGGCCGGCCGGAGGAGGTGGTGGCGCATTATTCGCGCGACGTCGTACTCGCCTATCCGGGCGTGGCGGACCAGGATTATGCCACCATCCTCGCCGGCTACAGGCGGCTCTGCCGGGGCGAGGGGGAGGGGACGGTCGAAAGCACCGTGCCGACGTTCCACGAAGTGACGGTCATGGGGAAAGTGGCGATCGCCCGCCTGACCTGGACCACGCGCCTGAGGGGGATGGCCCCGGGGGCCACCCGCCAGCTGACCGATTTCCAGGTGTGGCGCCTGGGAAAGAAGGGCTGGGAGTTCGTGCGCGGAGTCCATTATCCCGCCCGGAAGCCGGGGTGAGGACATGACCTTGCGGCTGGAACTCGAGAGCGGCGTCGCCGCCGGCCCCATCGACGGCCGAGCGGTCGAGAGCGCGCTGGCTTCGCTCGGAACGGAAGCCGGAAGCCCCGGCTTCGCGATCCTCTCGAAAGGGCCTTCCGACGAGCATTATGTGCAGACGCATGTGGATGAAGCGGGGATCATCGTGGAGATGCGGAATGGGCACGCAGGCGCGCATTTCATGGCCAGGCGGTCCACTTTCCCCGATTCTCCTCCACCCGAACGCAACTGGTGGCAGTTTTGCAAGGTAGAGGCGGGGCATGACCGGTTTACCCTCGCGGAAGTTTCGAACATATTCCGCGCCCCTGCGGAGGGAGCGCAGCCGACCTTCTGGAGATGGATGCCGCTGGAGCATGCGCAATGATCAAGTCTCTGCTCATCGCCAATCGCGGGGAGATCGCCTGCCGGATCATCCGGACCGCACGGCGGCTCGGGGTCTGCACCGTCGCCGTCTTTTCCGACGCTGACCGGGGCGCGCTTCACGTGCGAGAAGCGGACGAGGCGGTGCATATCGGCGCTTCGCCGGCTCGGGAGAGCTATCTCGTGGGCGAGAAGATCATTGCGGCCGCCAGGGCCGCCCGGGCAGAGGCGATCCATCCGGGTTACGGCTTCCTTTCGGAAAATGCGGAGTTCGCGGAGGCGGTGGAGTCGGCAGGGCTGGTTTGGGTCGGGCCGAAGGCGCACTCGATCCGCGCGATGGGGCTGAAGGACGCGGCCAAGAAGCTGATGTCAAAGGCCGGGGTGCCGGTGACTCCGGGCTATCATGGCGAGGACCAGGCGCCGGAACGGCTCCAGGCCGAGGCCGACGCGATCGGCTATCCGGTGCTGATCAAGGCGGTCGCGGGCGGCGGCGGCAAGGGGATGCGGCGGGTGAACGCCTCTGCCGAGTTCCAGGAGATGCTGGTGAGCTGCAAGCGAGAGGCGGCGGCTTCGTTCGGCGATGATCGGGTTCTGATCGAGAAATATGTCGAGCGGCCCCGCCATATCGAGGTGCAGGTGTTCGGCGACGGAAACGGCAACGTCGTCCACCTGTTCGAGCGCGACTGCTCGCTCCAGCGGCGACACCAGAAGGTGATCGAGGAGGCTCCGGCGCCTGGGATGGACGAGGCCACCCGGGCGGCGGTGTGCGGGGCGGCGGTGAAGGCGGCGCAGGCGGTCGATTATCGCGGGGCCGGGACGGTGGAGTTCATCGCCGACGCCTCGGAAGGGCTGAGGGCGGACCGTATCTGGTTCATGGAGATGAACACCAGGCTCCAGGTCGAGCATCCGGTGACGGAGGAGATCACCGGGCAGGACCTGGTCGAGTGGCAGCTGAGGGTGGCGTCGGGCGAGCCGCTGCCGCTTCGCCAGGACGAGCTCTCGATCCGCGGCTGGGCGATGGAGGCGCGGCTCTATGCCGAGGATCCGACGCACGAATTCCTGCCATCGACCGGCCGGCTCGACCATTTCCAGCTCGGCCGCTCGATCCGGATCGATACCGGGGTGGAGGAGGGAGACCGGATCAGCCCTTATTACGATCCGATGATCGCCAAGCTGATCGCCCGCGGCGCCACGCGCGACGAGGCGATCGATCGCCTCGCCGACGCTCTGGAGCAGGTCGAGGTGTGGCCGGTCAGGACCAATGCCGGCTTCCTCGCCCGGGCGGCGGACGATGCGGACTTCCGCTCCGGCGACGTCGACACGGGCTTCATCCCTTCGCGGATCGATCGCCTCGTCCCCGGCTCCGAGCCGCCGGAGGGGGTCTGGAACCTGGCGGCGACGGCGCTCCTTTCCTCCAGCTTCGGCAATGGCGGGGAAGGGGACCCGTGGGATTCGCTTCGCGGCTTCCGAGCCAATTCCGGCGAGGATCTGACCGTCGCGCTGAGCCATGGCGGGGAGACCCGGCTTGTGGAAGCCGGCGGCGACCCGCCGCTCGAGGGGGTGGCGACGGCGGAAGGGGAGAATGTCCTCGTCTTCTCGGCCGGCCAGGCCTTCGCCTTCGCTCTTCCCGGCGCGGGCGGCGGAGCGGCGGGCGGAGCGGCTTCGGACGGGGCCATGCTGTCGCCGATGCCGGGGCGCGTGCTTTCGGTAGACGTCCGGCAGGGCGACCGCGTCGCCAAGGGACAGAAGCTGCTCACCCTTGAAGCGATGAAGATGGAGCACAGCCTCACCGCCCCGTTCGAAGGCGTGGTGGCCGAGCTCCCGGTGGTCCAGGGCGCCCAGGTGAGCGAAGGGACGTTGCTTGTGCGGGTGGAGAAGGTGGATGGCTGACATGCGTCATCCCGGCGAAAGCCGGGACCTCGTATCGCGAGCGCGCTGGCGCCCGTTCCTCGTAGAGGCCCCGGCTTTCGCCGGGGTGACGGTCAGCTGATGCCCGGCCGCTATTACGAGCAATGGACGATCGGCGACCGCATTGCCCATCAGCCGCACCGCACGGTCACGGAAACGGACAATTTGCTGATCTCGGCCCTCACCCACAATCCGCAGCCGCTCCACCTGGATTCCGAATATGCCGCGGCGACCGAATTCGGTCGGATCGTCGTCAACGGCACCTTCACCTTCTCGCTGCTCGTCGGCCTGTCGGTGGGCGACACGACGCTGGGCACGCTGGTCGCCAATCTTGGCTACGACAAGGTCAGGATGCCCAAGCCGGTCTTCATCGGCGATACCTTGAGGGCCGAAACCGAGGTCCTCTCCCTCAAGGACTCGAAGTCCCGGCCAGAGGCCGGAATCGTGACCTTCGAGCACCGAATGCTCAACCAGCGCGACGAGATCGTCTGCACGACGGAGCGAACGGCGCTGATCCAGACGAGGGCACGGTGAGCCTGGTTCCGTCCCGTTCCGGGGAGGAACAACGATGAGACTGCGATCGCTGCTTTTCGTGCCAGGGGACCGGCCGGATCGGATGGAGAAGGCGCTTCATTCGGGCGCGGACGCGCTCATCCTCGATCTCGAGGATTCCGTGGCGCCCGCCGCCAAGCCCGAGGCTCGCCGGCAGGTGGCCGAGTTCCTCAACACGCACGGCTCGGCCAAGCTGTGGGTGCGGATCAATCCGATCGACAGCGACGAGAGTGACAAGGACCTTGCCGCAATTCTCTCCAGCCACCCGGACGGGATCGTCCTGCCAAAGGCGGAAGGAGGAGCCTCCGTCGCCGAGCTGACTCGCCGGCTGACCGAGCGCGGCAATGCCACCGCGCAGATCCTCGCCATAGCGACCGAGACGCCGGCGGCGATCTTCCAGCTCGGTACCTATGGCGGCCTGAAACGGCTGGCCGGCCTTACCTGGGGCGCCGAAGACCTGCCGGCCGCGATCGGGGCGACGACATCGCGCGAGCCGGACGGGCGCTTCACGCCGCCTTACGAGCTTGCGCGCTCCCTCTGCCTGTTCGGAGCGGTGGCGGCCGGAGCAGCGCCGATCGAGACCGTTTACCCCGGCTTTCGCGATCTCGACGGTCTCGGCGCCTATGCGGCCCGCGCCCGGCGCGACGGCTTCACCGGGATGATGGCCATTCACCCAGCCCAGGTGCCGGTGATCAACGCCGCCTTCACGCCGAGCGAGGCCGAGGTGGCGCAGGCGCGCGCGGTGGTGGCGGCGTTCGAAGCCAATCCGGGTGCGGGCGCGCTCGCGCTGGACGGGCGAATGATCGACCGGCCCCACCTCGTCCAGGCGAAGCGCACGCTGGCCGCCGCCGCCGGATCGTGACCGCGCTGCCGGCGCCGGCCGACGCGGCCTGGACCGCGCTCGCCTTCATCCTCGGAGCGGCCATCGGAAGCTTCCTCGCCACTATCCTGGTTCGCTGGCCACAGGGCCGAAGCGTGGTCGCGGGGCGTTCCGCCTGCGACCGGTGCGGCAGGGTCCTGGAGCCGCGGGACCTCGTTCCTCTCCTCAGCTGGTCGCTGGCCAAAGGCCGCTGCCGCCATTGCGGCAGCCGTATCGACCGGCGCCACCTGGCGGCGGAGGCGGGGGCGGCGATCGTCGCGATCACCGCCATCCTCGCCCATCCGATGCCGCTCGCGGGCGTGACGGCGATCCTCGGCTGGTGGCTGTTCCTGATCGCCGCCATGGACCTGGAGCATGAATGGCTGCCGGACCGGCTGACCTGGCCGTTGCTCGCGGCCGGGCTTGGCGCCGCCTGGGGCGGCTTCGGGCCGTCGCTGGAAAGCCGGCTGATCGGCGCCGCGGCGGGCTTCGCTTCCCTGTTCCTGATCGCTCGTCTCTACCGGGCGCTGCGCGGTCGGGAGGGACTCGGCGGCGGAGACCCGAAGCTGCTCGCGGCGATCGGCGCCTGGCTCGGCTGGACGCAGCTTCCCTTCGTTCTGGTCGGCGCCGGGCTGATCGGTATCGCGGCGTTGCTCCTCAGAAGGCTTCGCGGGCAGGCGATCGCCGCGACCGACCGACTGCCGCTCGGAACGCTGATGGCGCTCGCCGCCTGGCCGATATGGATCGTCACGAGCCGGTAACAGCTTCGCCGCACAAGCCGCTCGCCGGACCCCGGAATTCGAGGGAACGGGCATATCCACAAGCCGCTTGCGCGGCGGCGCAAAAGCTGAAAGTTTGCCCGGCTGGCGAATCTGGGGCTGGAGGGTCGCCAAAACATTGTTATGACTGTGGAAATCTGCCGCGTCAGGGTGTCGCGGGGAAGGGATTCGGGGTAGATGCGTTTAGCTTTTGACAGCCGGCGGCTGATTGGCCGCGCCCGGGGCGTCAACGGCTGGACTCTGCTCGAATTCGCTCTGCTCGCCCTGATCGCTCTTCAGTGCGCGCGCCTGATCTGGACGGCGCTATCCCCGGTGGGGCCGCTGGGCGACTGGCGCGGGAGCGGTTCGGGCGCAAGCACCGCTTCTTCCGATATCCTCGGCAGCTTCGATCCGTTCTTCCGCCTCGCCGGCGCCGCCGGGCCGGTGACGGTCACCTCGCTCAACCTCAAGCTGTTCGGAATCCGCCAGGACCAGGCTTCGGGCCGCGGTTCGGCGATCATTCAGGGATCCGACGGCCAGCAACGCAGCATCGCCGTCGGCGAGGAGATCGAGCCGGGCGTCATTCTCAAATCGGTGGATTTCGACAGCGTCACCATCTCGCGGGGCGGGTCGGACGAGCAATTGTTCATGGACCAGTCGCAGGGGGCGACGACGGTAGCGCCCGCGGCCGCTCCGGCCGCTCCGGCCGCCCCAGTGGTCCAGCCCAGCGCTGCGGTGGAGCCCGGCGGCCCGCCGGTTCCGCCCTCGAAGCTCTACCCGAACGAAAAGGTAGGCGGCCAGTGAAGCGCGCCCTCCTGGCTCTCGCGCTGATGCTGGCGGCGCCGCTGACGCCGGCCTGGTCGCAGCATGTCGTTAACTTCCGCGAGGCGGATATCCGCGCCTTCATCGAGGATGCCGCTCGGGTTACGGGGCGCACCTTCATCGTCGACCCGGCCGTGAACGGCAAAGTCTCGGTGGTGACTCAGCGGCCGCTGTCGAGGTCCGAATATTTCGAACTGTTCCTCTCGACCCTCAGGGCCAACGGCCTGATGGCGGTGCCGCTCCAGGGCGGCGCCTTCCGGATCCAGCCGATCGCCACCGGAGCCGCCGCCGGCGGACGGGTGGCCGCTCGCGGCAGCGCCAACAATTTCGTCACCGAGATCTTCCGGACCCGAAGCATCGAAGGCGCGCAGGCGCTCGAGGCGCTTCGGCCGCTGGTCAGCCGCGAAGGTTCGATCACTGCGAGCCGGAACTCGATCGTCGTTGCCGATTTCGCGGACAACGTCGCCCGGATCCGGGCGGTGCTTCGAAGCATCGACCGCGATACCAGCACCAGCCGGATCGTCACCCTGCGCAACGCCGGCGCGCGCGAGATCGCGGCTTCGCTCAACGCCCTGATGGAGGGAAGCGCGCCGGGCGGCCGCGCCGCCGTCGTCGTTCCCGTCGACAGCTCGAACTCGGTGGCTCTTCGGGGCGATTCCGCCACCGTCGCCCGCTTGGCCGCGATGGCCGAGGAGCTCGACCAGCGCGCGGCCACCGGCACCGAGATCCGAGTGATCTTCCTTGAGCATGCCGACGCGGCCCAGCTCCTTCCGGTGCTCCAGCAATTGCTCGGGCAGCCCGTGACCCAGCCGCCGCCGACGCCGGGCCTGTCGTCCCGCAATTCGGAAACCAGCTCCTCGACAAGCCGGAGCGGCGGCGGACGGCCGCCCGTTCGAACGACGACCGCGGCTCCAGCCGAGGCTCCGGCTCCGGACTCTTCGTCCCCCAACAGCGTCAGCATCTTCGGCCCGCGCGGCGCCGTGGTGACCCGGTTCCAGGGCGCCAACGCGCTGGTCATCGCGGCCTCCACGGACGTGCAGCGCCAGTTGGGGGAGGTCATCCGTCAGCTCGACACTCGCCGGGAGCAGGTGCTGGTCGAGGCGATCATCGTCGAGATTTCGGACAACGCGGCCAAGAAGCTGGGAGTCCAGCTGCTTCTCTCCGGCCTCGGCGGAAGCAACATCCCCTTCGCGGTCACCAACTATTCCAACGCCAACCCCAATTTGCTGACGGTGGCGGGCGCGGTCGCGGCGGAGCGGCTCCGGACGACGACGACGACGGTCAACGGGCAGGTGGTGACCACCACCCAGAATTCCCCGGTCGCCGACGCGCTCCAGGAAGCGGCGGTCAATTCGGTGCTGGGAGCCACCGGCGGCATCGGCGGGCTCGCCTTCCGGGCCGGCAACGCCATCTTCGGGGCGATCATCAACGCGGTGAAGTCCGACAGCAAATCCAACATCCTCTCCACCCCGTCGATCATGACGCTGGACAATCAGGAAGCGCGGATCCTGGTCGGCCAGGAGATTCCGATCACCACCGGCGAGGCGCTCTCCCCCAATTTCGACAATCAGTTCAGGACCGTCGACCGCGAGAATGTCGGGATCACGCTTGAAGTGCTTCCGCAGATCAACGCCGGCGGCTCGATCAAGCTCAACCTCCGGCAGGAGGTGAGCTCGATCGCCGGGCCGGTGTCGGGGCGCTCGAGCGACCTCATCCTCAACAAGCGCGAGATCGAGACGGTGATCACCGTCGACGACGGTGAGATCGTCGGCATCGGCGGGCTGCTCGACGACAACGAGCGGCGGACGCTCGAGAAGATCCCCTTCCTCGGCGACCTGCCCGCGATCGGCAACCTGTTCAAATCCAAGAGCCGGGTCCGCGCCAAGACCAACCTGATGGTCTTCATCCGCCCGACCATCCTTCGCTCCCCCGCCGACGCCAGGGCGATGACGGAGCGGCGCTACGGCTATGTCCGCGATATGCAGTATCGGCAGAATCCGGACCAGGAGCCGACCATCGACGAACTGGTGCGCGAATATATGGGCATGGTCCCGCCCAACCCCGCGGCCGCGCCGCCGCCGCCGCTCGATCCGGCACTCTACGCGCCGGTCACCCAGCCCGGCGACCAGGTGGTCGCTCCGCCCTCGGCGCCGCCGGCGGGAACCCCGCGGTGACGATGGACCGTCATCCCGGCGAAAGCCGGGACCTGGAGGAGGGGGTGCTCGAGCTTTCGGCCGGCGGCCCCGGCCTTCGCCGGGCCGACGAGCCGGTCGGAAACCTGCCCTACCTCTTCGCCAAGCGGAACGGCATCGCTCTCGTCGGCGAAGCGGACGGGCGGGCCCGGGTGGCCCTTCGCCAGGGCGCCGACCCCAAGGCCCTGATCGAGGCGCGCCGAGTGCTCGGGCGGCCGCTGGCCGTGGAAGCGGCGACGGCGGAAGGCTTCGACAAGCTTCTCTCCGAGCGTTACGCGATGGACGATCAGGCCGCGGCGGACGCCGCCGGCTCGCTCGGCCTGGGCGACGAGCTGAGCCACCTCGCCTCCGACCTTCCCACCGCCGAGGACCTGCTCGACAGCGCCGACGACGCGCCCGCCATCCGGCTGATCAACGGAATCATCGCGGACGCGGCGCGGCAGGGCGTCTCCGACATCCATATCGAGCCTTATGAGAGCGGCCTCGTCGTTCGCATGCGGATCGACGGCGTGCTGCGCGAAACCCTGCGCATGCCGGCCCATGTGGCGCCGGTGGTGGTCAGCCGGATCAAGGTCATGGCGCGGCTCGACATCGCCGAGCGGCGGGTGCCGCAGGACGGGCGGATCGGGCTGACGCTCGGCGGCAAGTTGCTGGACGTGCGCGTCTCGACCCTGCCGAGCCGCGCCGGCGAGCGGGTGGTGCTGCGCATCCTCGACAAGGAGAATGCCGGCATCGACCTCGATTCGCTGGGCATGCCGCCGTCCGTCCACGCCTTGTTCGCCGGCGCGCTGACCGAACCCAACGGGATCGTCCTCGTCACCGGCCCGACCGGATCGGGCAAGACGACCAGCCTCTATGCGGGGCTCCGGCTGCTCAACGACGGCAGCCGCAACGTGCTCACGGTCGAGGACCCCGTCGAATATGCGGTGGACGGGGTCGGCCAGACCCAGGTCAATCCCAAGGTCGGCCTGAGCTTCGCGGCGGGGCTGCGCGCCATCCTCCGCCAGGATCCGGACGTGGTCATGGTCGGCGAGATCCGCGACCGGGAGACGGCCGAGATCGCCGTCCAGGCGTCGCTGACCGGCCACCTCGTCCTTTCGACCGTCCACACCAACGACGCGATCGGCGCCATCACCCGGATGCGGGACATGAAGGTGGAGCCGTTCCTGCTCGCCTCGACTCTGCGGGCGGTGATCGCCCAGCGGCTGGTGCGGCGGCTCTGCCCCGCCTGCCGGGCGCCCGTCGCGGCCGACGCCGCGACCGCGGCCCTCGTCGGGGTGGAGCCGGGGACCATCGTCCACGAGCCCCGCGGCTGCGGCCAGTGCGGCAACAGCGGCTACAAGGGCCGCACCGGAGTGTTCGAGGCTGTCCGCATCGACGAGACGGTGCGCCGCCTGATCAACGCCGGCGGCGACGAGGTCGAGATCTCGGCCCATGCCTTCCGCAACAGCCCCAACCTCGCCGCGGCGGCGCAGCAGCTGGTACGCGAAGGCGTGACCAGCGTCGGCGAGGCCGTGCGGGTGTCGCGGCGCGAGAGCGAGGATGTCTGAGTTCGCTTATCTGGTGCTCGACCGCGCCGGCCGCGAAAAGCGCGGTTCGCTCCGGGCCGAAAGCGTGGAGGAGGCGCGGGAGAAACTGAGCGCCCGCGGGTTGTTCGTGGTCAGGATGGAAAGCTCGGGCGGGGAGGCGGCTCCGCCTTTGCTTTCGCGCCAGATCTTCGCCCGCAAGAAGCTGAACGGCCGCCAGCTCACCGTCTTCACCCGTCAATTGTCGACCCTGGTGCAGGTCAGCCCGCTCGAGGAATCGCTCCGCACCATCGCCCGCCAGACCGAGAAGGACCAGGTCCGCGACGTGCTGATGTCGGTCCATGCCTCGGTCCTCGAGGGCCGCCGGCTTTCGGAGGCGATGGCGCGCCAGCCCGCGAGCTTCCCGCCGCTCTACCGCGGCATGGTCCAGGCCGGAGAGGGGTCGGGAACCCTGCCCTCCATTCTTGAACGGCTCGCCGGCCTGCTCGAGCGGCAGGCGCAGGTGCGAAGCAAGGTGCTCAGCGCGCTCGCCTATCCGGCGGTGCTGGCGCTGGTCGCGATGTTCGTCGTCTTCGCACTCATGGTGTTCGTGGTGCCGCGGGTGGTCGAGCAGTTCGAGGATATCGGGCAGCAATTGCCCTTCCTCACCCGCGCGGTCATCGCCGTCTCGCACCTGCTGGCCGGCTGGTGGTGGGCGATGCTGCTCGGCATCCTTCTTCTCGGCTTCCTCGCGCATCGGGCGCTTCGCGACGAGAAGCTCCGCTTTCGCTACGACCGGGCCCTGCTTAGAATTCCGCTGATCGGCCGCCTGCTTCGCGACCTCCACGCGGCGCGGATGGCGCGGACGCTCTCCACCATGGTGGCGAGCCGCCTGCCATTGCTGGAGGGGCTGAAGCTCACCACCGAGACGGTCCACAACCGGGCCCTGCGCGCCGCTACAGCGCAGATCGCGGAGGCGGTGCGCACCGGCGGCAGCCTGTCCGGCGCGCTGAAGCGTTCGGCCATCTTCCCGCCGCTGCTCGTCTATCTCGCGGCGAGCGGCGAGGCGAGCGGCCGGCTCGACCTGATGCTGGAGCGCGCGGCCGACTATCTGGAGCGCGAGTTCGACAGCTTCACGACGACCGCTCTGGCATTGCTGGAGCCGGCGATCATCGTACTGATGGGCGCGTTGGTGGCGGTGATCGTGCTTTCGATCCTGCTGCCGATCCTGCAGCTCGACACACTCGCGGGAGGAATGGGATGATGAACTTTTGGAAAAGCGGGCAAACCCCCCGTCATCCCGGCGAAAGCCGGGACCTCGGGCCGAAAGGGCGCCGCGGCCAATCTCCACGAGATCCCGGCTTTCGCCGGGACGACGGAAACGGCGCGGCTCCTGGTGAACGCGGCTTCACGCTGGTCGAGTTGATGGTGGTCATCGTCATCATCGGGCTGCTCGCCACCGTGGTCGTCATCAACGTCATGCCGGCCACCGACAAGGCCGCGATCACCAAAGCCAAAGCCGACGTCGGGGTATTGGAGCAGGGGGTCGAGATGTACCGGCTCAACAAGCTTCGCTATCCGAGCGGCTCGGAAGGGCTTCAGGCCGTCACCGCGGAAGGCTATGTGAAGCGGCTGCCTAAGGATCCGTGGGGCAATGCCTATGTCTACGCCGCGCCCGGCCGCGACGGCCGTCAGTTCGACATCTACAGCTTCGGCGCCGACGGCCGCGAAGGGGGCGAAGGCGAGGATGCGGATATCGGCAACTGGGACAAGTGAGGGCCGATGAGGGGGAACGCTCTCAATCTTCCCCGCCATTTGGCGGGGAGGGGGACCGCGCGTAGCGCGGTGGAGGGGTTCTTCGGCCGGAGAAGGCCCCTCCACCAGGCTTCGCCTGGTCCCCCTCCCCTGCAAATGCAGGGGAGGAATTCAGGCTTCACGCTCATCGAGCTGCTCGTCGTCCTCGTCATCATCGGGCTGGTCTCCTCGGCGGTCCTCCTGGGCATGCCGGACCCGCGCGGAGCGCTTCGGGGGGAGGCGCTCCGACTCGCCGCCCGCGCCGAGGCCGCGCGCGAGCGGGCGATGATGGACAATCGCCCTGTCGCCCTGGTCCTGAAGGACGACGGCTACGGCTTCGAATGGCGCATAGGCGGCGAATGGCGCGCGATGGGGGTGAAGCCGTTCATTGAGCAGAGCTGGGGCGAGGGGACGCAGGCGGCGATGACCGGGGGCGAATCGCGCATAGTGTTCGATTCGACCGGCTTCGCCGAGCCGGCGCGGCTCCGGCTGGTGCGCGGCGACGAAGCCGCCGAGGTCGAGGTCACCGACGGAGGACGGGTTCGTGTCCTCCAGTAGGGAAGCCGGCTTCACGCCCCTGTGGCGTTCCGCCGAACACGGCTTCACGCCCCTGGGGCGTTCCGCCGAACACGGCTTCACGCTGGTCGAGATGCTCGTGGCGCTGGCGATCTTCAGCCTCGCGGCCATGGCGCTGCTTCGGCTGGAGGGCGCCACCGTGACCACCACCGCCCTGCTCCGGGAGCAGGCGCTCGCGCAGACGGTCGCCCGCAATCTCGCCGTCGAGGTCCTCACCGATCCGCGGCCGCCGGCTTTCGGCGCCACGCGCGGGGAGGCGGTGAATGCGGGGCGCACATGGCGCTGGTCGCGGATCGTCGGCCGCTCCCCGGAGCCGCGGATCCAGCTGATCCGGATCGAGGTCCGAAGCGACCGCGGACCTGAGGCCGCGAACCTGACCCTGTTCCGCAGGGGCCCGCGGTGATTTCCTCCCGCCCCCCCTCCCCATCTGCGATGGGGAGGCAAAACGGCTTCACGCTCGCCGAGCTGCTCGTCTCGCTCTTCATCTTCGGACTGCTTTCGGCGGCGGGAGTCGCCTTGCTCTCGTTCAGCGTGCGGGCCCAGGAAGCCGCGGACTCGAGGCTTGCCGACCTGGCCGATTTCCGCCGGGCGGGGGCTCTTCTCAGCGGCGACCTGGCGCAGGCGGCGCCGAGGCCCGCCCGGGACTCGGCCGGAAGCCCGCGCCCGGCCTTCCACGGCGTCGGCGGCGAGCGCGGCGGCGTGGCGCTCGCCTTCGTCCGGCGGGGCTGGGAGAATATGGACGATACGCCCCGCGCCTCCCTTCAGCGGGTCGAATACAGCTTCGCCGACGGGCGGCTCGAGAGGCGCATCTATCCGCGGCTTGACGGCGGCGCTCCGCTCGCCGCCACCGTGGTGGTGGACCGGGTCCGGCGGATACGGCTTCGGTATCGCGACGGCGAAGGCGCGTGGCGCGAACGATGGGACCCGACCCGGCCGACGGAGCTGCCACGCGCCGTCGAGCTGATCATGGATTCCGAAGGGAGCGGCACCACCCGCCAGCTCTTCCAGACCGGGACGGCCGGGTGAAGCGGCCGGTTCCGCCTTCGGAGCGCGGCGCGGCCTTGCTCGCCGTGCTGGTGCTCGTCGTGATCATGGCCGCGATCGCCGCCGGCGCCTTCGAGCGCCTGCGGCTGTCGACGGCGATGGCGATGAACGGCGCCGCGCTCGACCAGGCGAGAGCCTATGCGCTCGGAGTCGAGGATCTCCTGGCGCTCCGGATCGACGATCTAGCCGGCCAGGACGCCTATGTGACGACCCTTGCCGGAGACTGGAACGGCACGGCCCGCCGGATTCCGCTGCCGGGCGAGGGGTCGGCCACCGCAACGATCCGCGACGGCGGCAATTGCTTCAACCTCAACAGCCTCGTCCAGGGCGACGTCTCGGTGACCCTGGCCCAGCGGCCGGCGGCGATCGAGCAGTTCGTCGGGCTGATGATCGTCATCGGGCTGCCTGAACCCGCCGCCCGCCGGGTCGCGGCCGCCACCGCGGACTGGATCGACTCCGACTCCGACACCAGTCCGCAGGGCGCGGAGGACGGCGCCTATACGGGAGGGGAGCCCGCATACCGGACCGGCAACACCTTGCTCGCCGATCCGAGCGAGTTGCGCGCCGTCGCCGGAGTGACCGCGGACATCTACCGCCAGCTGAGGCCCTACATATGCGCCCTTCCGGCCGCCGACATGTCGCCGATCAACGTCAACACCCTGCTTCCGCGCGACGCTCCTTTGCTCGCCATGTTCGCTCCGGCCAGGGTTCGACCCGATCGGGCGCGAGGCCTGATCGCCAGCCGTCCGCAGGGGGGCTGGCGCAACACGTACGATTTCTGGCGCAGCGCGGAGGGCGCCGGGCTAGAGACGAGCGTAGATCCCATGTCCCAGCTCCAGCTCAAGACCTATTGGTTCACCATCGACCTCTCCGTCTCCTTCCAGGACGCGGAGATGGAAGCCTGGGCGCTCGTCGATTCGCGGGTTGCCCCGGCCAAGGTGGTGGCCCGGAGGTGGGGCGGGGAATGAGGGAGGCCTTGCTCCTTTTCCTGGCCCGCGGCGGCGGCGTGGAAGGCTGGGCTCGCCTCGCTATGGGAAGCGTGGCCGCGCGCGGCACCGGCCTCGACGGAGTGAACGAGCATCGCTCGGCGCCGGCCGTCGCGGTGACCCCGGGCGAAGAGGTGTCCCTGCACTGGCTGGAGCTGCCCGCCGGGCTTTCGCCGGCGCAGGCGGCGGGTGCAGCGCGGCTGATGGCGGCCGAGATCAGCGCCCAGCCGATCGGCGAGCTTCATGTCGCGGTCGGCCGCTCCGCGGGCGACGGCGCCCTCCGATGCGTCGGGCTGGTGCCGCTGGAGACGATGCGGGACTGGCTGGCCGACCTGCAGGCCGCCGGCTTCGACGCCCATCGGATCGTGCCCGAGACCTTGCTCGTGCCCGAACCGGAGCAAGGGCTGGCAAGCTGGGATTCGGGCCCGCTTCGTCTTTACCGAGGCCCCACCGAGGCCTTCGCGGTGGAGCCGGACCTGGGCGAGATGCTCCTGGCCGGGCGCGGCGCCGCCGCGTTGGGCGCCGAGGCGTTCACCGCCGGGATCGCGGCGGCGCTCGAACAGGCGCCGCTGGACCTGCGGCAGGGGCCGTTCGGCCGGGGCCGGGACTGGCGGGTCGCTCCGGCGAGAGCCCGGCGGCTGGCGGTGCTGACCGCGGCCCTGCTTCTGGCCAGCCTCTTCGTGCAGGTGGGCGCGATCGTCCGCTACAGCTTCGCGGCCGACGCGGCCGACGCCGAGACCCGCCGCATCGCCGCGGCGGCGCTGCCCCGCCGGTCCGGAGCTTCCATCTCGGTGGCGGCGCTGACCCAGCGCCTGACCGAGCTTCGCGGCGGCGGCGCCGGTTTCACCGCGACGGCTGGGATCCTGTTCGACGCCGTGAAGGCGACTCCCAACGTCGAGCTCTCAGCGCTCGCTTTCGCCCCCGACGGAGTGCTTCGGGCGACGGTGCAGGCGGATTCCCCGGCCGCCATCGAGGCGCTGCGCCAGCGGGTCGAGACGAGCGGCTTCGCGGCCGAAGCGGCGGCTCCGAGGACTGCCGGCGGGCGCAGGGTGGCCGATCTCGCGGTGCGGCCGCGATGAGCGCCCGGTTCAAGGCCCTGTGGCTCGCCCGCACCCCGCGCGAGCGCTGGCTGCTCGGCGTCATGCTCGTTCTCGTCGGCCTCGTCCTCGCCTGGCTTCTGATTCTTCGGCCGCTGGGGGACTCGCTTTCGGCGGCGAAGCAGAGGCATGGCGAGGCGGTGGCGAACCTGGGCGAGGCGCGCGCTCAGGCGGCGGCGATCGGCGGGCTCGAGCGGAACCGCCCGGCAGCCCTCGCCGGCCCCCTCGACGTCGCCATCACGGCGGCCGCTTCCGAAGCCGGCTTCCAGCTTTCCGGGCTCCAGCCCGAGGGGCCGGGGCGGGTGTCCATCGCCATCGGGGCGGCCCGTCCGCCGGCCCTGTTCGGCTGGATCGGCCGGCTCGAGGGGCAGGGGTTCGTCGTCGAACGGCTGACGGCGAGCAGCAATCCGGACCGCACCCTCTCCGCCCAGATCGTCCTTCGTTCGAGGGGCGGCTGATGCGGATTCGCCTTCGCTGGTGGCGGGAGATCTTCTTCCTGTGCGCCCTGCTCTTCTCGCTCGTGGCCTTGTTGCCGCTTCGGATCGCCCTCGACCGGCTCGGCTTCGCGGAGAAGGGGCTGGCGGCGCGCGAGGCGGAGGGAAGCCTGTGGCTGGGCACGCTCACCGAGGCGCGGTTCGGCACTATCGCGCTGGGCGACGTCGCGACCCGGCTCCGGTTTCTGCCCCTGCTGGTCGGGCGCGCGCGGCTCGACCTGGAGCAGCCCGATGACGGGCTTCGCGGCTCGTTCACCGTGTCGCGCCACGGCTTCGGCATCGACGACGCCACGGGCAGCTTCGAAGCGCCCGAGCTGCCCAACCTGCCGCGGCCGATGCTGGATCTCGCCGATTTCAGCTTCCGCTTCGGCGACGGCCTCTGCGCGGAGGCGGGCGGGCTGGTGAAGGCGCGGTTCACCGGCGACGTCGCCGGCATGCCGCTCACCGCTTCCCTCAGCGGCCAGCCCCGCTGCGACGGCCAGGCGCTGCTGCTGCCGCTGGCCAGCCAGACCAGCGCCGACCGGCTCGACATCCGCATCTTCGCCGACGGCCGCTACCGCGTCGACGCCGCTCTCCGGCTCGGCGAAATGCCCTATTCCGGGCGGTTCGACGGAAGTTTCTGACCGCTCAGCCGGGGATCCTCTCCCCGATACCGGCTCTCGATGAAGCGGCCCTGGGTCTCGAAGGTCATCAGCGGGTTCCTGCAGACCTCGCCGCAAAGCTCGTCCAGCGCGTCCGCGACCGTCGCAAGCCCCGTCAACAGCCTCCGCCGGACTTCCGGCTCCTCTTCCCGGGCCGAGCCTGGAATGGCTTCGTAGGCGAGGATGAGCCGCGGCAGGTGATCGCCGAGGAGCCGCCGCGCCTCCCAGGCCGCGGTCGAATGCGGGGCGAGCGCGGCGAGGTTCGGCTGGAGATCGCCGAGGCGCCGGAAAATCCGGTCGAGATCGGGCCTGCACTTGAGCGGGAGCATTTCCCGCCGGTCGAGCAGCCAGTCCTCCGCGTCGCCGGGAAGCTCGGCGAGCTCGGCCTGGGAGAAGTCGCCGTCGCCCGCGCGCCGCCGGGAGGGCCGGAAAAGCGATCCCACGGCCAGGACCAGCGCCCCGCCCCCGGCCGCGGCGACGACCGGCACCGCGAGCGGCGCGACGAGCGCGCCCACGCCCAGGATCGCGGCTCCGGAAGCGCCGCCGACGAGGGCCGCCCGTTTGATCCGCCGCTCGGCCTCCCGCGACTGCCGCTCCGAGCGGCGTTTCTCCGCGTCGCGCACCGCCTTCGATTTGAGGCTCCTGCGGATATATTCGTCCGCCTGCCGAATCATTCCGGCGAGGTCGAAGCCCATCATTGGCCTCCCGGGCCGCCGTCTTCCTTGTAGCGGCTCTCGATGAAGCGGCCCTGGGTCTCGAAGGCCTGGCGGTCGCCCTGGACGAGCTTGTCCCCGATCTCGCCGAGCGCCTGACGGGCGGCGTCCAGGCTTGCGACGAGCCTCTGGTCGGCGGTCAGGCCCTCGCCGTCGCGCTGCTGGCGATAGTCGGCGGGGATCCGTTCGTAGCGCTCGATCAGCTCCGGCAGATGCTTGCCCATCAGCCGCCGGGCGTCCTGGGCCAGCGGGTCGAGCGGGTCCACGTCCGAAAGCCGCGATTCGAGCAGCGGCAGCTGCGCTCCGATGGCGTCGGCGCGCTGGGCGGCGGGGGCGGGCAGGGCCGGCCGGCGCTTGACGAGCATGCTCTCCAGCTGGCGCACGACGGTGCCGGTCGGGAGCTGCTCGTTATAGGCGACTCGCTTGGGCTCCGCCGGCCAGAAGGAGACGAGCAGGAGGATCGCGAGAATGGCGAGGGCGACCAGGAACAGGCCGGTCAGGCCGATCGGGCCGACGACGAGGCCGAAGGCGATCGTCGCGACGATGAGGGCGGCGATCGCCGCCCCCATGGTCGCCGCGCGGCGCGCCAGCCTTCCCGCGGCGCGGCCGTAAACACGGCGCCTGGCGCTCGATACCGCCGGGACATGGCCGTCGAGACGCGCCGAATATTCGTCGAACCGGGCGATCGCTTCCTCGACGCTGCGGGGCGTTCGCGCCATCTTCAGCCCTCGATCGGTCCGAGCAGCGAGTTGGGCGCGCTCCGGCCGGCGAGCCGGTTCTGCTCCGTGCCCTCGGCGCGGGCGATGTAGCCGCGGCTCTTCTCGACCTCGCTGGAGAGGGTCTGGACGGTCTGCTTCATGCTGCCGAGCGCCTCGAGCTTGAACGTATCGATCGTATCCATCGTGTCGTAGATGTTCTGGAAGGCGCGCTGCAGGGTCTCCAGCGGGATCGTCGACGAGGCCGCCTGCTTGTGGATCTCGGCGGTCTGGCTCTTGAGCAGCTCGCCGGTCGAGTCGATGATGTTGGCGGTGGTCGTGTTGAGCGCGGTGATCTGTTCCAGCACCAGGCGCTGGTTGGTCATGGCCTGGGCGACGGTCACGGCCGTGCGCAAGGCCGCGACGGTCGTGGTCGACGCCCGGTCGACGCCCTTGATCAGCTCGACATTGTTCTTCTTGACGAGGTCGAGGGCGAGATAGCCCTGAACCGTCACCGCCATCTGGGTCAGCAGATCGGTGGTGCGCTGGCGGGTATAGAAGAGCGCGGTTTCGCGGATCGCCTTGGCCTTGGCCGGCTCGTTGGCGTCGAGCTCGTTGGCCTTGTCCTCGAGCTTCTGGTCGAGCGCCTTGGAGATATGGATCATCTGCTCGAGCTGGCCCATCGTCTTCCACATGGCGGCCCGCTCGGTGTTGATCGCCTCGTTGTCGTACTGGAGCTCCTCCTTGCCGGAGGCGAGGCTGTTCAGGATCTTCGAGATGTGGGTCTGGGAGCTCTGGTACTTCTGGAAATAATTGCCGAGCTTGTTGCCCCACGGAATGATGCCGAGGATCTTGCGCGGCGTGCTGAGGTTGCCCTGCCTGCCCGGATCGAGCTCCTCGACGGTTCGGCGAAGCTCGAGCAGGTCGGCGCCGATTCCGGTATCCTTGTCGATCGCTTTGATCGGCCGGTCGAGGAAGCGGTTGGAATGGCCGGCGGCCTCGGCGATCTGCTTGCGGCCCATGTTGGTGAGCTCGTCGACCTTCTTGCCGAACTCGGGGCTGTTGGCGTCCGCCGCGACCAGCTCGCTGACGAACTTGTCGACGACCGTCTCGAGCTTCGACTTCACGCCTTCCTCGATCGGGACCAGCCCGGCCGCCGCGGCGGGCTCCACCGTCTGCAACGGCTCCGGCGCCTCGAGCTTCAGCTTGGTCTCGGTCTGGGTCTGGGTGGCCATGTTCGCTCCGCTCCCTGTGCTTTGAGGCTAAATGGGGCAGGGGAGGCGTGGAGCGCAAGGGGCAAAGTGTGTTACTGCAGCAACGCACCGCAATAGATCAGATTTAGGGTTATGGCGGGGGTCGAGCCGAAACGGTCTATTCCTGCCAACCGGGTGTATCGGAAATGGTGCAATCCTGCGTTGTGGAACGCAGGTTTCTGTGATCAGCTCCTAAGACTTTCGGGAGCTTGTATGAGACAGGTTCGTAAGCTGATCGCATCAGCGGCCGTGGCTGGTGCGGCCTGGTTCGGAAGCGGCACGGCGAGTGCGCGGTTCCTGCAGGTCGATCCGATCGGCTATCAGGACCAGGTCAATCTCTACGCCTATGTTGGAAACGATCCTGTCAATGCGACGGATCCGACCGGCACGGAGTGCGTCCCGCAAAAGGATGGTTCCAGTGTCTGCGACCCGCCAGGAGACGATATCGGAAGCTTCACAATCCCGGCCAAGGAGAATTTTCAGAGAAAAATCGAAGCTGATATGCGCCGAGGAATATTCAACTCGGTTAAAGGCCTGAAGTGGTGATAGTCAGGAACACAGCAAAAGCCATCTTGGCTATGCTGTTATTCGTTCTTGCCATCATGGTTGTCATGGTAGCTCAGCTGTACGCACCGCTAATCCTTTGGGTATTGTCGCTATTGGCGATCTTGACAGTAGTGGCGCTGCCCTTCCTACTTCGTCGTCGTTCGCGAAGAGTCTTGGCGACTTTCGGAATCTCTACAATAGTATCTGCAAACTTCATATTGAATGCGATATTAGGTGGATCATTTGCTGATGTGGCTAGTTATGGTTTCGGCTTGTTAGCGGTTATATGGTTGATACTATTTCTTCTGTCCGAGACTATAGCAAGCTTTCCGCCTAGACCCTCTGCCAGTCAACGACCAGCGAGCTAGACACCATCAGCAGCGCTGAAGGGGCGATAGGATGAACTGCAATGGTACCCTCGTTTTCTTGGCCACGGTGCTGATTGGTGAGGCATCGCCTGCTGAGTCGGCCAAGGCAAATACCCGACCGCCCGTTGAGGCGGTAAGATCAGTCCTGAACCAGCCGGAAAACAGCCTCGACTATTTCACGGCGGCTTCGGTCTTCGATCAAGCGATAAGCAAGGGAAGCGACACGTCTGCCGCGCATGAGATCGTGGTTCGGTTGACCGACGCTGCCCGCCAAATGGCCGGACCCAAGCCGAGCGATGCTTATAAGCTCGCCGCCGTACGCAAGGCGATCTACGGCGCGGGCGCCTGGAACTAGGCTGAATCGACATTCAGCGGATGCTGGAGGCGCACAGCCCCTCTCCCGTCCTTCACGGGAGAGGAGGGGCCCAAGCGAAGCTTGGGAGGTGAGGGTCTGCAGCACTGACCCCGGCAAGACCCTCACCTCCCACCGCTTCGCGGTGGGCCCCTCCTCTCCCGCGAAA